>JAIQGH010000011.1:10363-77956 GCA_020072655.1 Terriglobia bacterium | reverse complement strand
GTCATCTTTTTCCAGGGCGGGACGGCATACAACGACGCGGTCGCCGCGGCGTTCTCGCAGATCCTTGAGAGGCGCATCATCGTCCCGCCGCATAACGGGGTGATCGGGGCGATTGGCATGGCCCTCATCGCGCGCGACCGGATGAAGGGGACCGACCAACCGAGCCGCTTCCGAGGCTATTCGCTCTATCGCGTCAACTTTACGACCCGCGACTTTGTCTGCCACGCCTGCTCGAATTACTGCGACATGAAGGAGTTCGTGATCGAGGGGCAGAAGAGCTACTGGGGCGACAAGTGCTCCGACAAGTTCCGCAAGCGCGCGCGCACGGACCGCCAGCCCGTCATCGAGGACCTGATCGAGTACCGCGACAAACTGCTGGAAGAGGCCTGGATTCCCCCCCGCGGCAAGCGCCCGACCGTGGGCATCCCGCGCACGATGTTCTTTTACGACCGATTCCCTTTCTGGTGCGCGTATTTTCAGGAGTTGGGCTTCGACGTGGTTGTCTCTTCGGCGACCGACCGTAAGATCACCTCGGTGGGCGAAGAGCTGACCGTTGCCGAGCCCTGCTTCCCCGTCAAAGTGGCGCACGGCCACGTGATGCAATTGATCGAGAAGGGCGTCGACTACGTCCTGATTCCGAATGCCGTCAATTACGAAGGGCCGCCCGGAAGGGTCGATTCCCACCTTTGCCCGTGGAACCAGACGCTCGCCTTCGTCCTCCGCACCGTGCCGCAGTTCGAGGCGGTGCGCGACAAAATCCTGGCGCCCAACGTTTATTTCCGGTACGGCCACAAGCATGTTGCGAAGGAACTCGGGGAGTTCGCTGGCCAGGTGCTAAGGATTCCCCGCCACAGGAACGATCGGGCGGTCACGGCCGCTTATGCCGCGCAGGGAGCGTTCACCGAAGCGCTGCACGAGGCCGGCGGCGAGGCGCTGCGGAAAGTGGTCTCGACCGGCCAGCCCGGTTTGGTGCTCATCGGGCGACCGTACAACATTTACGATCGCAGCGTGAACTGCGATATCCCGCGCAAGCTGCGCTCCATCTACGGCGCGAACGTCCTCCCGCTCGACTTCCTGCCGCTCGACGTCGAGGACGTCTCGGGCGTCAATCCGAACATGTACTGGAGTTCCGGCCGGCGGATCCTCGCTGCGGCCCAAATTGCCAGCCGCCATCCCAATTTGCACCTGGTGTACATCACGAACTTCAAGTGCGGGCCGGACTCCTACATCAAGTCGTATCTCGACGACGCCGCGGGCAAGCCGTCGCTCGTTTTGCAGTTCGACGGCCACTCGAATGACGCGGGCTTCATTACGCGCTGCGAGGCCTATCTCGACAGCAAAGGATTCTTGCGATGTCAGCCTTCGGCCATCAGCATGTGAGCCGCAAAGTTGGCCCGAACAATCCGCTGGCGGGGAAGAAGATCTACATCCCGCGGATGCCCGATGCCAGTTCGCTGGCGTTTGCGCACGTCTTCCGCTGGCTGGGAATTGACGCGGAGCCGACGCCCCCCTCGAACGAGCGCACGCGCGAGCTGGGCCGCCGATTCACGCGTGGCGACGAGTGCTACCCCGCGATCGTCACCGTAGGAGATTTCCTGCGCATCGTCGAGCAGCCGGGCTTTGACCCCCAGCGGGCGGTCTTTTTCATGCCGACGGCGGAGGGACCGTGCCGGTTCGGCCAGTACGCGCCCTTCCTGAAGAAGATGCTGCGCAACGCCGGCTACGGCGACGTCCAGGTCCTCTCGCCCACCAGTGACAATGGTTACGCCGACCTGGGCGACGTGGGCCCGGCTTTTGTCCGGGGAGGCTGGCGCGCCCTGGTGGGGGGAGACGTCCTCTCGCGCGCACTGCTCAGAACGCGGCCTTACGAGGCCGTCCCGGGCGCTGCGGAGGCGGCATTCAACGAAAGCTTGCAGGATTTCTGCAAGACGCTCGAGGGCAGTTGCAGCGAGCCCCCGTGTCAAATGCTGTCGCTGGTAGAATCGCTGACCCGCGCGCGGGAGCGATTCCGACGCGTGCCCGCGTACTACGATCCGGAAACCCCCCTGATCGGCGTCGTGGGAGAGATTTTCTGCCGTCTGAACACTTTCTCCAACGAAGACCTCGTGCGCCGGCTGGAGGGCTTCGGTGCGGAAGGCTGGCTGAGCCACATCGCGGAGTGGGTGGCCTACACCAACGCCGACGAAGTCCGCAAGCTGCGGCTGCGCGGCAAAGGCTTCTCGCTCGATATGCTCAAGTCCAGGATCCGTTCCCACGTGCAAATCTCGGACGAGCATGCCCTGACCGCCCCCTTTCACGACGTTTTTGTAGGCTACGAAGAGCCGGAGGACGTCCGCGAAATCCTTGATCTCGCCCAGCCGTATCTGCCTTCGAAGGGCGCGCTGGGTGAGATGGTTTTAAGCGTCGGCAAGTCCGCCTACCTCGCCAGGAAGGGCGTCGACGGCATTATCGATATCAGCCCCTTCACCTGCATGAACGGTATCGTCACCGAATCGATCTATCCCAAGCTCAGCAAGGATTATGGCGGGATCCCTATCCGCAATTTCTACTTCGACGGCACCCAGTCCGACCTCGACCGCGACCTCGGCATTTATCTCGAGCTCGCCCGCTCCTACCGCGAACGGAAACCTTACCAGCGAACCTATCCGGCTGGCTTTGCGCAACCGGTGGCATGAGGGCGGGAGCGTAGACGGAGGAACATCGGGCCGTCCCTCCTATAAGGTTACGCCCGCACGGAGGAAGTGCTCTTCGACTTTTCTCAAATCCTCTTCCGTATCCACACCAATCGTGTCCTGGGCGGTCTCAACGACGGTGATAGCGATTCCGTTTTCGAGGAAGCGTAGTTGCTCGAGCCTTTCCGCCTGCTCGAGTTCCGAGGGCGGCAGCTTGCTGAACATGCCGAGGGCCTCGGCCGTGTACGCGTAAAGCCCCAGATGCTTGTAGTAGCGCGCGAGGCCGCTTGCCTCGCGGTCGAAGGGGATCGGGGAGCGCGAGAAATAAAGCGCTCGGCCGCTCCCGTCCGTTACCACCTTAACGTTGTTGGGGTTCTGCGCTTCCTCGGTAGCGATGGGTACCTTCAGCGTCGAGACACGGGTCGCGGGGTTCTCGCGGAAAGGCCGCAGCATCAACTCGATGTGCTCCGAGGTCACCATCGGCTCGTCGCCCTGGATGTTGACGTAGATGTCGGCGGGTTCGCGGTCCATCACTTCCACGATTCGGTCCGTCCCGGAGCGGTGGCTCGCGGAGGTCATGGCCACGGGAATGCCGCTCGCGCGACAGAACGCTTGGATTTCCTGGGAATCTGTCGCGATCAGCAGGCCGCTGAGAGAACGAGCCGGCCGCGCGCGATGATAAACCCAGGCAATCATCGGTTGTCCGGCGATCAGCCGCAAGGCCTTGCGCGGCAGCCGCGTGGATTCGAGACGCGCGGGAATGACGCCGAGAATCTTGGCCATGAATCCTCGTTTCGGATGCGCTACACGGGAAAGACCCGGGGATTATACCGCAGGGAGCCGCGCGGACATTGAAGCTCAGGCGCGCCATTCCGAGATCGGAACAGGTTGACGTCATATTCAAAGCGGGTGACCCCATTTTCCGGCTTCCTGTTGGGTGATAAGCCCCTTTTGGTCTGCATTGAAAGCGAAATATTGTCGGAGCTTCTATGGCCGCTCCTCGTGAGGATGGGCAACCCCATTGCCCTACCGCTAAGCCCTTTTTCATCAAACGCTTTCTGCCAGGCGGACTTTGCTTCTCGAGGGGCGCCACGGGCAATTGGGCAGCGAATTGCTCAGCGATATTGTCCATTTGTTTGGCGTGGCCGGTGTGGGACAAGATGTCGTGCGGCGAGGGCGCACCGGAAAATCGAGAAGGAGTGAAGCCCCATGGCTTACGTAATTACCGAACAGTGCACCAAAGATGAGAAGTGTGTTGAGGTATGCCCGGTTGACTGCATCCATCCCCGCAAGGACGAGGAGAAGTTCGCGGAAACCGCCCAGCTTTTCGTTGACCCGGTGAACTGCATTGATTGCGGGGCCTGCGTGCCGGTTTGTGAGGCGTCGGCGGTTTTTGCGTTGGACGATGTCCCCGAGCAATTCAAGGCGGCCATTGAGAAGAACGCGCAGTACTACGCATAGGCCTTGCCCCACTCGTGACCGCTGCCCTGCCCTTCATCGCGTGCAAGCTTGCTTTGACTGCGGAGCTAGGGCGGGCCTTCTCATTGCCCGCCTCCCCACCATAGACCCCAACATTTGACGGCTTGCATTCGAAGGCCAACCATCTTCAATTGTCCAGGCTGGAAGCGGAGCCCACTCTTCATCTCCCACCCTGTTCGTCTTCTCGTCGCACACCACTTTCCCGAGCCTTGACACGGCATGGGTACGGCGTTTTAATCACGCTGTAATTCCGCCAATGCAATCTCCTGCCTTTGGTTTAGGGAGGGCGCAATGAAACTCCGCCTTACTTGCCTGATGCTCCTCGCTGCACCACTCCTCTGGGGCGCCTCCGGTCCGGGCGACCGCCAGATCACCGATCCCCAGTCGGCGGTCTCAGCTTCCAACCCGGCAGCGCATCCCGTACCCATCGATGACCTGTACTACACGCGAAGCGTGTTCGGCCCCTCCTGGTCGCCGGACGGTCGGCAGGTAGTCTTTACCACGGACATGTCTGGGCGCTTCAACCTCTGGAAAGTCAGCTCCGGTGGCGGCTGGCCGATTCAGCTTACGCAATCGGATGACGTGCAATCGAGCGCCGTCTGGTCGCCGGACGGCAAGTGGATCGTCTATCAGCAGGACCGGGCCGGGAACGAGATGCACGACCTCTATGCGGTTCCCAGCGATGGGGGCGAAGTCATCAATCTGACGAACACCGACCAAATCCGCGAGATAGCGCCGCGCTGGTCGCCGGACGGGAAGACGCTGGCACTCGCCTACAAGCCCAAAGAATCCTCCGTGATTGATGTTGCCCTGCTGGACTGGCAGACGCGGCAAGTCCGGCAACTAACCCATGAATCCGCCAAGAATCGCCTGTGGGGCGTGGTGGCTTGGAGCCCGGATGGAAAAGTGATCTACGCCAACCGCATGGAGGTCAGCTTCACGGATTCGGACGTCTATTCCATCGATCTGGCGAGCGGCACGACGGAGAACCTGACGCCTCACAGCGGCCAGGTGCTCTACAACGGTTCCTCGCTCTCGCCCGACGGGAAGACCCTGCTCATCACCTCGAACCAAAAGGGTGGCTATCAAAACGTCGCCTCACTCGACTTGGCGACCAAGAAGCTCACTTGGGTGACCGACACGAAGTGGGAGGCATTCGCGGGGGATTTCTCCCCGGACGGCAAGCTCTTCACCTATATCCTCAACGAAGATGGGCGCACAGATGCTTACCTCGTGGACCGGGCGACCGGCCGGGCGGAGAGAATCTCCATGCCCGAAGGCCTCAATTTCTTCACGGGCAATCCCACGGCTTTCGCGCCGCAAGGTGACCGCCTGCTGGCATCGCACGAAAGTTCCACGCAGCCCGGCGACCTTTGGGTCTACGATCTCGCCCAGCGCCACGCCACCCAACTCACCTTTTCCAGTGTCGCCAGTCTGCGGTCCGCTCAGCTTCCGCCCTCACAAATCGTCCACTACAAGACTTTTGACGGTAGCATCATCAGCGCCCTGCTTTGGATGCCCTTCAACCTGAAGCGCGATGGCAGCAACCCCGCACTGGTCGTTCCGCACGGCGGCCCGACGGGACAGATGGTGGATTACTGGAACACCGACGTGGCGGCGCTGGCCTCTCGCGGTTACATCTGCATTGCGCCCAACGTGCGCGGTTCGACAGGGTATGGAATGGAGTTCCAGAAGGCCAACCATCAAGACCTGGGCGGCGGAGACCTGAAGGACGAACTCTACGCCGTCGATTTCCTGAAGGCCACGGGATATGTCGATCCCAGGAAAATCGGCATCACGGGCGGTTCTTACGGCGGATTCATGACCCTGATGGCTATTGGCAAGGCCCCGGAAGTGTGGGGCGCCGCGGTGGAAGCCTACGGAATCATCAACTGGTTTACGATGTTGAAACACTCTGATCCGCTGCTTAACCAGTATCTACGGTCGCTCCTGGGCGATCCTGAAAAGGACCGCAAAGTGTACGAGGCCGCCTCACCCATCAGTTTTATCCGAGACGCCAAGGCTCCTCTCCTCGTCCTGCAAGGTGACAATGACATTCGTGTGCCCAAGGAAGAGGCCCAGCAGGTGGTGGACATTCTCAAGAAGGAAGGGCGCACCGTAGAAGCCCACTACTACCCGAATGAAGGCCACGGCTTCGCCAAGCGCGAGAACCAGATTGATGCCATCCGGCGGACCGTGGAGTGGTTCGATCGCTACCTCAAGGCCAGAAACTAATCGCGGCAGCGGTCACATCCTGCCACGGGTCCTCCCGCAGCCCGGAAGGCACCACGACTTTTTGTTCTTCCCGTTTCCTCGATTCGTCGCTAAACTATTTCTTTCCAACCTTTGCCACCTCTTCTTGGCCCGTTGAATCGGGGTGCGAGGGAATTCACGTGCCCGTTGGGAGGAACACGAATGAAAATCACTGCTGTTGAGCCGCTGGTGCTGGGGACGGCCTGGCGGAATCTGGTGTTTATCAAGGTCCACACCGACGAAGGACTGCACGGCATCGGCGAGTGCACCGTACAGAATCGCGAAGAAGGCGTACTGGGTTATTTGCAGGGAGCGGCGCGGCGGCACGTGATCGGCTCCGACCCGTTCAACATCGAAGACCTCTGGATGCGGATGTACCGGAACGAGTTCTGGCGCAACGGGGTGATTTCCACCTCGGTGATGAGCGGTATCGAAATCGCCTGTTGGGACATCATGGGCAAAGCGCTCGGCCAGCCGGTGTGGCGGCTGCTCGGCGGGCGCTGCCACGAGAAGATCAAAGCCTACGCGAACGCCTGGTACACGGTGGAGCGGAAGCCCGAGGAATTCGGCAGGCGCGTCTCGGTCGTCCTCGAGAAAGGCTACAAGGCGCTCAAGGTCGATCCCTTCGGCGCGGGCGGCCTGGAGATTTCGCGCGCGGAGAAGGACCGGTCGGTCGCGCTGGTCGCTGCCATCCGCGAGGCCGTGGGCCCGGAGATCGAGGTTCTTGTCGAAATGCACGGACGCTTCAGCGCCGCCACGGCGATCGAGCTCGCGCACATGCTCGAACCCTACAAGCCCGCATGGATCGAGGAGCCGTGCCCGCCGGAGGACATTCCTTCACTCAAGAAAGTCGCCGAGCACGTCAACGTGCCGGTGGCGACGGGCGAGCGCTGCTTCACGCGTTACGGTTTCCGCGAGGTCATCGAATCGGACGCGCCGGACGTCTTGCAGCCCGACCCCATCCATGCCGGCGGCCTGCTGGAGATGAAGAAGATCGCCGCCATGGCCGACGTCCGTTCGATGACCGTGGCGCCGCACAACTCCAATGGCCCCGTGTGCACGGCCGCCGCCGTCCACTTCGATTTCACCACCACCAACATCAATGTGCAGGAGTGCTTCGACGATTTTTCCGAGACCTGGGTGCGCGAAGCGGTTCCCGGCTGCCCCGTGCCACGCGACGGCTACTTCGAGCTGCCCGAGAAGCCCGGCCTGGGCGTGGAACTGAACGAGGATCTCATCAAGAAACATCCCTACAAGGAAGGTTTCTTCAACTTGTTCGCCGAAGACTGGCACCTGCGCAGCTTCGGACGGTAGGGGAGGGCTCCACCCTCCCGCGGGCGGCCCGAGGCCGCCCCTACCCGAGGCCACAGTATGTGAACTCAAGTGTAGACGGGCATATTCTACAATCCTGCACACAAATGACGAGTCACATCTACAGTGCGCATGGCTCTTGTCGTAACTCCGCAGCCTTCTGAGGAGTGCGGGCTTTTCGGCGTGCTGCTTGAAAGGTGTACCGGAGCGAGTCTATACTGTTGTCGATGAGTATCAAAGAGATTGAAGAGGCTATTGGCGAGCTCACTCCGGACGAGTTAGCACAGTTGGCGAGCTGGTTCGCCGAGTTTCAGGCTGGGGCGTGGGACCAGCAGTTGGAAGCTGACGTCAAGGCCGGGAAGCTCGACCGACTGGCGCGTCAGGCCAAGAAGGACTTCGACTCCGGGAATTGCACACCGCTTTGAAGCACTTTGCTTGCCCTGAATTCTGGGCCTACTATCGGCGCCTTCCTCAGGCTGTACGCGATCTCGCCGACAAGAATTTTCAGCTTCTCAAAGGTGACTCCAAACATCCCTCGCTTCATCTCAAGCGCATTGACGATTTTTGGTCCGTGCGCGTGGGACTCGGCTACCGCGCGTTGGGAATTACTTGCGAGGGTGGCATCATCTGGTTTTGGATTGGCTCTCACGCTGACTACAACAAGATGCTCTCCAATGAATAAGCGCGGCGAGGCGGGCTCGTCAATTATCCACTTTCTAGCTGCGCCCAGCAGCCATTGGCCACCGACTGCCTGACATAGAATCCTCCGGTTTTGAGGTCACAATCTGTGACCTCAAACAATGAGGCGGTCGCAGGTTGCTAGCACCCTGCTCGGCCGCACGGGCAAGCAGGAGAAGAATCTGCGCGGCAACGGGTCGAAAGCAGGCGGACTGGTGTATACTCCCTCGCGCTTAAAAGAGAGCGGGTGGCGGAAAGAGTAGGGTGACCAGAGCTATCGTCGCTTGGCGCCCTTTGCCCCCCAACGCTGCAAGAGCCGGCACAGAACAGGAACGACGTCCGTGAAAGCCTTGGTATTGGAAGCATACAATCGGCTTGAATGCAGAGACGTGGCGGAGCCTGCCATCGGCCCGAACGAATTACTGGTGAACGTCAAGGCTTGCGGCATCTGTGGCAGCGATGTCCACGGCCTGGATGGCAGTACCGGACGCAGAATCCCTCCCGTCATCATGGGACACGAAGCGGCCGGGGTTGTCGCTGAAGTCGGCTCCCAGGCCCGCGGCTGGCAGCCTGGTGAGCGCGTCACTTTTGATTCCAACATCTACTGTGGCGTATGCCGTTATTGCCGGAAGGGCAAGATCAACCTGTGCGACAACCGGCGCGTCCTGGGTGTTTCTTGTGGCGAGTTCCGCCAGGATGGCGCCTTTGCGGAATATGTCGCGGTGCCCCAGCAGTGTGTTTATCGCCTGCCCGACGCCCTGTCCTTCGAGCGCGCTGCCCTCGTCGAGCCGGTTTCGATCGCGCTCCACGCGGTTGGCCGGCCAACCATTAAGCTGAATGACCGCGTGGTGGTTGTGGGTGCCGGCATGATTGGGCTCTTGCTTGTGCAAGCCTTGCGGGCTGCCGGCTGCGGTCATATCATCGTTATCGACTTGCTGCCGAACCGACTCGATCTGGCGTGCCAGCTTGGTGCGAATGCGGGGCTGCGGGCGGATGCTCCTGATGTTTTGAATCAAGTCCAGGAACGCCTGGACGGCGGGGCGGAGCTGGTCTTTGAGGCGGTCGGCACGCCCCCTGCCGTTCAGATTGCCTTCGAATGTTTACGCAAAGGTGGCGCGCTTACTCTGATTGGCAACGTCTCCCCGACCGCCGTTCTACCCTTGCAGAGAGTGGTCACCCGCGAATTGACACTTTATGGTTCCTGCCAATCCACGGGGGAGTATCCTGCCTGTCTGGACCTGATGGCGCGGGGGGCCATCAACGTGGATAGCTTGATTAGCGCGGTCGCCCCGTTAGCAGAAGGAGCTGCCTGGTTCGAAAAATTACGCCAAAGGAATTCGGGGCTGCTGAAGGTTGTCCTCATCCCCTGAGACGATGCCCATCTGTGTTTTTCTGTAGGAGATATCGATGAAACCAAGAATTGGATTCATTGGGCTTGGAATTATGGGTCAACATATGGTCGGGCACCTGCTCGATGCCGGCTATTCGCTCACCGTGCATGACCTGCGGCCCGAAGCCGTGGAACCCTTCGTTGCCCGAGGAGCCGCTCGGGGCGCGACTTCTGCCGATGTTGCTTCCCGCTCCGACGTCGTCATCTCGATGGTGCCTGACTCTCCGGATGTGGAACAGGTTGCTCTCGGTCCAGGCGGCATTATCGAAGCTGCCCGCGCCGGTCTCGTTTACGTGGACATGAGCAGTATTGCGCCGGCCGCAGCCGTCAAGGTGGCCACGGAGCTGGAGAAAAGAGGAGTCGACTGCCTGGATGCGCCCGTGAGCGGCGGCGAAGTGGGAGCGAAAACCGCGACCTTATCGATCATGGTGGGGGGTTCGGAGAAGCTCCTCAATCAGGTCATGCCTATTCTGCAAGTGATGGGCAAGACCATCACGCTGTGCGGAGCCAAGGGCGCCGGCCAGACCGTGAAAGCGTGCAATCAGATCCAGGTTGCGCTGAACTTCATCGGCATGGCGGAGGCGTTTGTGCTGGGCGCCAAGGCTGGAGTGGACCCGGCCGTTATTCTCAAGGTGCTCAGTGGGGGATACGCTCAGACTCGGGTCATGGATGTGCGCGGGCCACGTGTGATCCAGGGTGATTTCGAGCCGGGTTTTAGAAGCCGATTTCATTACAAGGATCTCAACATCATCATGGAGACCGCCAAGCGCCTCCATGTCCCACTCCCGGCCACGGGGCTGGCACACGAACTGTTCGCGGCTCTGATGGCCGCGGGCCGTGGCGACCTGGATCATTCCGCCGTGATCACGATCCTGGAGGACCTAGCGCACGTGGCAGCCCGGACTCGCGGGGAGAAACTATGACTTCTCAATCTCAGATCAATGCCTTACGCCGCCAGGCAGCGGAGATGCGCTGGCGCATCGTATGTATGATGGGCCCGAACAAAGCCCATCACTTTGGGGGTTCGCTTTCCGCGGCCGATATCGTCACCGCCCTTTACTTCTACAAGATGCGGTACGACGCCGCCAACCCGAAGTGGCCCGATCGGGACCGCTTCGTCATGAGCAAAGGGCACTCGGTGCCCGCCCAATACGCGGCCCTGGCTAAGTTAGGAGTCTTCCCCTTAGAGGAATTGGCCACCTTGAAGTACCTCGGCAGCCGCCTCCAGGGACACCCGGCTATGCACTACACCCCGGGGATTGAGGCGTGCACAGGCGCTCTGGGGGAGGGACTTTCCTTCGCGAATGGTGTGGCCCTAGCCGCCCGGGTGATGGAGAGGTCTTATCGCGTGTACTGTCTGCTGGGTGATGGTGAACTGCACGAGGGGCAAGTGTGGGAAGCAGCGATGACCTCCGTCAAGCAGTGCCTGGGAAACTTGGTGGCCATCATCGATCGCAACCGGCTGAAGGCCATGGATGCAACCGAGTGTGGCAAGATTCTGGAGCCCCTGGCACCACGCTGGGCCAGCATCGGCTGGGCTGTCAAGGAGGTCGACGGGCACGACATGGCAGCCCTTTGCGACGCCCTGGACTGGGCCGATGGGCAGGTTAACCAGCCCTCCATGATTATCGCCCACACCGTGAAGGGGAAGGGTGTGTCCTTCATGGCCGGGCAGGCAGGCTTCCACAACGCTCCCATCACAGAGGAACAGTACCGCCAGGCAGTGGCGGAACTGGAATTGGCACTCAAGGAGCAAGCCCAATGAGAGACTCGACGGAGACGCGCTTCGCTTACGGTGAGGCCTTGCTGGAGTTAGGCGAGCAGAGGCCGGAAGTGGTCGTCCTGGATGCGGATCTGTACAAGTCCACCCGTACGGTCCTGTTTCGGGATGCCTTTCCCGATCGCTTCTTCGATGTCGGCATCTCGGAGGCCGACATGGTGAGCACGGCCGCGGGAATGGCGGCGTGTGGTCTGATTCCCTACTGCAACAGCTTCGCCATGTTTATCACGGGCATCTGCTATATGCCGATCCGCACGCAGATCGCCTATCCCTCGCTGCCCGTCAAGCTGGTCGGCTCCAGCTACGGCCTGACCCAAGGACCGGACGGCGCCAGCCACCAATCGCTGGAAGATATTGCACTCATGCGGGGCCTGCCCAACATGACCATCATTTCGCCAGCCGATGATATCGAGACGCGGCAGGCGACCTTTGCCTTGGCCGATTGGCCCGGACCCGCCTACATGCGGCTGGGGCGTTATCCTACGCCGCCTATATTCGATGCCGATCATCACTTTGAAATTGGCAAAGCCAAGTGGTTGCGCAAGGGGAGCGAGGCGGTGATCGCCGCGACCGGCCACATGGTGGCGAAGGCGTTAGCCGCGGCGGAAGATCTCGCTCACGACGGCGTGGAAGCAGGCGTCATCAACGTGTCGACGATCAAACCCCTCGACGAGGCGCTGATCAAAGACGCAGCCGCCCGGGCTGTCCTCTTTGTGACGGTCGAGGAGCATAGCATCATTGGAGGACTGGGCAGCGCGGTGGCTGAGTGTCTGGCCGAGACTCGTCCGGCAGCCCCGCTCCTGCGATTGGGTGTACGTGATTGCTTTGGTGAATCAGGGCTTGCGGATGAGCTGCTCGAAAAACACGGCCTGCAACCGAAAGGCATTCGTGCGAGCGTCCTCCAGAGGTTAGCTCCTTTGTCGTGAACCCCCGCTAGGTGCGAGAAGGGCGCCACCCCTCACCACGTCAGCCCGCCCGACGGTGGCGGCCACACGCCGAGCGTCTCTCGTAGAACAACTGCCTGCCCAAGGTGATAGCTGTTGTGCGAGGCGATGGCATGAAGCATTCCCAGTCGGGTATGCTCCCCGCGCTTGGCGAGAAGATCTCCCTTGCGCGACCGGCGTTCCAGCCCTTCCAGGCCGCGCCGGAAGGCTTTGACCGCTCGCACCCAGTCTTGCTTGCTCGCGGGCGCAGTGTCCTTCGGCCAGCTTCCTGCGGCGTGCTTGGGAACCGGGGGATTCCCGCCGTCCAGCCACTTCACCACCCAGTCTTGCCAGAAGGTCATGTGGCCGAGTAGTTGATAAAGCGAGTGCGGAGCGCCCTCGGGCCGAACGGCGGCCAGCTCCCAGTCGAGTCCCTCAAAGATATTCTTCGCAGCCGCGTGCGCGCCCTTGCCGGACAAGGCATGCGCCACTGTCGCTTGGATGATGCTCTGATCGCTCTTCATTGGTCCCCCCCACGCTGCGTCGGCGACCTTGCGCCAAAACGGATTAGAACCCGGCATAACGTGGGAGTCAAGCGGGGAAGAGTCGAGGAGTCGAGAGTTGAAAGCGTAGGACTGCCGCTCTTCGAGTTTCGATTTTCCAGTTTCCAGTTTCGCAATCTTTTCCCCGTTCACTGATATCTGGCCACTTACGACTTGACGTATAATTCTCCAGTTTTGAGGTCGCAAATTGTTACCTCAAACGAGCTTGTAGGCGCAAGTTGTCGAAGCCTGCAAGCGACGGACAAGTTGGAGTGAATAATGAGGGGTTTGAAGTCGCAAAATGCGACCTCAATCGTGGCTATACCGGCAGAGCACATTGAGGGTCGCATCTTGGTGATTCGCGGGCAGAGGGTCATGCTCAGTTCTCACCTCGCGGAGCTCTATGAGGTCCAGCCGCGGGTTCTCATTCAGGCAGTCAAACGCAATTCCAGCAGGTTTCCCAAAGACTTTATGTTCCAGCTATCGAGAAACGAGTTTGCCAATTTGAAATCACAATTTGTGACTTCAAGTTGGGGAGGGATAAGGCGGGCCACTCCTTACGCTTTCACCGAACAAGGTGTGGCGATGCTGTCCAGCGTCCTGCGGAGCGAGCGCGCCGTGCAGGTGAATATTGCCATTATGCGAGCATTCGTCAAATTGCGCGAGATGCTGGCGTCGCATCGCGATTTGGCACGCAAGTTGGAGGAGATGGAGAAGAAATACGACGCCCAGTTTAAGGCGGTGTTTGATGCGATCAGGGAACTGATGACCCCGCCCACGAAGCCTCGGCGGCGGATCGGGTTCCAATCAGAAGGCGAGAAGGGAGGAGGGCGGCAGTAGGTTTAGCTCTGACAAACCATGAAATCTTCTCGACGATATTTCCTCAGGACGGCCCTAAGCGCTCCGCTGGCTGGGACGCTGGGGATTTCTTCCGCGCGGCTGCTGCGCGCGGGACCCCTGGCGCAAGAAGAGGAGCGCTTCCAGAACCCGGAGGTCATTCGGTACGACGCGAAATGTTTCACGATTCAGGGAAAGGACACGTTTGTTTTTAGCGCGGCGTTCCACTACCCGCGCTGCCCAAAGGCGCTCTGGCGCGATCGCCTCGAGAAGTTGAAGCGCGCGGGTTTCAACACCATCGAAACGTACGTCTTTTGGAATTACCACGAGCCCCAAGAAGGCAAGGCGGATCTCAGCGAGTTCGAAGAGTTCGTGCAGCTCGTCAAGCAGATGGGTCTCTGGATGATTGCCCGGCCGGGGCCGTACGTGTGCGCGGAGTGGGAGCGAGGTGGAATACCCAACTGGATTGCCGCCCAGCACTTCCCCTTGCGCTCCAATGACCCGCAAAGCATCGAGTCGTCGCAGCATTGGTTCAATCTGGTCCTGCCGGTGATTCAGCGTCAGCAAATCACCACCGGCGGCCCCGTCATCATGGTGCAGGTGGAGAACGAGTACGACTACTGGAAGCTTCCCGACGCGCAGAAGCTGGCCTACGTTCGCGCGCTCGCCAACATGTGCTCCGCCGCGGGCATCAACGTGCCCCTCATCACCTGCTGGACCAAGCAAGCGCGAGAGAATTCCGACCCCTACATGGCGAGCATCATGGACACCTGCAATTTCTACCCGCGCTGGAACATCGTGAAAGAAGTTCCGCCCAAGCTCGCCCAGTTGCGCCGGGAGGAGCCGGACTCGCCGGTGGGCGTGACCGAGCTGCAGGGAGGATGGTTCAGCGAGTTCGGGGGCAAGCTTTCCGTCGACCAGGACGGTGTGAATGCCACGCAGCTCAACATGGTGACCAAAACGGTCATCGAGCAGGGTGCGACGTATTTCAACTACTACATGGGCTTCGGCGGAACGAGTTTCGACTGGACGGCAAAAAACCTGACCACAACGTACGATTATGCCGCGCCCCTGCGCGAGCCCGGAGGCTTATGGGAGAAGTACTACGCCGCGCGCGGCATTGGGGCCGCGCTCGGGGTCTTTGGAGAAACCCTCACTCGCACGGGAGCGGTCCCGGGAGTTCCCCAATCGACGAATCCTAACGTCAGCGTCACTCAACGTTTGGGCGCCCGGAGCGGCGTCGTCTTCGTGCGTGAGAACGCCAACGCTGAGCAGCGGTATAAGATGTACTTCCAGGATCCAGCCAGCCCCACTCGGCGCGTCATAGCAGCGCCGCGCGAAGGCGAGCTGGTGCTCGGCGCGCGCGAAATGAAGATGCTGCCCGTGCAAATTCCCATCCCCGGCAGCACGCTCCGCTACACGACCGGGGAAGTCCTCGCCGCCGGCCTTCTCCTCGACCGGCACTACCTGATCGTTTACGACGAGCCGGGCCGCCTGGTGGAGATCGGGCTCGCATCTCCCGAAACCCCGAAGGTGGAAGGCGACTATCTCTACAACTACTGGGACGAGGACTTCGAGTCCGTGGTGCTCGGTGTCAGGGTGGACAAGGCCGAGAAGCTGCTCTTGGTCAACAACCACTTGCTCGTGGTCGTTGTGCCTCGCGATCGCGCCCTGCGCTCGTGGACCGCGGAGTTCCCCACCAAGGTCGTTCCCGGCGCCGAAGAACCGAAGCCGATGTTGGTGCCCTTCATCACCGATAGCTACCAGCTCGCGGCGAGCGGCTCTGACGGCAAGGGCATCTGGGCGGAGTTGGATTTTCAACCCGGTGAGCACCAAATGACGATCTTGCTGCCGCCGGCCCCCAACAAGGGCCGCTTGGACGGCGTGCCCTTCAAACCGCAATATGAGCAGCCGTGGCGCAGGACGAGTCTGAGCGTGACCACACCGCCGCTTCCCGTGCAGTCGCTCGGTCTCAACCAAGTTGAATTCTGGGTCGAGAGATTCGATCCCGGCTCGGGAGAATGGCGCAGTGGGCCTCTGCGCGCGCTCGAGGATCTCGGCCCGGTCCCGTACGGGTACGTCAAATACCGCGCCTCGTTCACCTACGATGGTCAGGCGAAGATGTTCTTGGCCACCTTCGGTGGCGATGCGAAGAAGGTGTTCCTGAATGGCGAGCTGGTCGAAGAGGCGTCGAACGCCGAGAAGAATGCGGAGTTTATTCTGGAAAAGCATGCGCAGCCCGGCTCCAATCTTCTGGAGATTGCCTACGAGCGCTTCGGCAGTCCCAACTTCGGCCCGGAGCTCGGAGAGCTGAGCGGTATCGAGTCGGCCCGCTTGGGCAAGAGCGCGCAGGAAAGCTCGACGATTGAAGCCTGGCAAATGCAGCGATTCCCGTTACCGGCCCGGGGGCACGAGATCGATCCGGCGGCTCCCGCGAGCGGCTGGCAATCCGCGAACCTGGGCGAGGTCTCTGCCATGGGTGAATTGGCTCCCGCATTCACCTGGTGTCGCGCGGAGTTCGCGCTGCCGGCCGTGCCAACTGGTTGGACAATTCCTTGGAAACTGACTTTCGAGGCCGCCCGGGATGCTTTGCTCTATCTCAACGGCAGATTTGTCGGCCGTTATGTGACGGTGGGCCCGCAGAAAGATTTCTACCTGCCGGATCCCTTTTTCAATGCCGGAGGGGAGAAAAACGTCTTGACCGTCGTCCTGGCTTATGCTGACCGCCCCGGTTACATCCGGACTCTTAGCGTCGCGCCCTACGAGGAGTTCGCAGCGCGCCGCACACGGGTCGAATTCGAGTGGTGACCGGGAAACGGCTGGCAAGATTCTCACCTCATCCCCACAACCGTCCGCACTGGCTGCTCCGCCTCAAGATACCGGCGGGCGGCGTGAGAACAACTGAGGGCGCCTGTGCTGGCAATCCCTCCGGATTTGTGGTTTACTAGCAGCCCGACGGAGTCACAGTTCCAAACATTTTGTTCCGCCGAAAGCAAACATTCCTGCTCTTTTCAGGGAGGTGGAAACATGTTCAAATCACGACAAGCCATTCTTCTATCGGTGCTGGGTATGCTGCTCCTGCTTGTCGGCGTCGTTCCGGCATCGGCGCAGGAAGGCAAGCTGAAAGTGCGGGCCAATCCCCGCGAGGCTTACCTTTTTGTGGACGGCCAAGCCATGCGCGACGCGCGGAGCGCCGTTCGTCTAAGCGCTGGCCAGCACAAGATCATGCTTTACAATTACGGCTACAAGCCAGCGGCGCGCGACGTCTCCATCACCGCTGGAAAAACCACGACGATCGACGTCGCACTTGAGTCTATTCCGGGGACGGTGAATGGTCCTTGGGGCGCCGTCACCATCGAAGGGGTCAACCGCAATGCTGTCCTCCTGAATGGAAAGACGCCGGAATACTTCGTGGGACACGGAGATGAGTTCAATCACGCGTGGTTGTGGAAGCAGGAGCTGATCGTTCCGGCGGGAACCCACCAACTCACGGTGCTGGACGGGAATAAGGAGGTGTGGTCCGGTTCCGTGAACGTTCCGGCCAACCAGCGGGTAGTCATTGACGCGCACAAAGGCGGCGTCCGCAAGACCATCCCCTGGCAGCGGGGCGAGCAGTTGAAGTCGCTGCCTCCTTTCAAGGCGGGTCAAGCCAGCGCCACCGTGGCCGTGATGCCGGTAAGCGCGCAATTCTCGGCCGCGCCGGCGCAGATCAATTGCGGCGAATCAGCCAAGCTGAGCTGGTCATCCTCAGGCGCCGTTGAAAATGAGATCAGCGGCATCGGCAAGGTCGCGGCCTCGGGGGACCAGGCCGTTCAGCCGAAGCAGACCACCGCCTATACCCTCACGGCGGCGGGGCCGGGCGGCAAGGCCACGCCCAGCGCCACCGTGGACGTCAACAGCGGCATTCAGGCGTCGCTCGGCGTTTCACCGACCGAGATTCGGTATCATCGGAAGGGCGATAAAGTGCTCGAGCAGGGAAGTGCCACGGTGACCTGGTCCGCCTCAGGCGCCGATACGGCTTCACTCGATCCTTTCGGCGCGGTTTCTTCCAGCGGGACTCAGACCGTTCAGGCGACTCCCAAGAAGAGTGACCTCGGCCCCGTCGACGAAACGGTGACCTACACTCTTAAGGCTGCTAACGCTTGTGGCGGCTCGGAAACCCGCACCGCCGCATTGCACATCACCGGCACCATCGAACCGATCATTTCGGTGGAAGAAACGACCCTGCTTGAGACGCGCCTAGCGATGAACAGCGTCTACTTCCCCACGGCGCTGCCAAACATAAAGGAGCCGGATGGCGGGCTCGTCGCCAGCCAGCAGAGTGCGCTCACCGATCTCGCTACGGGCTTCAAGCGATACCTGGAGGCCCGGCCAGAGGCTCACCTGATCATCCAGGCGCACGCTGACCGGCGCGGGTCGAAGGCCTCGAACCAAGCGCTTTCCGAACGGCGCTCGGCGCGTGTGAAACAGGCCCTCATCGACGGGGGGATCCCAGCGGGCGCTCTGGAGACCGTGGCTTACGGCAGCGAGCAAAACTTGAGCGAAGAGGAAGTCAAGCAGCTCGTGGAAAATAATCCCAACCTGGATGCGGCCGGCCGCAAGAAACTCATGAAGAACTGGCAAGCCATCGTGCTCGCCAATAACCGGCGCGTGGACGTCATGCTGAGCACGACGAAACAGCAATCCACACGCTACTTCCCATTCAATGCGGAAGACTTCAAAGAACTGATGCGTGAACACGCCGCGGCGGCGAAGAAGAAATAGGGCCGCGGGCGGTAACCTCTCGGGGCCCTCTCGCCTCTGATGCGCAACTGGGTCGTGGCTGGAGGGCCTCCATGTTTTCCTGTTCGGCTCGGGCGATCCGCGCAGTGTGGGTTTTGTAGGTGGCTCCCGTCAACGGGCGGGAGCCGGTTTTTGTATTCGGCATTCGCTGAGGAGGGGAATGACTGCCAACCGAACAAGTCGACCGACGGGTGCGCCTGTGCAGGTTCGTGGCACGCGGAGGCGCGCGATTCGCCTGGCCATCGTCGGGTTCGGGACGGTGGGCAGCGGCACGGCGAAGGTGCTGCTCGAGCACCAGGGCGAAGTCGAGCGGCGGCTGGGCTGCCGCTTGGAGCTCAAGGCTGTCTGCGATGTGATGAAGAAGGACGTTTCCTGGCTGCCTCGCACCGTGTCCGTAATCTCCGACTGGAAGAAGGTGGTCGCCGACCCGGAAATCGACGTCGTCGTGGAGCTGATCGGGGGGACCACGCATGCGCGCGAGGTGGCTTTGGCGGGGCTCGATGCCGGCAAGCACCTCGTGACCGCCAACAAGCACCTCGTGGCGGAATACGGTGTGGAGCTCGCCGAGCGCGCCCGCGCCGCCGGAGTGCATCTGGGAATTGAGGCCTGCGTCATGGGCGGGACGCCGCTCCTGCACGCCGTCCGTGAAGGTCTGGCGGGCGAGCACTTCACGGCGGTCTATGGCATTCTGAACGGTACGACCAATTACATCCTCACCGAGATGGAACGACGCGGGTGCTCGTTCCGGGAGGCGCTCGCCGAAGCGCAGGAGAAGGGCTACGCCGAACGTGATCCTACCTTCGACGTGGAGGGCTACGACGCGCGTTACAAGATTACGATCCTGGCCATGATGTGCTTTGGCCAGGCCGTGCGCGTCGAGAGCATTCCCGTGGCCGGCATCACGCACATTGAGCAAGTGGATATCGCCTACGCCCGGCGCTTGAATCACACCATCCGACTGATCGCCGGCGCGCGGCGCAGGAAGAATGGGAGTCTCGAAATCTTCGTGCGTCCGATGATGATCCCGCAGGCGTCGCCGCTGGCCAACGTCATGGGCTCCATCAACGGGGTGCTGCTGGTCGGCAACAAGGGAGGTAACACCACCATGACGGGCCGCGGCGCAGGCGGCGAGCCGACGGGCGTGGCGGTGCTGTCCGATGTGGTTGAGATCGCCCGCTCCATCCTGGCCGGCAGCGCCACTACTTCGCCGCTCGGTTACACGCGCTGGCAGAAGGCGAAAACGGCCCCACCCGGAGAAAACCTTCTGAGCGCTTATCTGCGACTCGTGGTGCGCGACCGTCCCGGCATCCTGGCGCGGGTTTGCGCCATTCTGGCGCGTAACGGCATCAATATCGATTCCGTGCTGCAAGAGCCTGCCATGCCCAAGAAGCACCTGCCGTTTGTGATGGTTCTCGAGCCCATACAAGAAAAGTACGTGGCGCGGGCGGTCGAGCAGATCGCGCGCCTGCCGTTCCTTGCCCAAGCTCCCCTGATGATGCCGTTCGCCGACCTCCCCTGAAATTAGCCGGGAAGGCCTTGCGCCTCTGTCGGATGGGCGCGGGCATTCGGCGATGTGAGCATAAAGTCTGAATTCAGGCAACCCCCTGGAATATGCTTGCATCTGATTCAAATGAAAAGGCTTAGGGCGGCAAGGCGAACGTGCTTTGCCGCCCTTTTGGACCTTTAGGAGTACAAAAGGAGGCGTATGCGTCTATCAAACTGCATCACTTACGTTTTGGCGGCGGTGTTGGTGGTCCCGGCGGGGCTCTTGGCTTCTCAGCAGCCTTGCCAGGGTTCCGGATCTGCCGCAATGTCAAAAACCTGGAACTTTCCCGCGGAAGCTACTCAGCTCCTGAACGATGTGAGAGCCAAATCCGAAGACGTGGTTCAACAATCTGATGCCCAAACCCTGCTCAACGAACACTATACGACCGATTGGACCCACGTTGGCTACCAACTTGCCCTTGTCCGCTCCGACGTCAACGCGATGGGCAAAGACCTCTGCCGTCTACAGGCAATCCGTCGCGTGGCGGACCCTTGGCAGCAAAGAGAAATTCACCGTATTACGCCACGGTTGCAGGACATGGCCGCCCAAACCGAGGCCTCGATCGTGTTGCTCAACAATAACCAACAGAGTTATTGGTCAACCGGCCTGCCGAATGACATGGCGGATGTTTACAGGGATGCCGTCCGGGTACAACTGGGTCCGGCCTCCACATCTGGTTCGTGAGACTTATTCCCAGTAGGGGTTCCCCGCCGCCCGGCGGGGTTCCCCCCTTCCTGCTTTGAAGAGGCACCGGCTTCAGTTGCTTCGATCGATTGTCGCCACTCGAGGGGACTAGGCTGCCGACTGATGATGCGGTCGCGACCGATCTCTCAGGTTTCTTCCCGCGGCGCCGAGCCGACACGTGTGGCTGCGCTGTCCGACGTGGTTGACATCGCACACCTGCCGTTTCTTGCCCAAGCTCCTTTGATGATGCCGTTTGCGGACCTCCCCTGAGACAAGCCAGGAAACCCTTGCGCCTCTGTCGGACGGGCGCGGGCATCCGGCGATGTAGACTTAAAGTCTGGATTCAGGCAACCCCTCGGAATCCGCTTGCATCTGATTCAAATGAAAAGGTTTAGGGCGGAAAGGCGAGGGCGCTTTTCCGCCCTTTTGGACCTTTAGGAGTACAAAAGGAGGCGTATGCGTCTATCAAGCTGCATCACTTATGTTTTGGCGGCGGTGCTGGTCGTGCCAGCGGGGCTCATGGCCGCTCAGCAGCCTTGCCAGGGCTCCGGATCCGCCGCAATGTCGAAAAACTGGGACTTTCCCGGGAAGCAACCCAGCTCCTGAGCGATGTGGAGGCCAAATCGGAGGACGTGATTCGGCAGTCTGATGCCCAAGTCTTGCTCAGGGAGCACATGAGCGATTGGGTCTACGTCGGCGACAGTCTTTCGGCTATCCGCGCCGACGTCAACGCGATGGGCAAGGATCTCTGCCGTCTGCAGGCAATCCGTCGCGTGGCGCTGCCATGGCAGCAAAGGGAGATTTCCCGCATAACGCCACGGCTGCAGGACATGGCTACCCAAACCAGTGCTGCGATCAGACTGCTCAACAACAGCCAACAGAGCTACTGGTCAACCAACCTCCCGAACGATTTGGACACTGTCTATAGCGATGCCCTCCGGGTCAACCGTTCCGTCATCCGCGAAATTCAGGAGGCAAGAACCCACCAGCAACCCGGCACGACTTCCACGTCCGGTTCGTGAGACCTAGTCTCGGTAGGGGATCCCCCGCCGCCCGCGGGGGGTACCTTCCTGTTTCGAAAGGAGGATTATGCGTCTAGCAAATCACATCTCTTTCCTGTTGGCAGCGGTGTTGGTTATCCCGGCCGGGCTCCTGGCTTCTCAGCAACCTTGCCAGACTTCCGGACCTGGGGCGCTGTCAAATACTGGGGACTCTCTTAGTGAAACCACGCGGCTCTTGAGCGATGTGAGTGCCAGATCGTTCTGGGTGATGGACGAATCTGATATGCCGGTCATCCACAGCCGATACGGCGACATCGACTGGGCAAGCGTGTCCGATAATCTGGTGGCTATCCGGCACGAGGTGAACGCGATGGGCAAGGACCTCTCTCGCCTGCAGGAGCTCCGTGCCGCGGCACTGCCTTGGCAACAGCATGAGATTGATCGAATCACGCCAAGGCTGCAGGATTTGGCCGCGAAAGCCGAGGCCGCAATCGAAACAGTCAGGAGCAATGAACACAGCTTGTGGGCGACCAGCTTCCCGGATGATATGACGGCGGTTTACGAAGATGCCGCCCGGATCCGCCGCTCCGTCGTCCGCGAGATTCAGGAGGCGAAGTCCCAGCAACAACTAGGTCCGACCTCCGCGTCTGGATCGTGAAGCTTTTTCCCAGGGGGGTTCCCCGCCGCCAGCGGGGAGCCCCTTGTTCTGACTAGAGAATCACCTGGTGTTCGGCTGGTCCAGATCTCGGCGGACTTCCCGGGTGAGTGCCAGTTCGCCAGCCGCCCTTCCTAAATCCCCCGGTCAGTGATCCGGAAGGTTAGTCTGAAGTCTCCTCGGCGCCCCCTCCGGTCTCGGGGCCAGCCGGATCCTTGGGTACGGGGGCGATAACATCCGTGGCATCCGCTCCTGGCCCGGGAGGTACGGCGCTCCCTTCCTCCTCGCGGACTTCGTGTTCGGGCGCGCGTCCGGTGACGAAAGTCCACTTCAGCGGGTACACATCGGGGTCGAAGATCACGGCGTAGAAATGCCAGATGAGGATGGCGAAGGTGGCCGGAATGGCCTCGTAGAAGTGAATCGCGGTGGTGACGTCGAGCACCGACATGGGGTAAGGCAGGTCCGCTAGAATCCAGTCGTGGGACCAGAGCAAAATGCCCGTGACGGCCATCAACACGGTGCCCCAGACGAGAGCCCAGTACTCGGCCTTTTCGATGTAGTTGAAGCGCGCGTACTGCGGCAAGGTTTTGCGATATCCCAGATTGTAACCAATCGTTCCGACCGCCTCGTGAACGTCTCGGACTTTCGGCAGCATCCCCACGAGCCAGCGACGGCCGTTCCGGCTTTTGACGAGGTAAGCGAGGTGGTAGGCCGCCGCGGCGAGCAGCGCTACCCCTGCGATGCGGTGCAGAATGCCGCGCAAGGGGAAGTTGCCCTCCCACCGCACGATCGGTTCGGCCCAAAAGGCGTGCGGGTACTTGAGCGAGAAGCCGGTGATGGCCAGAATCAGGAAACTCCCCAATAGCAGGTAGTGCTGGATGCGCTCGTTGAGGTTCATGCGCATCTCGCCGTAGCCCGCCCGATACCGGGCCAGGGTGCGCCGGGCCTTCCGCCACCAGTCCAGCAAGTTGTGGAGGACCATGAAGCCGAGGATGAGGGGAATGGCAATCAGGTAGAAAGCTCTCACAAAGCCGAGAACTCTGCCGCCGGTCGTCGAGGCGGGAAGGGTGTGGACCATGCCAATGGCGAAGCGCTGGCCAGCGTCCGGATGGCACTTCCCACACGTCTTGCCCAGATTGGCCTTGTTGATCGTCGAGCGGGGATCGCTGGATGGAAAGATGTTGTGTACCCCGTGGCAACTTGCGCAGTTCGCGACCGTCTGCTGGCCAGCCTGCGAGGCCAGGCCGTGATAACTGTCCTCATATGTGGGAACCCGGGCTGCCGGAACACTGAAGCGCGACATCAATTGGGTGTTGCCATGGCAGCGCGAACAAGTGGCGCGAGAGACGTTCATCAGGTAAACGGGCGACTGGGGATTGCCCGGCGCCAGAATCTTGTGCTCGCCATGGCAATCTGTGCAGGTGGCGGCGGCCAGAACGCCAGCCGCCACGGCCTTCCCGTGAATGCTCTCCCTGTAGGTGTCATAAACACCCGCGTGACACTTGCCGCACGTCGCAGCTACATTCTGCTTCCAGATTTCCGAGCGCGGATCGTCGGCAGGGAGAATATCGTGCACGCCGTGGCAATCCTTGCAGGAGGCAGCGTTCAGGTTTCCGTGTTGGATGGCCCGGCCATGCACGCTTTGCTTGTAAGCCTCAACCGGAAGGGCAACCGCAAAGAAGTATTTGGCTGCCAGCGCGGGATTTGAATGGCAGTTTCCGCAGGTGTCCGGCAGGTTCACCTTGTTCACGGGCGACTTGGGATCGTTGGCGACGCGCACCTCGTGGGCAGCCCCGTGGCAACTCTGGCAAGTGGGCGCATCACCGTTCATGTTGGCATGCGCCCGGCCGTGGATGCTCTTAGCGTATTCGCTCACCTCCGTGAAATGGCAGGAGGCGCAGAGCTTGACGCCCAGCGACGAGGGCTTCATCACGTTATGAGCCCCATGGCAGGCGATGCAGGTCGCGGTATGCTTTGGCTCGCCTACCATGGCGTGAGCGCCCGCTGCCAAAAGGTTCGGGACGTCGCTGTGGCAGGCTTGGCAAGAAGCTGCAGCCGTCTTGGCCGTGTGACCAGGCTTTGCTGCCCCGGCGTGGCAGTCGAGGCAGCGCAAATCCCGGTGGACGCTTTTCTGCAGGGCCTCAGGATGGACGGAGATGTCTCTACCTTGGGAGTTGAGGAGCCCCCCACCGGCTATGTGGCAGGCGAGACAGTCTTCCGCAGCCCGAGCCGTCGCCGCACTGGTCAGCGGAACCAGGCCCAGCAGGCATGCTACGAATAGCCGGATGGCAGGTGAAACGCTTGCTTGGTGCCCTCTGAGCGGGAAGTGATTATCCGGGTTGCTTGTCTGCAAGTGCCTGAATGCAAACCCACGCTGGGTGATTCCGCGCATAGAGAGTAACGATTGCCGAGTAATCAAGACAATTTGGCCAAACGCCCGGCTTATCGGACAGAGTGTAGCAGTTATCGTGCCGGAGAGCGTAGTTTTGCAATAGTTGGGAGAGCCTTCAGGTCTGTGTCTCACCATCCGAAAAGATCGCTTTCACGCCTTTTCTAGGGGACCGTCAGGAGGACGAGTAGTTCCTTTGGGGTGCGCACTCTGAAAGGACCAAGTGCCAGCACGACGGCAACTCTCACTGGCTCACTTGGAAACTGAAGACGGCTTCTGGGCCGATCTTGCTGCCTGGGGCTGGCGTCTGGAAGAGGATCGTACCTGCTGGCGTGTTTGCCGCGGGGAGGGGTGTAATCTCTCCTACCTTCATTCCGGCCTTCTCAAGTTCCCGACGTGCTATGGCGAGTGGTTGGCCCGTAACGTTTGGACAGAGGAAGGCTGGCGGAGCCTCGCCAAGAGAAACGAGAAGACTAATTGTCAGGCTGTGAACGTCCGGCGTCGCGGGTGGTGGATCCTGGGCCACGACCTGGTCGGCCTCGTTGCCCGCCCACGGCATGGCCGCCACGCTGCCCACCGTTAACCCCCGCTGCGCTGCAGTGATTTGCGCCGCGCGCAGGCTTGAGCCAACGAGGTTTGGAATCGCCACCCGCGGCGGACCCAGACTAACGATGACGTGGACGTGCTGGCCCACTTTGATCCGGGTGCCCGCCGGAGGCTGCTGCGAAACGATCTGATCCGCAGGGCGCTGAGCGCTGAAGATCTTGTCCTCGACTTTCACCACCAGGCCCTTATAGCTGGCCGTACGCTCCGCCGCCGCCAGCGTCATTCCCACGAGGCTGGGCATGGTTTCCTGGTTACCATGGATGGTGAGCCGAATGGTGGTGATCGCGCTGAAGAGCGCTACTGCCACGAGAACGGTAAGAAGCAGGAACAGCCGGAATAACTTTCGAATTTGTTCGCGCAGGGTCATGCCTCTCCTGACAGGTGAATTGTGAATGAGGAAGGATCATTTGGCAAGGCGGCGCCGTGCGCTGAATCGCACTTTGCCTTCATTGTTCTTTTCTTGACCTCACCGTGCAAATCCAGTAGCGTCGGTAGTCCTTCTCACCGCGCTTGACCTGCCGAGCGCGCGTCCGCAGAATAGGTGAGCGGCAGGTGCAGGGTCCGGATGTTTAGGGAATAAGCTGGTGAACAACTTTCCCAATACGGCGAAGCTTCGCGTGGCGCTCTTCATCACCTGTCTTGGCGACCAGTTTTTTCCGCAGGTAGGCGAATGCGTTGTCAAGGTCCTTCGGCGCCTGGGGGTGGATGTGACCTTCAACCTTGCGCAGACCTGCTGCGGTCAGCCGGCATTCAACACCGGCTACCGCCAGGAAGCGCGGGAGGTCGCCGACACGGTTCTGGATCTGTTCGATGATGCCGACTATGTGGTTGCTCCTTCCGGGTCGTGCACGTCCATGATGCGTGTCTTCTACCCGGAGCTTTTCCAGGGCGACAGTGAAAAACTCGCCAAAGTCGAGCGGCTGCGCACACGCCTTTTCGAGTTCTCGGAATTCCTGGTGAAAATCTTGAGGGTGGAAGACCTGGGCGCGAGTTTTCCCCACCGTGTCGCCTATCACGACTCCTGCCATCTGCTGCGCGAACTCCATGTCCAGGAGGAGCCGCGGCGACTGCTGCGCGCGGTGCGGAGCATCGAGCTCGTGGAGCTCGCCGACAATCAGACGTGCTGCGGGTTCGGAGGCACCTTCAGCGTGAAGTTTCCGGAAGTCTCCGTAGCGATGGGCGAAGACAAGCTGCGCGCGGTCGCGGCCGCCGGCGCCGAATATCTGGTGGCGAACGATTCCGGCTGCCTGATGCATTTGGCAGGGTTGATCCACCGCAAGGGGCTGCCGCTTGGGACGCTGCATCTGGCCGAGGTCCTGGCGAGCCAAAAGTGATCTCACGTCGCGGCGGCCTGCGACCGCCGCTACAGTTAAGAATGATGAGCGAACACACTATTCACAGCAATCAGATCCACGAGCAGGGCAGGCAGGTGCTCGGCGACAGCCGGCTGCAGGAGGCCTATCGCTCCTCGACTCTCCGTCTGTTCACGCACCGTCAGGCGGCGGTCAGCGAAGTGCCGGGCTTCGAGCAGTTGCGCGAGCGCGCGCGCGAGTTGAAGCGAGAAATCATGGACCATCTCGATTTCTATCTCGCGCAGTTTGCCGAGAACGTCGAGCGTCGGGGTGGCGTTGTCCATTGGGCGGAATCGGCGGAGGAGGCGCGGACCGTTGTCACGGGGATTGCGGCGCGCGCCGGCGCGAGCGAAGTTGTGAAAGCCAAAACGATGGTGAGCGAGGAGATCGAGTTGAATCCCGCGCTCGAGCGGGCGGGGATCCGGCCCTTCGAGACGGACCTCGGAGAGTTCATCGTGCAACTCTCGGGCGAGCGCCCGGCGCACATCGTCGCCCCCGCCATGCACCTGACCCGCCACGACGTCTCCGATCTCTTCGTCCGATCGATGCATTCCGAACCTACGGAAGTTCCTGAGCAATTGACAGCGATCGCCCGCCGGACTTTGCGCGAGAAGTTCGCGCGCGCGGGCTTGGGCTTGAGTGGGGCAAACTTCGCCGTGGCGGAGACCGGGACGGTTGTGCTGATCGAGAATGAGGGGAATATCCGCTTCTTGACGACGGCGCCGCGCGTCCATGTGGCGCTGGTGGGGATCGAGAAGCTGATTCCACGCCTCGCGGACCTGGCCGTCTTCCTTCGCCTCCTCGGCCGCTCCGCAACAGGGCAGAAGCTGACCGTCTACACGTCGCTGCTCACCGGACCGAGGAGGCCGGGCGAGGATGGTCCGGAGGAGATGCACGTTGTTCTGCTTGATAACGGCCGCATTGCCACCCTCGCGGACGAAAAGATGCGCGAGATGCTTTATTGCATCCGCTGCGGCGCCTGCCTGAACGGTTGCCCGGTATTCCGCAAGATCGGCGGCCATGCCTACGGCTGGGTTTATAGCGGGCCGATTGGCGCCCTGGTCACCCCCCAACTGATGGGCCTCCAGAACGCCCGCGAGCTGCCGTTCGCGTCGTCCCTGTGCGGTCTCTGCCGCGACGTCTGCCCGGTCAAGATCAATATTCCCGACCTCCTTCTGTATCTCCGAGGTGAGGTGCAGGAGCGTGCGCCCGGGCCTTCTCCTCGCGGGGCGCTACTCGGGGAGCGGACGTTGATGCGTTTGTGGGCGTGGGCCATGAAACGCCCGCGGGTTTACTCGTTCGGCTCCCGCCTGGCCCGCTGGGGGCAGCGGTTGCTGGCGCGCCACGGCTGGATTGCCAGAGTCCCCATGTATCCGGCTTCCGGTTGGACGGATGGCCGCGATCTGCCGGCGCTGGCCCCGAAATCCTTTCGCGAGCGGTGGAAAGAGATTGAAAAACCGTGACGAGTGATAAGTGGAAAGTGACGAGCCAGCTCAAGGCGGGAGGCAGGTTGTCGCTCGCTACTTGAGAGGGTTGATTATGCTCAGAGTGAACAGGTTCGCATACCCCATCGGGCTGATCGAGCTTTTCCGCCAGCTCCGAAGAGGAGCGTTTGCCTGCACGCCCGACTCCGCTGGTCCGAGCTGCTAGTTCTCGTAGGGCTCGCGGCTTTGTCTGCTTCCAACGCCGTGGGGGAGAGTGCAACGCCGACTCCCACCCTCGCGATTCCGCACGTCAGCCGCGCGCCGAAGTTGGAGGACTTTCTGAGCGGCAGACCGCGCGAGGCGGAAACGGTTGTCACCGACTTCCGCCAGTTTGATCCTGGGGACGGCGATCCGGTCAGCCAGCCGACGACGGCGTATCTCTCTTACGACGACAAGAATTTGTACGTGATCTTCATCTGCAGAGATGACCCGACAAAAATCCGCGCCCGCAGAGCCAGGCGCGACGACCTGCTCTATGATGACCGAATCACGGTTAACATTGACACATTTCATGACCATCGCCGGTCGTATTGGTTTGATGCCAACCTCTACGGCATTCAAATGGATGGGATTACCACCGACGGCGTGGACGACTTTAGTTTCGACACGCTCTGGTATTCTGAAGGACGGCTGCTGCCCGACGGCTATATCGTCTACGAAGCCATCCCGTTTCGGAGTCTGCGGTTTCCTAACACGGAGAAACAGACGTGGGGACTGGCGTTGGGCCGGGTCATCGGCCGGAACAACGAATTCTCCTGGTGGCCCTATATGACGCGCCGCCTGCTGCCGAGCTGGACCGGACAATTGGGACACGTGGAGGGCATCAAGAAGGTCTCGCCGGGCCGCAATCTGCAATTTATTCCTTACGGAATGTTCTCAACTTCGCGTTTTCTCGATGTGCCGGCCACAGGTATACCCGGCATTCACACCGGAAATGACGCCCGCGTCGGGCTCGACGCGAAAGCCGTATTGAAAGATGCCTTCACGGTCGATGTGGCTCTCAATCCCGACTTCAGCCAGGTCGAGTCGGATGAACCGCAGGTGACCGTGAACCAGCGCTACGCGGTCTACTTTCCGGAAAAGCGTCCATTGTTTATTGAGAACGCCGCGTTCTTCAACACGCCGGAGCAACTCTTCTTCTCACGGCGGATCATCGATCCTCAGTTCGGTGTACGGATGACCGGCAAGCACGGCCGGTGGGCTGTGGGTGCCTTGGCCACGGACGATCGTGCGCCTGGGCGGATGGTCTCGGCGAGCACCCCTGACTCCGGCCGCCGCGCAGCGGATGGCGTGGTTCGGGTGATGCGCGAGTTTGCTTCGGAATCGTACGTTGGCATATTCGCCTCCAGCTCCGACTTTGCGGGAAGTTACAGCCGGGTCTACGCGCTCGACACACAGCTTAAGCTGCCGCGCAACTGGTATCTGGCGACCCAAGCCATCGGCAGCAACACGCGGCAGCTTGATGGGCAGCGGTTTGCAGGCCCGGCCTACGTTGCGGCACTAACCCACATGGACCGCAAGGTCACCTCCCAAACCCGGTACATCGACCGCAGCCCGGGATTTCGTACGGATCTGGGATTCATCCAGCGAGTGGATATCCGGCAGGTCCAGCAGACCTTTACCTACCGTTGGCGCCCAGAGGGAAGACGGGTCGTCGGGTACGGACCGCAAGTGAGCGCCATGATGGACTGGAATCACGCGGGGCAATTGCTGGACTGGCAAGTAGCGCCGGAGTTTGTATTCGAGCTCACCAGGATGACGACCTTCGGCGCGAAGCACTCGCAGTCTTACGAGTTATATCAGAACCTTGAATTCCGTAAGCAGCAAACCAACGGCTACTTCAACTCGCAGTGGACGAAGTGGTTTGCGGTGAATTCTTCCTTCACCCAGGGCACCGGCATCAATTACTATCCCGCAGCGGGCGTGAAACCCTTCCTGGCAGCGGATTCGGAAGGGGTGCTGGGGCTCACCCTGCGGCCCACGCCGCAAATCAAGTGGGATCACCGGGAGGGGCGCCGGAGTCCGTCACCGGTATGCCGGTGGTGTTCACGAATCATATCCTGCGCTCGAAGGTGAATTATCAGTTCAACCGCGAGCTGTCGCTGCGGCTGATCCTTGATTACAACGCCGCCCTGCCGAACGCCTCCCTGGTCGCGCTCGAACGGAGCAAGCGGTTCGGGGTAGACTTGCTGCTGACGTACCTGCTTCACCCCGGCACCGCACTCTACGTCGGTTATACAGACGCTTACGAGAACCTGCTGCTCAACTCCACCGCGCCACCTTATCTCACGCGCCGCGACTGGCCGGGCACCGCCGTCGGGCGGCAGTTCTTTGTCAAGCTAGGCTACATGTTCAGGATCTAAAGGTGGAACCGCCGGCCGTGCCACGGACAACCGGCGGAGAATAAGAGGTGCCCTACGAGACAACTGATGGATTTCCTTCGAGTGGTTGTTCTGGTCAGCCCTTTCGTTACCTGCGTCGAGTGGGCCTGCCCGCCCGGCTACGGCGCGGACGGCCCCCTGCCCCCGAGTAATCTGAGATGCGAGTACCTGTCGAACCCACTGGGAGTCGACGCCCGCCAACCCCGCTTCGCCTGGGTGCTCCAGCACTCGGAGCGCGGCGAGAAGCAGTCGGCGTATCAACTCCTTGTGGCGACGGCGCCCGACCTGCTCGCGCAGGCGAAAGGAGACCAGTGGGATACGGGCAAGACGGCCTCCGGCCAATCCGCCCAGGTCGCCTATGGCGGCAAGCCTCTGGAGAGCGGCCGCACGTACTACTGGAAGGTTCGCACTTGGGATGCGCAGGGCAATGCCAGCCCGTACAGCCCTGAGGCTCGTTTCGAAATGGGGCTGCTTTCCCCCGGAGAATGGAAGGCGCAATGGATTACAGGCGGGAACGAGCTTCGCAAGCAGTTTTCGCTTCCCGGCCATGTCGTGCGCGCTCGCGCCTACGTGACGGCGCTGGGCTACTACGAGCTGCGACTCAATGGCCAGAAGATAGGAACGAACGTTCTCGATCCGGCGTGGACGACCTACGAGAAGAGGAGCCTCTACGTCACCTACGATGTCACCGCGCAACTTCAGCAGGGCACGAATGCGGTGGGGGTGATGCTAGGCAACGGCTGGGCGGTGCTCCCCAAGCAGTATGGCCCGCCGCTGGCGACCCCGTACACCGCGCCGGCGCTCCTGCTCCAACTGCAGGTGGAACTGGAAGGAGGCAAGCAGATAACGATTGTGAGCGACCCCGCTTGGAAAGCCGCCCGCGGCCCTATCACGAGCGACAGCATATATGATGGGGAAACTTACGACGCTCGTCTGGAAACCCCTGGCTGGGATCGCGCGGGATTCGACGATTCCGCGTGGCCGGCGGCACAGGCGACGAAGGGGCCGGGGGGCGAACTCTCCGCGCAGATGATGCCGCCGATTCGCGTCATCGACACGCTGGTGCCGGTGAAGATGACGAACCCGCGGCCCGGCGTCTACGTGTACGACCTGGGGCAGAACTTCAGCGGCTGGGCAGAACTGCGCGTGAGCGGCCCGCGCGGCACGGCGGTCACGCTGCGCTTCGCCGAACTGCTTTATGACGATGGCACGATCAACCGCGAAAACATTCGGCGCGCCAAGTCTCGCGACACTTACATTTTGCGCGGGGAGGGCGTGGAGACCTGGGAGCCGCGCTTCACCTATCACGGCTTCCGCTACGTCGAGCTGACGGGCTATCCTGGCACGCCCAGTCTCGATACGCTGCGCGGCCGCTTGGTGCGCAGCGCGGTCGAAGCGACAGGCAGCTTCACCAGTTCCAACCCGACCCTGAACGCTATTCAGAAAATCATCTACTGGGGCCAGAGCACCAACCTGCACAGCGTGCCGACCGACTGCGATCAGCGGGACGAGCGCCAGGGGTGGCTGGGCGACGCGCAGGTGACCGCGGAAGAGGCCATGCTCAATTTCGATATGGCGGCCTTCTATACGAACTTCGTGCGCGACATCCGCGACGTGCAAGGAACGGACGGCACCATCACCGATACGGTTCCGTTCAAGTACGGCAGCCGGCCCGCCGACCCGGCCTGGGGCGCCGCTTATCCTCTGATCTCCTGGTACATGTACGAGCAGTATGGCGACCGGCGCATCCTCGAGGAGAACTACGAAGGGCTGAAGAGGTATGTCGAGTTCCTGCGTTCGAAAGCTCCCGACAACGTTCTACGTGACTCCCACTACGGCGACTGGGTCGCCATCGAACGCACGCCGGGCGAACTGGTCTCGGACGCCTATTACTACTATGACGTGCAGATTCTCGCGAAAATTGCGGCTTTGCTCGGGAAGTCCGCCGACGCCGAGGCTTACAAACAACTGAGCGAGCAAATCAAAGTGGCGTTCCATCATGAGTTCTACAACGCCCCGCGCGGCCTCTACGCGAATGGGACGCAGACTGCCAATACCCTGCCCCTCTTCCTCGATTTGGTACCACAGGAGGCGCAGAGCGCGGTGAGGAGGGCGCTGTTCATCGACATCGTTTACACGAACGACTCGCACGTCACGACCGGTTTCATCGGGGTCAAATACCTCCTTCCGCTTCTCTCCCGCATCGGGCAGGCGGACCTCGCTTATGACTTGGCGACGAAGACGACCTACCCAAGTTGGGGCTACATGATTGCCAATGGCGCAACAACGCTCTGGGAGTTGTGGGAGAAAAGAACCGGGCCCTCGATGAACTCTCACAATCACCCAATGTTCGGCAGCGTGGGCGCCTGGTTCTACCAGGCGCTGGGCGGGATTACGCCGGAAACGCCCGGCTACGAGCGCATCCGCATCGCGCCCCAAATCGTGCGCGACCTCGCCGGGGTGAGCGCGACGGTCGAAACGGTGCGCGGGACGGTCTCCTCTTCCTGGAAGCACTCACCCGGCCGGGTCACCCTCGAAGTCGTTGTCCCTGTGAACAGCACGGCGACAGTCGTTGTCCCCAAAGAGGTCGAGGCGACGGAACTCACCCTGCGCGAGGGCGGGCTGGTCATTTGGCAAAACGGGAAATTTACGCCCGGCACTCCCGGGGTCGCCAGGGCGAGCCAGGATGCGGAGGGAAATCTCACGCTGGAAGTGGGCTCGGGCCGCTATGCCTTTGACCTTGAGGAGAAGTGATCGGCTGCCCCTCGGCGGCGAAGGGCTGACGACGGCGGCAGCTCTGCTGTAGACTATGTGCGGGCGCGCACGAAGCCCGCCCCCACACAAAACCATGAGACTCGTCAACTTTGAACTCGAAGGCAAGCCCTGCTTGGGCGTGGTGAAGGGGGACTTGATTGTAAGTGTCCCCACGGCGATTGATCTCGTGGCTGAACGCACGATCATCAAATTTCCGGGCGGGACGCCGCGTAGCAAAGCGCGCCACTTTTTTCTCACCACCGGCCCAATTCCCGAGGACATAAATGGACTGTTGGCTCTGGGTGACGCGCGGCGCCGGGCACTCGATCAGATCCTCGACGGCGTGGTCGAGCACTTTCATGCTGATCTCGAACTCGACCGCCTTTTCACACCGCTGGGTGCCGCCCGCCTGCTCGCGCCGATTCCGCGTCCCGGCAAGATCATCTGTGTGGGCCGCAATTATGCCGAGCACGCGCGCGAAACGGGCGGCGATGTCCCCAGTCAGCCCATCTTCTTCCTGAAATCCAACAACACCATCTGCGGACCGGGCGACACCATCGTGCGCCCTCCCAATTCCACACAGGTTGACTACGAGGCGGAACTGGCGCTCGTGATCGGCAAAGGCGGGAAGCAGATCTCTGAAGACAAGGCTTACGAACATCTCGCGGGCTATATGATCCTGAATGACGTCACCGCGCGCGATATGCAGTCCGCCGACAAGCAGTGGTTCCGGGGCAAGAGCTGCGACACGTTCGCGCCCACGGGCCCTTGGATTGTGACCAGCGATGAAATTCCCGACCCCCATAATCTGCGTATCACGCTGACGCTCAATGGCCAGACGATGCAGGATTCGAATACCGGCAACATGATCTTCAAGATTCCCTACCTGGTGAGGTACATCTCACAATCGCTCACCCTCGAAACCGGCGACATCATTTCAACCGGGACGCCCGAAGGTGTCGGCGTCGGTCGCACTCCGCTGGTCTTCCTTCAGGCGGGCGACACGGTCAGCGTCACTGTCGAGAAAATCGGTACGCTCACCAACCCCGTTGCATAGACGGGCTGCTCCATAAATCTCTGAGAGGAGGGCGCGGAGGAGCGCTAGCGGATTTCCTCTTCCTGGAGAACCGTGGAGGGGGGTGCAGGGGCTCCGGCCTTCCACCAGTTGAGGAGCCTCGCGGTGATGAGGCCGCCGATGACGGCGCGCGCCATGGGGGCGCGCATCTCGGAGCCGGCTCCGATTTCAAAGGCCAGCGGCAGCATGCCGAAGATCATCGCCGTCGTTGTCATGATGATGGGGCGGAGCCGGACCTTGGCGGCACGGATGAGGGCCTGCGCCCGGTCTTCGCCCTCGCGACGGAGGCGGTTGGCGTAATCGACGAGCAGGATGGCGTTCTTGGTGACCAGGCCCATCAGCATGATGAGCCCGATCATGGACATGATGTTGAGATTTTCATGGGTCAAGAGAAGCGTCAGCGCCACGCCCACGAGCGACAACGGCAGCGAGAGCATGATGGCCAGCGGATGGAAGAAGCTGCGGAATTGCGAAGCGAGAATCGCATAAATGAAAATCACGGCCAGAATCAGTGCGCGGTAGATATAGTAAAAGGTCTCCCCGAGATCCTCCGCCTGGCCGGTGTAACTGATCTGAATGCCGGGTGGGAGCTGAAGTTGCCCGTTTCGGGCGCGCAGGTCGTCAACGACCGTGCCCAGCGGCCGGTCCTGCGTCGAGGCCATAATGCGCACCTCGCGCAGCAGGTCACGACGCCGGATGATGGAGGGCGCCTCGGAATCCTCCAGCGCCGCCACCTGCGTGAGCGGGACGCCTTGTCCCGCGCTCGTCAGGCCTTTCATGACCGGCACGTAGATGTTCGCCAGATCGTCGCGCAGGCGGCGTTGATCTTCATCCAGACGCACGCGGACGTCGTAGGCATCGCCGTCCGGATCCTGAAACTGCGAAACGACGTCGCCCGCAACGAGCCCGCGGACCATCGAGGCCACCGTTCCGAGATCCAGGCCGAGATCGGAAGCCGTCTTGCGGTCGAGCCGCACGCGAATCTCCGGTCGTGGATCTTCGTGGCTGGAGTCCACGTCGGCCGCCCCCGGAGTGGCCTTGGTGTTGGCCGCCACGCGCGCCGCGATGTCGTCCAGCTTGGCGAGATCCGTGCCGCGGACGCTAACCTGCAGCGGCTGGCCCTCACCGGCGATGTATTCGACTTCCCCGACGACGGAGCGCAGCCCTGGCCAGCGCACCAAATCTCCTCGCACCGCTTGGCGAAGCTGGAAGTCCGTCCGCGCGCGCTCCCGCTTCGGCTTCAACTTGATGTAGACGGCACCCTCGTTAACGGGCGTGGTCCCCCCCGCGCCGATGGTCACGAACGAATACGCCGTCTCGGAGTAGCCTTTCAGCAGCGCGGTAATGCGCCGGCCAACGTCCGCTGTTTCGCGCAGCGTCGTTCCGGGCGGCATCTTGTACGACACCTGATACTCGCCGCGGTCGTAGTCGGGGAAGAACGCAGTTCCGAGCCGGCCAAAGATGGCGAAGCTCACGATAATGGACCCTACCGCGATGCCGATCACCACCCCGCGGTGGCGGAGCGACCAGCCGAGGCCCCGGCCCAGGACATTGTGGAGATTTTCGAACCGTTCGTTGGCGCTTGCGAGCGCGCGGCTCAGCCAGCCCTTGCGTCGGCCGGCTTCGATGGAGGGATCGTACCAGCGCGAGGAGAGCATGGGGTCAAGCGTGAAGGAGACAAAAAGCGAAACCAGGACAGCAAAGCCGACCGTCACGCCGAATTGAAAGAAGAAGCGGCCCACGACCCCGCCCATGAAGGCCACGGGGATGAAGACCGCGATGATCGTGAAGGTCGTGGCCATCACGGCGAGGCCGATTTCCGTCGTCCCCTCGATGGCCGCCGTCAGGTGGTCGGTGCCCTGCTCCATGTGGCGCACGATGTTCTCGCGCACCACGATGGCGTCGTCGATGAGCATGCCGATGGCGAGCGAGAGCCCCATCAGCGTCATGACGTTGAGTGTGAAGTCGAGCGCCCGCATGATGATGAACGCGCTGATGACGGAGATGGGCAGCGTCACGCCGGTGATGACCGTGCTGCGCCAGCTATTCAGAAAGCAAAAAACCACGAGCACCGTCAGGATGGCGCCCAGAATCAGCGTCGTGGTGACGTCTTCCACCGAATCGCGGATGAAAATCGAGTTGTCCTGGACGACGCGAAGCCCAACGCCCGTGGGCATCTCGGCTTGCAGCTTCGCGAGACCTTCCTTCACGCTGTCGGCGACCTCTACGGTATTGGCGCCGGTCTGCTTCTGAATCTGCAGGGCCAGGGCGGGCTGGCCGTCGAGCAGCGAGAAGCTGCGCTGCTCCTCAATGCCGTCCTCAACGTGGCCCAGCATGCTGAGCGTGACCGGGAATCCGTTCCGTTCCGTCACGATCAGACCACTGAAGTCGCGCGGTTCCTTGGCGCGCCCCGCGACGCGCACCAGCGACTCCCGCAGACCCTGGTCAAGCTTTCCGGCGGGGATGTCGAGGTTTTCGCGCCGCAGCGCCTCGGCGACATCAAAGTAGGTCAGACCGTAGGCCTTCAGCTTGTCGCGGTCGAGCAAGATTTGAATTTCTCGCCGCGCCGCGCCGACCAGCCGCACTTGGCCGACCCCGGAGATGTTTTCCAGCCGCCGTTTCAGAACCTTCTCGGCGAGCGTCGTCAGCGCCTTGGCGTCCAGCGTCGGAGAGAGCACGACGACGGAGAGAATGGGCAGTTCATCGAACCGGATCTGTTGGATGACCGGTTCTTTGACTTCACGCGGGAACTGGCTCCGAATGCCGTTGATCTTGCTCTGCACTTCCAGGAGCGCCGTGTTGATGTTCTTGCCGAGCTGGAATTCCACCACAACGCTCGAGATACCCTCCGTCGTGACCGAACTGATGTGCCGGATGCTGCCGACGGGGTTGACTGCTTCTTCGATCCGCTTCGAGACTTCCGTCTCCACCGTTTCCGGCGCCACGCCCGGATAAGTCGTTGTGATGCTGATCACCGGAATGTCGATGTTGGGGAAGAGGTCGATCTTCAGTTCGATGTAGGAGAAGATGCCCACGACGACGAGCGCGACCACCATCATCGTGGCGAAAACCGGCTGGCGAATGGAAAGGTTGGAAAGAAACATAACTTATGATCGCGGTGTAACGCCTACTCCCTCCGCCAGTTCGAGGTTTTGTTCGATGATGACGGTCGCGCCGGGGGCAAGCCCCGAGGTGATCTCCAGGCCGTCGGCGTCTTCTTGGCCCGTTCTGACTTCCCGCTTTTTCGCCTGGTTGTTCTCGACCACGTAAACAAAGGGCGCTTGCCCGGCCCGCCGCCAGACGGCATCAACGGGAACTACGATCACGTTGCGCTTGGTTCCGGTGACGATCTTCCCTTTGATGAACATGCCCGCCTTGAGCTTTCCGGCGGGATTGGGAACCGCGGCGCGCACGCGGGCCGACCGGTTCAACATGTCCACGCCGCCGCTGATGTTCGAAACCGTTCCTTCAAACGTCTCGCCGGGATAGGTCGCCACGGTGAAGTGCACCGTTTGGCCTTTCTTCACGCGCCCCAGTTCGGACGAGGCCACATAGGTTTCGAGTTCCAGGCGGCGGTTGTCCACCAAGCGATAAAGCAGCACGTTGCCATCGAGCCAGCCGCCCGGATTGAGGGCTTTGCGATCGACCTCGCCCGAGATGGGCGAAAGAATGCGGCAATCGCGCAAGCGCTTCTCGGCGAGCCCCAGAGCTTCACGGGCCTGTTCGACCTGGGCCTCGGAGAGTTTGAGCTGCGCGCGGGCGTCGCGGTCCGCCACCTGCGCCGCCTGGAAGTCACGGTCGGTGATCCCGCCGGTTTTCAGGAGGTTTTGCGCCCGCTCGGATTCCAGGCGGGCGTGGTCCTGCGCCACCTTGGCGCGCTCGAGCCCCGCTTGCGCGACGTCGAGGGAGGCGCGGGCTTGGCCGAGCGAAAGCCGCGCGTTCGTGTCGTCGAGTTGCGCCAGCCATTCGCCCTGCGTGACCGCATCGCCTTCCCGCTTGAGCATGGTCACGAGGCGCCCGGCGAACTCCGTCTTCACATCCACGGCGACCGAAGAGACCACCGAGCCGGTCACTTCCACGGCCACGTCGAGCGGCCGGGGCTCGACACGCACCGCGCGCACGGCCAGCGTCGGTGCGGTCGCAATCGACTTCGCCGTCTGCTTGGAGCACGCCGCAGTGAGCAGCGTCGCGGCCATCGCGACGCCGAGTCCCGCCAGCCGCAGGCCGCAGCTCCATTCAATTCGTGTCCTGCTCATGCGCCTCCTCCGGCTTCGTCGCGGCCTGCAATTGTTCGACGGGGTCCAGGCCCATCACCCAGCCAAGGTGCGCGCGCGCGATCGTGTGGTCATAGAGCCCCTGGAGAAGAGTCAAGCGGGCGACCGAGAGAGCGGTCTCCGCTTGCAGGACATCGAGCGTGGTGGCAGCGCCGTAGCGGTAGTTGCCCTGCATCATCGTCAACACGCGCTCCGCTTGCTTGACGTTCAGCCGTGCCGCCTCCACGGTCTTTTCCGCGCGGGCCAACTCGTCGAGTGCCGTTTGGGCCTCGAGCCGGACGGAGTTCTCCGTGTCGATCCGCGTCAGCTCTGCCACCTTACGGTTGGCAACAGCCTGCTGAAGAAGCCCTGACCGCCTGCCTCCATCGAACAGGGGAAGTCCTACGTTCACCGTAAACATGAAGCGCGTAAATTCGTGATTGAAGAGGTGAGACGGCAAGCGGCTATTTACGCCGTACTGGCCGTTGAAGTCCAGGCGCAAGCGGTTTTCCGCATTGGCCAGTTTTTGCTGCCCCTCCGCTTCCCGCTCATTGATGCGGGCTCGTTGCAGCTCCGGACGATGCGCGTAAGCGCTGCGAACGACTTCCTCCAGACCCTTGGAGGCCTGAGGTTCAAAGGCCAGACGGCCGACCGCCTCGGTGGGGAAGTCCAGGGGACGCACCAAAAGGTTGTTAAGCACGGTGCGTGCCAACCGGACACCGTTGTCGGCGCGAATCAGGTCCGGCTGAGCATTGGCCAGACTTACCTGCGAGCGCAGAACGTCTACTTCCATCGCCACTCCTGCCGCATAGCGGCCGCGCACGATCTCCAGACTCTTTTCCTGCTCGCGCACCGTCTCCTGAGCTGCCTCCAGCCGCCCTTGCGCCAGCAGCAAGCCATAGAATGCCTTGATGACCGCCAGGCGAGTGTCCTGCTCAGCCCGGTCACGGTCCACGCCGGTGCCTTCGGATTCGAGACTGGCAAGCTTCAGGGCGGTCCCCACCTTGCCGGAGGTGTACAGCGGCTGCGAGATGCTCAGGTTGTAATCGAAGAGGTTGGCGGGGGCGACCTGTAAGGCCTCCAGAAACTCCGGGGGGATCTTATCAAAGCTGGGTGAGTTCAGGAATGATGGGTCACGCCAGCGCATGCCGCTGCCATTAAGCCGAAGGAACGGCAGCGCATCCGCCCGGACCTCCTTGATCTTCCCCTTGAGCATCTCCGTGCGCTCGCTGGCGATGAGCACCTTGGGGTTGCGTTCCACGGCGAGCGCCACCGCCTGCTCGAGCGTGAGAGCCGGCTGCTCAGCCAAGTCCCCGGCGTAAAGCATGGTCGCCAGGAGTGTACCGGGCAGTAAGATTTCCGGTCTTATAAGTCTGCCGATTCCCATAAATATCTACCGATCAGTAGGTTTGACTCCGCACCCATTGATGAGGAGATTGATAGTCCGGCGCGCTAGCGATCGGTCGAGGGGAGGCTCCCCGATGACCAGATAGCTGATAATAGAAGCTAAGGCCTTGCCGAAAATAGCTCCCGCGATGAATTCAGGGTCGCCTCTTATTTCCCTCCTCCGAACGCCCTCACGGACGATCTCCGCCAGCAACCGCTCCGTGGCGTGACCAATTTCAACATAATTGACAACGGGAGATTCCTTCTCGGGCGCGAGAACCATCCGGAAACCCATACGCCAGTAACTATGTTCATGCCGAGCGAAGGTGAATATCGCGCTGAGCACGTTGATGAGCCGCTCGCTGGGGGTTCGGCCACGCCATGTGGCGCGCCGCAGCTCCTGCTGATACTCGTGGGAAGCTTCGAGGACAAGCTCCTCGTAAAGCTGTTCCTTGTTCCCAAAATAGTAATAAAGAACGGGCTTCGTTATCTCGGCGCGCGCGCAGATTTCGCGCGTTGACGTCGCGGCAAAACCCTTCTCGGCGAAGAGCAAGGCCGCGGCGTCGCGGATTGCCTGCTTCGCGGGTACCGTCCGTTTCCTTTCCCTGACGGTGTGGCCCATACTTACCGGTAAGTATAGAAAAGCTTAGGGAGTTGTCAAGAAGACAAAGTGTCCGCCTCCTGTCGAGGATGACAATCTAGTGCGAGGCCGGGTGCTTCAGGAGAGTGACTGGAGCGACTGGCCACATTTGCGGCATTCCTTCCGGCGGCGGGCGTTAAGCGTGCCGCACCCGGGGCAGGTGATGTACATGGCGCGGGCGAACAAGTGGGTGATGAGAGCGCTCGCGCCGAGAATCGCGACGGCGAGCGCCACGTTGAAGAGAGTCTCTTTCATTCGCGGAGCGCAGCGCGGCCCGCGCGGATAGCTTCGAGAAACTTCTTTGCCGTCTTGGTGATTTGCTCGAGGTTGCCTTCCCGGAGCGCTTTCACGTCCACGAGCTCGCCACCCACGGCCACGGCAGCGGCACCGGCCTTGATGAATTCCGGCGTCGTCTCCAGGTTGACGCCGCCAGTCGGAACCATTTCGACGTGCGGCAGCGGGCCCTTGAGCGCCCTGATGTATTTCGGGCCGCCGACCGGGCCAGCGGGAAAGATCTTTACCATGTCAGCGCCCGCCTGCCACGCGGTGACGACTTCGGTAGGCGTCAGCGCCCCGGGAAAGATCGGCTTGCTGTACCGGCGGGCCACTTCAATTACGCGCAGGTTGAGCGACGGCGTCACGATAAACTCGGCACCGGCGAGCAACGCCGCACGGCAGCTCTCCGGATCGAGAATGGTTCCGGCGCCGAGCAGCACCTGGTCGCCGTAACGGGCCGCGACCGTCTCCATCACCCGCAGAGCATTGGGCACCGTCATGGTGATCTCCGCGATGCCGATTTCGCCTGCGATGATGGCCTCGGCGGCCTTCAGCGCGTCCTCCGACGACGGTGCGCGCACGATGGGAATCAACCCCACTTCGCGGATTTTCGTGAGTGCCTGTTCTTTGGTCCAAGCCATCTTCCCTCCTCAGGTGCTGGGTTCTGGGTGCTGGGTACTGGGCAGCGTCAACATCGGCCGGATTTCTCTAACGATTGAGTGAGAGCATGCAGCATGCGGCCGACCTGCCCAGCTTTCGTCAAAATGTCCTCAGCGGATGAGGCAGGGAGCAGCTTCAGGCGGCAACACAACTCGATCTGAGTCTCCAATTCCGCCTGCGATCCCAGCGCGATGGAGAGGTGGTTCAAAAAAGCGGCAAGGCTTCGGCGAGCGTGCCCTTCGGCAATGTTGGAAGGTATCGAGACTGCTGCTCGACGAATCTGGCTCGTCAACCCATAAGCCTCTCGCGCCGGGAAGCTGCCCGTCTGTTGATAACAGATCTCGGCGAGCTTCATTGCCTCCTGCCAGACTTCGAGGTCACGATGAGATTTGATGGGTCGTCTCCCACCCATGTTTCCCCCCTTCTTGCCTCCGACCGGGTGCTGAGTTTCCTGCATCCAGTTCCCAGCACCCAGCACCTAATCACCTCGCCACGCGCAGGCTCGCCCCTTTCAGCAACCCTTCCACCTCCGCGAGCGTTGCCCAATTGAAGTCGCCGGGGTTCGTATGCTTCAGCGCGCTGAAGGCGTTGCCGTAACGCACGGCAGCCTCATAGGAATTCTTCGCCAGGCGTCCGTAAATGAATCCCGCGCTGAAGGAATCCCCGCCGCCCACCCGGTCCACGATTTCAATCTCGTACTTCACGTCGTCGTAGAACTTACCCTCGGCATAGGCGACGGCCGTCCAGGTGTTCCGCCACACGAGGGGATTCTCGCGCAGGGTGATCGCCACAGCCTTGAACCCGAATCGGTCGGCCAGCTTCTTTGCCACTTGCTTGTACGACTCCGCAGATACTTCGGTGAATCCCTTCTCGTTGCTCTTGCCCGTGGCCTTGATCTTAAACACCACGCTGGTATCTTCCTCGGTGGTGATGAGCACATCCACGTGCTGCATCAGCGGCTCCTGCACAACCTGGGCCTTGTCGGGTGACCACAGCTTGCCGCGATAGTTGAGGTCATAGCTGACGGTCAGGCCGGCCTGCTTTGCGGCGACCAGCGCTTCGCGCGTCACTTCGCCAGCGGAAGCGCTAAGCGCCGGCGTGATGCCGCTCGTGTGGAACCACTTCGCGCCTTCGAAGACCTTCCCCCAATCTACTTCGCCTGGCTGGATAGCGCTGATGGCCGAATAGGCACGGTCGTAGAGCACCGAACTCGCGCGGGGGGCTGCGCCGAATTCGACAAAGTACAGGCCCATGCGATCACCATCGGCCCAAACAATGTGCGACGAGTCCACCCCCGCCTGGCGCACCCGGTTCAGCATCAGCCGGCCCAACGGGTTTTTCGGCAGACGCGAGACCCAGGCGCTCTTGAGCCCCAGCCGCGCGACGCCGACGGCCACATTCAACTCGCCGCCACCGATTTGCACGTCGAGCGTCGAGGTCTGCTCGAGGCGCTGGAAATGCGGCGGCGCCAGACGGATCATCGCCTCCCCAAACGTCACCACGTCCACCATGAAGACCTCCACCGATTACACGGATGAAGCCGCTTTAACTCGCCAATATAGGACGTAATGTAGGAGAAAATCCAGGTTCTTTGTATCCCTTTACGTGTCGGGGAGACTGTCTTCGCGTTGACAACCACCTTGGCCTTAATCCGTGCGGTCTGACGATGAGGGAGAATCTATTGAACCTCAAGCTCCGAGAATAGGAATGCGTACTCGGCCGCCATGTCGTCGAGGGTTTTGGAGAGCGGCTCGCCGCCGGCGTGGCCGGTGCCGACATCGTAACGAAGGAGCACGGGCAAGCCCGAAGTGGTGGCGGCCTGGAGCTTGGCGGCCATCTTGCACGCCTGTTGCGGAGGCACGCGCGTATCGCCATCGCCGGTCGCGAGAAGGGTCGCCGGGTACGGGGTGCCGGGCTTCACATGCTCGTAGGGCGAATAGGCCTCGAGAAACTTGAACTGCTCGGCGAGGGCGGCGTTGCCGTATTCGAGCAACGCGGGCGGGTTGTTGTTCTGGGTGAATTGGTAGTAGCGGACCATGTCGAGGTCCGGATACTCGCAGAGCACGGCACGGTAAAGGTCCGGCCGCTGGGTGAGCGCGGCGCCCATCAGCAACCCGCCGTTGCTCCTGCCGTTGATGGCGAGCCGCGCGGGGTCCGTGTAGTGGTGGGCAATCAGCCATTCGGCGGCGGCAATGAAGTCGTCGAAGACGTTTTGTTTCTTATCGAGCATGCCGGCGCGGTGCCAGGCCTCGCCGAACTCGCCGCCCCCGCGAATGTTGGCGAGCGCGTAGACGCCGTCGTGCTCGGCCCAGAGCGCCGCCGCGGGTGTGAAGCGCGGCGTGATGCTGACGTTGAATCCACCGTACCCATAGAGGAGCACCGGGCGGTGGCCATCCGGCTTCAGGCCCCGCTTGTGAACTAGGAACATCGGGACGCGCGTGCCATCCTTCGAGGTGTACCAGACCTGTTCGGTCTCAAACTGCGCAGTCTGGATGGGCACCTTGGCCTGGAACCAGAGTGCAGTCGAACCGTCGCGCGCGTCATAGAGCGAAATCGAGGTGGGTGTCACAAAAGACGTGAAGGTCAACACGCCTTCGGGACTGTTCCACCGGCCGGACAAGCTGCCGGAGCCGAGTCCCGGCAGCTTCACTTCGCCGAGCGGCCGACCGTCGAGCGCGAATTCCTTGATCACACTCGCCACGTTGTGGAGGTAGCGCACGAAGAGCTTGCCGCCGACCACGGAAAAACTCTCGATGCTATCGGATGACTCTGGTACGACCTCGCGCCAGTTTTCGGGTGCAGGCCGGTCGAGATCCACGAGCAGCACATGCCGCTGGGGCGCTTTCCAGGCCGTCATCAGGGCGAGCTTGCGATCGCCCGCCCACTGCAATTCAAAGTTGGCGTCGATGCCCGTGACGAGCGGCTTGACCGGGCTGCTGCTCTTGAGGTCCTTCATAAAGATCTCGGTTTTCGCCCAGCCGTGCTGGACCTCCAGCAGGAGCGTGTTGCCGTCCTCGGAGATCATGGGTGAGACGAACTGGTCGATCGTCGTGCCCTCGCCGAAGATTTCGGCGTCGCGGGCAGGGTCGGTGCCAAGCCGGTGGTAGAGAACCCGGCTACCCGTCTGGCGCGAGCGCCGGGCATAGTAGAAACCGCGCGCATCCGCGCTGAACTCGATCGATTCCGAATAGAGGGCCTTGGGCAGGCGATCCGGCAAATCGCGACCCGAATCGACTTCGCGGAAGCGGATTTCGACTTCGTCCTGGCCGCCCTGGCGCACGGCGTAACCCACCAGCTTGCCGTCGCGAGAGATGCCGTAGAGCAAAGCGACCGTAGTGGGATCGTCGCTCAGTTTCCGGGGATCGATCAGCACCTCATCCTTGCCGTGGCGGCCCGAGCGCACATACAACACCGGCTGGTCCTGGCCTGCGGTGCGTTTGGAAAAGAAGTAGTGCCCGCCGCGCTCTTCGGGCGCGCCGACCGTGTCGTGAACTATCAGTTCGGCGAGCCGCCGGCGAATCGCTTCGCGCGCCGGCAGGGCATCAAGGACTGAATGCGTGTAGGCATTCTGCGCTTTGATCCAGGCACGCACTTCGGGGCTTTGGAGGTCATTCAGCCAGTGATAGGGATCGACGAGCTCGACGCCGTGGAGAACCTCGCGGAAGTTTTCGACGCGCGTGGGCGGCGCTTTAGTGTCTTGCGCGAGCGCCAGTCCTGTCAGGCATAGGGTGATCGGCACCCAGCCGGCGGTGTGCAGAGACCGAACCATTTTGCGTTCCTCCCGAACCGTCAAATGTCCCCGAGCGGCCTCAGTATAAGCCCGTTGGCTTTCCCGCGACTAAGGGTAAAATGCAGACTTGCTCCAATCGCAGTTCACTCAAAGGAGGCACATCAACATGCCGGGCGTTTACAAGATCACGGAAATCGTGGGCACGTCGCCGGTGAGTTTTGCCGAGGCCGTGAAATCGGGAGTGGCGGAGGCGGCCAAGACCGTCCGCCGCATGGACTGGTTCGAGGTGGCGGAGATGCGTGGCCGCATTGCGGACGGCCAGGTGGCGGAATTCCAGGTCACGCTCAAGATCGGCTTCAAAATTGAGCGATGACCTTCCCGCACGATGCAGAAGAACCTCTGACAGGCTTAGAGGTTTTTCCATCGTCCCGCTAAGTGTTCTGTTGCGCCACCCAGCGTTCGATCTTTTCCAGGGCTTTTTGGATATTTTCGATCGAATTTGCGTAGGAGAAGCGCAGGTAGCCTTCGCCCCAGGCGCCGAAGGCGGTGCCGGAGAGGCAGGCGACGCCCGCCTCGTTGAGCAGCGCGTCGGCGAGCCGCCGCGAGCCTATGCCCGTTCCGCTGATGTTCGGGAAAACGTAAAAGGCCCCGTGCGGCATGCGGCAGCGGAAGCCGGGAATGCTGTTCAGCCCCTCAACCATCACGGCACGGCGGCGGCGGAATTCCGCGCGCATCTCGGTGACACAAGTTTGGTCGCCGCGCAGCGCGGCGATGCCCGCCATCTGCGAAAAACTCGCCGTGCAGGAATTCGAATTCGTCATCAACCGCGCCACGTGCTCGGCCACGTCCGTGCGCATGATGCCGTACCCCATCCGCCAGCCGGTCATCGCGTAGGTCTTCGAGAACCCATCGAGCAGGATCGTTCGCTCCTTCATGCCTGGAAACTGTGTCAGGCTCACGTGCTCGCCCTCGAAGATGAGCTGGTTGTAGATCTCGTCGGAGAGCACCATGGCGTCATGGCCGGCGAGCCCGCGCGCCAAGGCCTCTACCCGAGCGCCGCTCATCACGCCGCCCGTGGGATTATGCGGTGAATTGAGAATCACGAGCTTGGTTCGGGCGGTCAGCTTGGTGAGCAACTCCTCGACATCCACGTCGAACTCGCGGTCCTCGGGAAGCGCGTAGGGTACTCCGTGCCCACCCACAAAGTTGATCATGGATTCGTAGATGGGAAACCCCGGGTTGGGGTAGAGCACTTCGTCGCCCCGCTCGACCAGCGCCAGGATCGTGAAAAACATGATGGGTTTGGCGCCCGGGGTCACGACCACTTCCGCCGGGTCGACGCGGATGCCCCGGCGCCGCCCGGCGTCCTCCGCAATCGCTTCGCGCAGTCGCGGCAGTCCTGCCGGCGGGCCATAGTGCGTGAAACCGTCGCGCATCGCCTGCGCCGCCGCTTCGATGATGTGCGGGGCGGTGGGGAAATCCGGCTCGCCGATCTCCAGATGAATGACTTCCTTGCCGCTGGCTTCCAGCGCCCGCGCGTGCACCAGCACGTCGAATGCGCTCTCCGACCCGAGGCGCGACATGCGCTCGGCCAGCACGAGCTTGCTGCTTCTCAGTTCGGTGCTCATTCCCCACCTCATCAAAGGTGCGAGGTCAGGTCCAGTTCAGGATGACCTTGGCGGACTGGCCGGTGTCCGCAACCTCGAAGCCCTTGCGAAAATCCTCGTAAGGGAAGCGGTGAGTGATGACCGGAGTGATATCCAGCCCGGATTGCAGCATAACTGTCATCTTGTACCACGTTTCGAACATCTCGCGGCCATATATCCCTTTGATGGTGAGCATGTTGAAGATCACCGTGTTCCAGTCTATGGCCATTTCGTTGCTGGGAATGCCGAGCATGGCGATCTTGGCCCCGTGGCTCATGTTGAGGAGCATCTCGCGGAATGCCGACCCGTTCCCCGACATCTCCAGCCCCACGTCGAAGCCTTCGAGCATTCCCAGTTTCTTCTGCACGTCGCGCAGAGTGCCTGCGCGGACGTCGAGCGCGAGGGTCACGCCCATCTTCTTGGCGAGTTCAAGCCGATAGGGGTTGACGTCCGTGATCACCACGTAGCGCGCGCCCGCGTAGCGCACCACCGCCGCGGCCATCAGTCCGATGGGCCCGGCGCCCGTAATCAGCACGTCCTCACCCAGGACCGGGAAGGAGAGGGCCGTGTGGACGGCGTTGCCAAACGGGTCAAAGATGGCGGCAACATCCTCGTCGATCGAAGGGTGATGCCTCCAGATGTTGGACATGGGCAGGGCGATGTACTCGGCAAACGCCCCGGGCCGGTTGACGCCCACGGCCGCCGCCCGGGCACAGAGGTGGCGACGGCCGGCGAGGCAGTTCCGGCAGCGCCCGCAGACCACGTGTCCTTCGCCGCTCACCAGGTCGCCCGGAAAGAAATCCGAGACATTCGAGCCCACCTCGACGATCTCGCCGACAAACTCATGCCCGATCACTAGCGGGACGGGAAGGGTCTTCTGCGACCACGAATCCCAGCGGTAGATATGGAGATCCGTCCCGCAGATCCCGGTGCGATGCACGCGGATCAGGACGTCGTTGATCCCGATCTTGGGGGCCTCGACCTCCTCCAGCCAGAGTCCGGGTTCTCTCTTGCTCTTTACGAGCGCTTTCATACGAGTCGCCTTTCCTCCTGCGCCGAATCGACCCGTCCGCCTTAGTCGTCTTGGGTTCGCCCTGACGCGAAATCTGGCTCCCTCATTCTGCACCAGAAACGACGGCTCTGTCGCCTATCGTGCCGTCTGCGCCGCTCGCACCTGGCAGCCGGCGAACCCGTAGTGTGCGATGAACGCATAGCAAACGAGCAAGATGGCCAGCGCCGTGGCCATGCTGTGAGTCGCGCCGAAGATCAGTCCCTCGATGGGCGGAAACGCGGCGCCGCCGATGATCGCCATCACCATCAGCGAGCCGCCCAGTTTCGTGTTGGGTCCCAACTCTTTAATCCCCAGGGCAAAAATCGTCGGAAACATCAGGGACATGAAGAAGCTGGTCAGAAAGATCGCGCCCACGCCAATCCAGCCGGGATGCAGCACCGCGGTGCCCAACAGGGCGACGTTGATGAGGCCGTAAATCCCCGTCAGCTTGCTCGGTGAGAAGAACTTCATCAAGTAAGTGGCCGTGAACCTTCCCACCCCGAAGGCGACCAGCGTCCCGGTCAGCAAATACCCAGCCACCTTTTCCGGCTGATGGGTGTAGTCCTGGATATATTGGATGTAGTAGCTCCAGGTCCCCACTTGAGCGCCGACGTAAAGAAACTGGGCTACGACACCCAGAACGAAGTGCCGATGCTTGAAAAGATCCAGAAACCGCCCTTTCGCGCGATCGGGACCCTCGTCCGCTTCTTCCGCGATCTTCGGGAACTTGGTTCTCAGGATGAGCATTGCCCAGATAAACATTACGGTCCCGATGAGCAGATAGGGCTTGACCACCCGCATCGTCTCATACCGCAGATAAGCGTCGTAGGTCCCCTCGGTTTTCATCACCGCGATTTGGGCCGGCCTCAGTTCGATCCCCGAGAGGATGAAAATCGTTCCGACCAGCACGCTCGTCACGGCCCCGACCGGATTGAAGGCCTGGGAAAAATTCAGCCGCCGCTCGGAGGTTCGCGGGTCGCCCAGCACGGCGATAAACGGGTTTGCCCCGGTTTCCAGGAAGGACGCCCCGCTGGCGATAATAAACAGCGCGAACAGGAAGAACGCGTACTGCCGGTGAATGGCCGCCGGCCAGAACAGGAACGTTCCCGCGCTGTAGAGCAACAGCCCGATGACGAGCCCGGCTTTGTAACTATACCTCCGCATGATCAGCGCCGCTGGCATCGCCAGCACGAAATATCCCATGTAGAACGCCGACTGGATCAGTCCCGCCCTGAAACGGGTGATCTCGAATGACTTCATGAACTGTTTGATCAGAATGTCGTTCATGTTGCTGGGAATTCCCCAGAACAGGAACAACGCCGTCACCAGAACAAAGGGTCCCGTGTAGCCCGGTGCAAAGAGCGGCGCGTGTTGATTCACACGCTGCTCCGCCTGGTCGGGAAATCCGGTCGAGATGCTCATCAATTGAACAGCCTATGCAAACGGGGATATCCGAAATCGCCTGCCTTCAACCTTCGCCGCACCCATTTTGACCTTGTTTGCCGGGTCCTTCAACTCCTACATTTCGATTGACTGCCTGCGTTTCGAGGGGGCTATAATCTGTTTGGCTCCCGCAGAAGTGAGGGTCCCGATCGTGACCGTCGACGAGGAACTGAACAGGCTCGAGGACAACATCCGCAGGCTCAAAATTGAGTATGAGGCCTACTTCAATGGCGGCCAGCCTCGACCTCCTCATGACACGGCCTTCCGCGTCGACACCACCATCAAGAAGTTCAACGACGGCCTCGCCAAGCTGAGTTTCGGGCACCGGTTCAGGTTCAACCAGCTTGTGCAGAAATACGCGGTTTACAGCGACCTCTGGCGCCGAAGGCTGAAGGAGAAGGAAGAAGGCCGGGGCCCCTCTTCTGCGTCGCACCGCGTCGCGGAAAGAAAGCCCGCGGATGGCTCGACGCGTGTGGTCTGCACGAATCCCGAGCAGGAAAAAGAGAAGGTGAACGAGCTGCTCAAAGCCATGATCGAGGCCAAACGGCAGGTCGGCGAGCGCGTGGACAACCTCGATCCGTATCAGTTCGGCCAGTTCGTCGCCAAAAAAACCCAGGAACTCAAGGAATCGCTGGGCTGCGAGAAGGTCCAATTCTCCATCAGCGTCGAAGAGGGCCGCGTCAAATTCAAGGCAGTGAAAGCGGACTAGTTCCTTCCGTTGCCGTTCTGCGGATGTCCCTGTCACCCTGAGCGGAGCGAAGGGTCCGCAGTGGGCGCTCAGCGTCGCCTCCGCGAAGAATCCTCATGAACCTTCGTTCGCGCGGACTACTGCTTGCAGGACTCCTGCTCGCCGCTGCGGCGGGCCCGCGCGCGGCCGTCTTCGGAGGGCCGGGCGGACCGCCACGTTCGGACCGCTTCACGCCGTTCGTCCCCACGCCTCCCCTGGTTGTCGAGAAGATGCTGGAGCTCGCCGCCGTTGGCCCCGACGACATCGTCTACGACCTGGGTTCGGGCGACGGGCGCATCGTGATCGCCGCCGCCCAGAAGTTCGGGGCTCGCGCCGTGGGCGTGGAAATCCGCAGCGAGCTCTGGAAGGAATCCTCGGAGGCAATCGCCCGGCTGGGCCTGGAAAAGCGCGTCCGCATCCTCCACGACGACATGTTTGCCGTCGAACTCGGCCCGGCGACGGTCGTCACCCTCTACCAACTCACCGACGTCAATGACCGCCTGCGGCCGCTGCTCGAAAAGAAACTCCGCCCCGGCACGCGTGTCGTGGCGAATGACTTCCCGATTCCCGGCTGGACGCCCCAGGAAGTCGTCAACGCGACCTCCGAAAACGGCAGTCAGTACAAGCTCTTCCTCTACGTGCGTCCCTAAGCAGGGCGCGAGGACTGTGGGCGCAAGCGAGTGGATTGTCCAATGAGCGAAGCCGCCATGGAGATCGTTGCCGTCGATCCGCGCCTCCCGGAAGCCGTCGAACTCATTCACGCCTTGTCCGAGGATTTGGCCGAGCGATACGACCGCGTGGATGATGGCTCGGGCCATTTCCAGCCCGAGGGCGCGCTGGTCGCCGGCAGCGCCTTTGTCATCGGCCGCCTCGGGGGCCGCGCCGTGGCGTGTGGGGCACTCCGTCCGCTGGAGGGCCAGGTGGCGGAAATCAAGAGAATGTTCGTTGTCCCTGACTGCCGGGGCCGCGGCTATTCGAAAGCGGTCCTCCGAGAGTTGGAGCGACTCGCGCGGGAGAACGGCTACACAACCGTCCGTTTGGAAACCGGCGACCGGCAGCCGGAGGCGATTCGGCTCTATGAGCGCTCAGGGTATTACCGCATCCCGAACTTCGGCATCTATGTGGGCAGCCAAAGGAGCGTGTGCTTCGAGAAACAACTCCCGATGCCGTAGCGGCGAGTTTATCTTGCCAAGCAGCCTGGTGTTGTCGCGGCGAGTATGCCTCGCCAGGTACCTTGACGTCGTCGCGGCGAGGAGGGTAGCGCAGAGTTTGCGCACTTCAAACTCTGCGGTTGTTGGTCTGGAAACCGCCGAAAAGCCGCAGAGTTTCTGGGAACCGAAACTCTGCGCTAGCCCCTACCCAATTCCTTGCCGCCTTGACTTTGGCTGCGCGGGGATTTAGCCTTTCGTTTATCGGGCCTATTCGGCGCTGGATTTCACTGGGGGCGATGTCCCCTCGGGAGGGAACAATGGGTCTCCTAAAAATAGCGCACGTTCCGCCCCCGGCGGTGGAGACGAGCGCCACGGTCCTCGAAGCCGTGCAGGTGATGGCGGAAGAGGGCGTGGGCGCGGTGGCGGTGGTCGAAGACGGCGAGTTGCGCGGCATCTTCACCGAGCGCGACGTCATGCTGCGCGTGGTGCTCCGCGAGCGCCGCCCGCAGGAAACTCGCGTCAAGGACGTGATGACCACGCCGCCCCAAACTACCTCGCGCGACACGCCCGCCGAACAGGTCCTCAGCTATATGCTCGAACACCACATCCGCCATCTGCCCATCGTTGATAACGCCGGCAAGCTGCTCGGCATGCTCTCCATCCGCAATTTGCTCGAACACATGGTCGAAGACCTCCAGCATGAAATCCACTCCCTCGACCAGTACCTCTTGAACGACGGTCCGGGGGGATAAAGGCCGGGACTCGGGGCTCGGGACTCGCGACTCGCCAGTCGGGCGTCGGGAGTCGCCACTCGGGAGTCGGGATTCGGTGTCTGGGTCTCTACCTAATCCCCAGTCCCTATCCCCTAATCCCTGTTCTCCAGTCCCTAGCACCTAGCCCCCAGCACCCAGCACCTGCTCTTCGACTCCCCAGTCCCTATCCCCTAATCCCTGTTCTCCAGTCCCCAGCACCTAGCCCCTTGTGTCTGATCCCCTAATCCCTAGTCCCTAACCCCCAAACCCTGCCCCTGGTGGCTTCGTTTTGGGTTCGTTTTTCTTGCACCTGCACTGATTCTAAAGCACATCTTGGGTTCGTTTCCTCAATCTGGTTGTGTCGCCCTGAATCCTAAATCCTGAATGCTGATTCCTGAGTCCTGGCCCCTGAATCCTGAATCCTGATACCTGAATCCTGGCATTCCTAGCCTAGCATTCTTGTCCAGATCCGTCAAGCACGCGCTGGGGTTCGGCCTTTCCCCATATGCCGTCTACCGTCTACCGGCCCCCGCTTTTTTCCCCTTGCTTTGCAATGCCGTTTGTTTTAATGTTTCCCCGACCGTTACCCTGACGCTATACCTGGACCGGAAGACCGCCCTGGCCGAGACCACGGGCGGCAGTGAGTGACTGCTTTTGGGTGAGAGCCGTTCGGACCGGTGAGTGCGCCGCGCACATCGCAGAAAACGCGATGTGTGGGCCGTCCCGACACATTCCGAGTATGCCCATTGCCCTACCTACCTCGCCTGACGGTGAACAGTATGAAGATTACGTGTCTGCAAGCCTAATGGGATTGGGGTACTTTGTCGAGACTAGGTTGAAGCTCCGCGAAGGCAGCAAAGAGATTCTTGAACTCGACGTAGTTGCGACACCGACAGGCGCGGCGGGACCAGCTCGACAACTCTTCGAGGCGAAGAAGGATGCCTTCAGCTTTCCAAACGTGTTCAAGCTATTTGGGCAGCGTACCTACCTCAATATTGGGACCGCCAGCCTCGTTGGCCTATACAGCCCTGATCCGCTCCACTTCCCCGTGTACGAGGCTAAGGGTGCCGAGCTAGGTATCAAGGTATGCAACTACGCGCTTGAATCCCCATTTGACAGACTTGCCACCCCCGCGAACAACCTCAGCGAGCAACAACGCGGACGAGTGATAGCGGCCGCTTGGTACCAACAAATCGCCAAACGCATACGCGAAGCCGACTTTTTTGACGAGTGCAAAAAGCGACCAAACGAGGAATGTCTTGCACAAGCACGGAATTACATCTTCAACGTTCGGGCCAGCTTCTTCCAGAAGACGGCCTTAGCGCGAGCGGAGGCGCTGTACAACTCATACTTGGCGTCTCCGAGGCTCTCTGGGGCAGCCATTGGGCAGGTTGCACGGGAGGCGGGCGTCAGCGAAAGACATGCGTGGAACATGGTCAATGACACGGACAGGTGGCCTTGGGTTCAGGCATTGATGCAAACGGAGACGACGGCCAGACTGACGATTGTGAAGAACGCACTGGACGACGTGGTTGAGCGTGGAGCTCTGCCCCCACCGGGAACTGTTTTAAGGCTTGGCAGCCTGACCCTGAATGTCCCACTGAATGCTCTTCCCAGGAGTTTCTTCGATGGGCTCAGCGTAGTTCGCGACCACCCTCATGCGCTACGGCTACCCTATCTATTCCAGGCGTTCGCGGATCTTCTGGGAGGATTCATTGTTTTGCATGACGATGAAGAGCTCGCCTTCATCGAGGCGCTCACAGGTGTTCCAAGGACTGATGTGGTCGATTGCGTCAAAATCCTCGATGAATTCTTTGCTCCCGAGGGCGGCACGTTCTTCTTCGTGCAAAAGGATGAAGTCCTGTGCATGAAGATGACCCCTGCGACTGTCAGGGGCGGTGGTGCGTTCCTGCGTCGAATCGTGTTCGGAATAGACGATTACGCGAAAAGATATCCTCACATGGGCTGGCTAATCGGCAAATGGCACAACACCCTGTATCAGCTGCTGGAGCCGCATTTGGAGAGGGAAACATAAGTGGGCAGACGCGGTTGGTAGTGTTTCAACAGTTGGCATTTTTTGAGCAGGTTGTTATGGCAGAGCAAACCATCATGTGGCCGGGAGCATCGGGGAAAGAATACAAATACTGGATTTCTGAACTGAATTCCTCCTTCAAAGATGAGGCAGGCAACTACATTTTCGCGAAGGAGACCTCACCAAATCGTTGGACGCCTGTCTACATTGGGCAGACGGAGAGCCTAAAAGAGCGACTATCCAATCATGACAAGCTCCCTTGCGTGAAGCGTAACGGTGGGACGCACATCCACGCTCACACCGCCTCTGGCGGGGAACAAGTCCGCAAAGCTGAGGAGGCCGACCTTCTCGCCAAATGGGATCCCCCGTGCAATAAAGAGTAGCGGGTAGCGCAGAGCAAGGTAGCGCAGACCTCCGTTTCTGAGGTCTGCGGCTTGCGCACGATCGGCGAAGAACCGCGGACCTGAACGACGCAGGTCCGCGCTACCACCTCCCCGACCATGCCGGGGCAAGTTGCCCTCCCGATCCGATTTGTCGCAGGCGGGAGGCCGGAGGGCTCCCCTACGCGGCGCGGGCGGCGGTGGCGGCGGCCCGGCGCGAGTGGTAGCCGGCGATGAGGACTTTGGAGATTTCCTCGCGCTGGATCTGGTTGGTGCCTTCGTAGATTTGGGTGATCTTGGCGTCGCGCATGAACTTCTCGACCGGGTAGTCGTGCATATAGCCGTAGCCGCCGAAGATTTGGACGGCGTCCACGGTGACCTCCATGGCGACGTCGGAGGCGAAGCACTTTGACATGGCGGAATAGAGCGTGGGGCGCTCCTTGGGCTGGCGGTCGATGTGGCGGGAGGCGGCGTAGACGAGGGCGCGCGCGGCTTCAATCTTCATCGCCATGTCGGCCATCATGAAGCGCAGTCCTTGGAACGAGCCGATGGGCGCATCGAATTGGCGGCGCGTGCAGGCGTAATCGAGCGCCAGATCGAACGCGCCCTGGGCGATTCCTACCGCCTGCGCGCCCACGCCGGGCCGCGACACGTCGAACGTTTTCATGGCGGTGATGAAGCCCGTGCCTTCGCGCCCCAGGCAGTTTTCGACCGGGACGCGGCAATCCTCGAAAACCAGCTCGCGCGTGGCCGAGGCGCGGATGCCGAGCTTGTCTTCCTTCTTGCCGAAGCTGAATCCCGGCGTGCCCTTTTCCACCACAATGCACGAGGCGCCGCGCGGCCCCTTGGCGGGATTGGTGAGCGCGATGACCGAATAAAGCTCCGCCTCGCCGCCGTTGGTAATCCACTGCTTGGCGCCGTTGAGCACGTAGTGGTCGCCGTCGCGCAGGGCGGTGGTGCGGACGGCGGCGGCGTCCGAGCCCGCCTGCGGCTCGGTGAGCGCGAAGGCGGCGAGCTTCTTGCCGGCCGCAACGTCGGGCAGCCAGCGCCGCTTCTGCTCTTCGTTGCCGGAAAGAATGATCGGAATCGCGCCCAGCGCCGTGCCGGCAAAACTCAGCGCGATGCCCGCGCAGGCCTTCGAGAGCTCTTCCGTGACGATCACCATGTTCATGATGGGCGTGCCTTCGGTCATGCCGCCGAACTGGTCGTCAACGAACACACGAAACAGGTCTGTCTCGCCGAGCACTTTCACTACCGGCCAGGGGAACTTGGCCTCGCGGTCGTATTCGGCGGCGATGGGGCGGATTTCCTTCTCGGCAATCTCATGCGCCAAGTCGCGAATGGCGGTTTGATATTCGGTGAAGCCGTAGTCGAGCATGGTTGGAAAGTCTCCTTACGGAGTGAAAGTCAAGGGCCAAGGTTAGGGACAAACGTCGGGGCGCTGTAGCGACGCTTTATGAGCGCCGGCCCATACAAGGAGAAAAACCGGCGGTCATAGACCGCCGCTACAGAAGGCTCCTCACGCTGCCGGCTCCAACGCCTGCGGCGGCGCGGGCTTTGCCTGGGGGACGTCGGGCCAGAGCGCCGGGCGCGCCACCCAAGCCTCGCCGCGGCGAACGACAAACCGGCAGTAATCCTCGACATCGCCCGAGCGGAACGAGCTGACATCAATTTCGCCATCGAGGGAGCTGGGGGGCTCGGCTTTGGCCTGTAGCGCCTTCAGGAGGGGCAGCACGCTGGCGTTGACGTCCACCATGCGAATCTCGATCTGGCTGCCCATCACGAAGGCGTCAAAATTGCCTTGCGGGTACAGGCCTTCCGGCCGCTCGATGACTGCGCGGATCTCCTCCAGCGCTTCGCGGGGCGCCTGTAACTTCACCGTGCCGTTCAGCCGCTGGTAGGCGTCGAACACGAGGGGAATCCGCTGGCCGCGGTAGCGTTCCCAGTTGGCGGAGGTGTAGTCCGGCTGTGCCCAGGCAAAAGTCGTGAAGCCGCCCTCCCAAACCTTGATGCGCACCGATTGCCCGTTCTGCTCGTCGAGGAAATAGAGCGCGCCACCCGGAAGCTGCTTGCGCTCGGAGTCGGCAACCAAGCTCAAGAATTCGAGCAACTCTCCGGCAATCTCGCGGAGGGCGGGAACATCGTCCGGTTGGACGTGCCGAACCACAAGGGAGGCGGGGGAGGGGGTGAATTCCAGCCAAGTCGCCTGGACCTTTTCTAGCTTCTGCTGCGTCGCTTGGCTGAGTTGGCCCAAGTCAATGCGTCCGGTGCATCCCAGATGAGTGCGCATTTTCCACCCCTTTTCAGCCGCGGTGCAGACAAATAGTCGCAGTTGTCCGCCTCACACGGACACTAAGTGCATTTTTGGGGCCGAAGAAACTGAACCGCATTGGACAAAACGTCCGAGGTTCGTGACCGGGATCCCAACCATTGTGATAACGCCGCGTCGACATGAAGACTGTCACCCCTGAGCGGGGCCCTTCGGCTTTCGCTCAGGGCGGTGAGCGAAGTCGAACCGCAAGCACCGCCCCTACGGGGGTACGACACGGGGCGGCTACTCCTTGGCGGCAGCCTCGATTTCGCCCTCCACCTTGACCTTGATCTTGGCCGTCACTTCGCGGTGGAGTTTGATGGTCACATCATACTCGCCCAGCAGCTTGATGGGGGGATCGACGTGAATTTTCCGTCGGTCGATGTTGTAGCCCTGGGCGTGCAGGCCCTCGGCAATGTCCATGGCCGTGACCGAGCCAAACAGCGTCCCCTGCTCGCCCGCCCGGCGGGTGAAGCTGACGGAGACGTCGGCCAGCAACCGGGCCAGGTCTTCGGCCTCCGCTTTCTCCTTTGCCGACTGCTTCAGGAAGCGGATCCGTTGCTGCTCGATCCACTTGCGGTTCTGCGCGGTGGCGGCGACGGCCAGCTTCTTGGGCAGAAGATAGTTGCGGCCGTAGCCATCCGCCACGGTCACAATCTGCCCGCGAATTCCCAGCTTCTCCATATCCTGCAAAAGAATGACTTCCATCGAAGAACTCCCTGAACTCGAAAGTCGGGTTCCACGCTGGCCCCGATAGGCCGCATCGGCACCGCCCTTGTCCGGGGTGCGACGCCCCCGAGGCGATTCATCGGGTGGCTGCTACGTCCCCGTGGCGAAGGGCAGCAAGGCAATATTCCGCGCGCGCTTGATGGCCAGTGTGAGAGTCCGCTGATGTGGCGAGCAAGTTCCGGTCAACCGCCGCGGCAGAATCTTGCCGCGCTCGGAGACAAACTGGGCGATCAGCCGGACGTCCTTGTAGTCAATGACATCGATTTTCTCGGTGCAGAACTTGCACACCTTGCGGCGACGAAAGTACTGCTTCCGGCCTCCACCGCCGCCTTCTCTTCTCGCGGGACGCTCTGCCGGGGCTGCTCCCGCTCTAGGGTCCGCCATAGTTGTTTGCTCCTTCCCGTATCAAGCTGTTTCGGTCGCGGCGGCGGGCGGGGCCGAGGGTGCAGCCGCCGAGGCCTTGGAACGTGGCCGGCGGGCCTCCTGTTTGGCGCGGAACGCCTTATATTTCTCGGCCCGCTGCAGGTCCTCGTCCACGCGCACGGTGAGGTACTTAATGACCGTATCCGTCACTTTGAGGCGCCGCTCGAACTCTTTCACCGTGTCGCCCAGCGCTTCGGCCAGAAAGAGCACGTAGTGCCCCTCGCGATGCCCCGCGACGCGGTAGGCGAGCCGGCGACGGCCCATCTTTTCGATCTTCTCGACCTTCCCGCCGGTGCCGGTCACCACGCCTTCCATCTGCGTGATGAGTTTGTCGACTTCTTCTTCGGCCATATCGGGCCGGAGAACAAAAACTATCTCGTATTTACGCATGGAACCTCATGTCTTGGGCGATTTCACCCGCCGGTTAAAGCGATTCATCGCCGCAGGAATCCCTTCTCTGAGAATCACACTCACGGCTTGGGCGGCCCGCTCAATCAGCTCCGCCACAGCCTCCAGATCGGCCCTGCGGAACGGTCTCAAAATATAGGAAACGAGATCCTCCACCGGCCGGTCAGGGCCCACTCCCATCCGCACGCGAGCAAAATCTTCGGCCTGCAACGCGCCGATGACCGACTTCAGACCGTTGTGCGTCCCGGCGCTGCCCCGGGAGCGGATGCGCAAAGTCCCGAGCGGCAGGTCAACATCATCAAGCAGCACGATCAAGTCGCCGACGGGCAATTTGTACTGCTGGAGCAGCCTCGCCACCGCCATGCCGCTCAGATTCATGAACGTCTGCGGCTTGGCCAGGATGACCCGTTCCTTCTCGATTTCGGTGGCGGCGGTGAGCGCCTGGGCCTCGCGGCGCGTCAACTCCACGCCGTGGCTTTCGGCCAGCCGGTCCACGGCCATGAAGCCCAGGTTGTGGGGCGTCAGATGGTACTCGTAACCGGGGTTGCCGAGCCCGACAATGAGTTTCACGCCGCCCCTTCCCAGCGCCCAAGGTCGTCCTGCACGGCGAGATCGGGCGCGCCGCTACTCCTTCTTTTCCTTCTTCTCCTTTTTTTCTTCTGGCTTGCCTTCGGCCTCCCCGCCTTCCGCCTCGCCTTCCTCCGCCTTGCCCTTGCGGATCACTTCCGGTTCTGCCGTCGCCGCTTCGACGACTTCGGCGGCCGGTTTCTCCTCTTCCGCCTTCAGCGCCACGACGTGGGCGACGACCCGGTTCGGGTCCGTGAGCACCTTGACCTTGTCTCCCACCGGCAGATCAGCGACCCGCAGATTCCGCCCAATCAGGAGCTCAGTCACATCCACCGTGATTTGGTCCGGGATGTCGTCGGGGAGGCATTCCAATTCGACTTCGCGCAGCAGGAACTCGAAAATGCCTCCCTGCACTTTGACGCCTTTGGCCTCGCCGGTGATTTGAATGGGCACCTTGACTTTCATCCGGGCGCCGAGCGTCACGCGGACCATGTCCACGTGCAGCAGTTCACCGTGAACCGGGTCAACTTGCCAGTCGCGCAGCATCACGCGCGCAGGAGCCTTGCCTTTGATCTCCAGCGAGAAGATAGCATTGTGTCCGGACTCGGAATGCAGGACGGCGGAAACGCTCTTCGGGTCCACGGTGATGGGAATCGCCGGCCCTCCCCCGCCATAAACGATGCCGGGAATGCGGCCCGCGCGGCGGAGACGCCGGGAGGCATTCTTGCCGAAATCCTCTCGCGGATCGGCCTCAACACTCAAAGCTTGAGACATAGGTTTTCACTCCTCAAAACTCTTGCGGGGCGGGTTCGCCGGGAACCCCACCGCGGCTGTAGCGCCGCTCTATGAGCGGCGAAGCACTCGAAAACAGAAGGCCGCCGGTCATAGACCGGCGCTACAGTAGCGGTCTTTCCGCGGCCCGTTAAATAAACAGCCGACTCACCGAAGTCTCGTCATGAATCGAGCGGATGGCTTCGGCCAGCAGCTTGGCCACGCTCAGCACCTTGATGCGGGCGCACTTTTGGCCCTCGATGGAGAGCGGGACCGAATTCGTAGTCACCACTTGCTCGAGGGGCGAATCGCAGATCTTCGTCACCGAGTCGCCGGCAAAGACCCCGTGCGTCGCGCAGGCATAGACTTTCACCGCGCCTTTCTCGAGCAGCGCCTGGGCAGCGCGCACCATGGTCCCACCCGTATCAATCATGTCGTCGACAATCAGGCAGGTCTTCCCCGCCACCTCGCCGATGACGTTGAACATCTCGACGACGTTTTCATTCTCCCGCCGTTTGTCAATGATCGCCAGCGGGGCCCGCATCTTCTTCGCAAACGCCCGGGCGCGTTCCACGCCGCCGGGGTCCGGCGCCACCACCGCCAGGTTCTTCAGCCGCAGGCGGCGGAAATATTCCACGGTCACCGGCGTCGAGTAGAGGTGATCCACGGGGATGTTGAAATATCCCTGAATCTGCCCGGCGTGCAAGTCCAGAGCCAGCACGCGGTCCGAGCCCGCCGTGGTGAGCAGATCTGCGACGAGCTTGGCAGAAATGGGCACTCGCGGCCGGTCTTTGCGGTCCTGCCGCGCGTAGCCGTAATAAGGGATGACGGGGGTGATCCGCTCGGCGGAGGCTCGACGGAACGCGTCCAGCAGGATCAGCAACTCCATCAGGTTATCGTTCACTGGCCGGCAGGTGGGCTGGATCACAAAAACATCCGCGCCGCGCACATTCTCCAAGATCTGCAACCGGACCTCACCGTCGGGGAATCTCCCAATGGAGGCTTGGCCGAGGGGGACGCCTAGGTATTCGCAAATCTCGCGCGCCAGCGCCGGGTGCGCATTTCCCGTGAAGACTTTCAGGTTGTGCCGATTCTTCTCCGTCATCGCGGTGTCCTCGACGATCGAAGTCCCTTTCGCTCGGGATAATGCTCTGGCTGGGAGGCCTGGATTCGAACCAGGGTTCCATGCTCCAAAGGCATGTGTCCTACCACTGGACGACCTCCCAGGAACAGTGACAAGTGATGAGTGACAAGTGACGAGCAAGCATCAACCGACCACGTCCTGCTCGTCACTCGTCACTTTTCGCTCGTCACTGCAGTCAGGTACTCGAGTCGGGAAAGCGTCCGTGTCGGGTACTGCTTCCAACCTCGAGGGATCAAACTTGCGGCGCGGGCCAGAGTGCGGGCGGAGCGAAAGAGGGCAAATACCGCTGAACCACTGCCCGTCAGAGAGGCTGTCTCGGCTCCGGCCCGGATGAGCTGACGCTTCATGCGCGCCAGCTTCGGCCACCTCGCGAAAACCACTTGCTCGAAGTCGTTTTCGGCCGGTCCCCAATCTTCTAGGGAAAAATGTGACCGCGCGCCAAACAGAGCTATTCTAGGGTTTCGCGGAGATTCTGTCAATCGCCGGCGGCGATCCAATTCGCCATACGCTTCCTGCGTCGAGACGGCAAAACCGGGAAACACGATCAGACAATGGCGGCGGGGAAGGTCCCAGAGGGGATAGACCTCTTCGCCTCGTCCGATTCCCAGGGCGCGGCCTCCCCAGAGAAAAAAGGGCACATCCGATCCCAAGCGGGATGCCAGGCGAAACCGCTCCGCAAGGCCCAGGCGGTCGCCGGTGAGCCGCTCGAGGCCCAGCAAGGTGGCGGCGGCATCGCTGCTCGCGCCGCCCAGGCCGGAACCGGCGGGGATGCGTTTAGAGAGCCGGATTTCAATGCCCCCGCGAAACTGCCGAGCCCGTTTCCACAGCGCGCCCGCCTGGCAGACCAGGTTCGCGCGCCCCGCGGGGATCGCCGGGTCATCGCATTCCAAATGGATGCCGCGCCCCCGCGATGAGAGGAGGATTTCCAGGCAGTCGGCTAGCGAAACCGCCTGGTAGAGCGTTCGGATTTCATGGTAGCCGTCTGGCCGGCGGGCAAGAATCTTCAGGCCGAGATTGATTTTGGCGAAGGCGCGGACTCGGATCGCTGTGGTCAACGGGAGGTGTGCGGTCGGAGGCTTTCCGAGCTGGTTCCTCGGAACGTCCTCAGCGCTGGGCGGTTTTTTCCTTGCTCAAGCGCGCCTTGAGTTCTTCGAGGTGCTTCTGCAGCCGCGCGGCCTGGTCGGCGTCGAAGTCGCTGCCGGCCGCGTCGGGCCAATTCTTGAGGGCGCGTTCCCAAGCTCGCTCGGCGTCCTGCTTGCGCCCAAGCTGCAGGTAGAGATGCCCCAGGTGTTCCTGAATTGTTGGGTCACTCGAAATCAGCCGCGCCGCTTTCTCCAAGTGGGATTCGGCCAGGTCATAGCGATTCATTTTGTAGTATGCCCAGCCCAAACTGTCGAGGTAGGCGCCATTGTTGGGCTCGAGCTGCACGGCTTTCTGGATGTATTTCACCGACTCCTCGAGGCGGACCCCGCGGTCGGCCAGCATATAGCCGAGGTAATTACAGGCGGCCGCGTTGAGCGGGTCCGCCGCCAGGACCTGCCGGAACTGCGCCTCGGCCAATTCGTATTTCTTCTGCCGTTCGTAAATCGAGCCCAGCACGAAGCGCGGGTATTCCTGGTCGTCGGGCTTGGTGCTCAGGGAGAGCGCTTTCTCGGCCGCGGCTTCGGCGTCGGAAAAACGCTTGGCCTGGGAGTAGATCTGAGCAATGGTCAGGTAGACTTCCCGGTCGGAGGGGCCGTTGCTCAACCGCCCGCGCAGGTCCTCGACGGCCTCATCGACCCGTCCGCGCTCGCCGAGCAACGTGGCGCGCATCAGGCGCAGCGCCTGGTCCTTCGGATACTTCGCGACCGCGGAATCGGCAGCCTCCATCGCCTTCTGGGGCTGGCGGCTCAACCGGAGGGTTTCAACGATGAGGGCCTCAGCGCGCTCCGCTTGCTCCGAGCCCAGCGCAGCCTCCTGCTTCAAGATTTCGATGGCCTGGTCGTATTTTTCCTGGGTGCGATAAATCAGGCCCAGGCGTTCGAGGAAAATCGCGTGGTTGGTCGCCTCGGCGGGGGTGTACTGGCCCGCTGGCTTTTCCGTGTCCTTGATCAGCTTTTGGAGGAGCGGGATCGCCTTGTCTTCATTGCCCAACGCGTCTTCCAGGAGGACGATTTGGTAGGAAACCTCCAGGCTGTCGGGCATCGAGCTCTGGGCTTTTTCGAGTTCCTGGCGGGCCTCGTCGAAGCGGCCCTCCTGGCGATCGAGTTGCCCCAAGCGAAGGTGCGTCGGCCCATCATTGGGTTGCTGCTTGAGGATCTTCTGCATCTCCGTCCGGGCGGCCTCGGTCTTCCCCGCGTTGGCCAAGGCGTCGGCGTACGCCCGCTCGATTTCCAAATTGTCGGAATCCTGCGCCAGTGCCTTCTCGTAAGTGGCCACCGCATCATCGTAATCGCGGGCCTGGGAGTAAGCATAGGCCAGCATGGCTACCAGGCCGGGCTCCATCTCGCCTTCCGGAATCTTCTTGAGCTGCTCGATGGCCTCCGCGTATTCCCCGTGGTCAAAGTAAAGCTGCGCCAGGCTGGCCAGGGCGCTGCGCGAATCTGGGTCGGCGTTCAGGACTTTGCGGAAGGCCGCTTCCGCTTTGTCTTTCTGGTTGTTGAGGCGGTAGAGCCGCCCCAGAACGAGGTAGTTGTCGTTGTCGCCGGGGCTGATGCGGCTCAGCGCCTCAAAATGCTCGATGGCCTTGCCCAGGCTCTCTTTGGCGACCTTGTCCGGCTGGCTCTCGCCCAAGTTCCGCCAGTAAATGTTGGCCAGCAGCCGGTGGGCGTCTTCCTGGTTGGGGTTGATCTTCAGGACTGCTTCGGCGTCACGAACCGCGTCGGCCGTCCGCCCCATCCGCCAGTAAAGCTCCGCGAGTTCGACGCGAAGAAAGAGCGAGTCCGGGTCCGCCTGCATCGCCTCTTTGTATTCGGCGATGGCGCGTTCCACAAAATCCCCGCGGTTGTTGATTCCCGCCAGTTCCCGATAGCGGCGAGCCAGCATGTAGTGGTAGTAGGCCGCGGAATGGTCGGGTGCGGCCGAGGCCGCTTCGGCAGGTTTCGCCGCCGGCACGGCAGCAGGCGTTTCTTGCCCCAACCCCAAACCTGCTATGCCAAACAATAGGAGACTGCTTCCAACTGCCATTCTCTTGCCGGTTGTGTGCATATTTCTCCGCGCCCCGCCAAAGTGGCTTTACAAATTATGGCACGCTGCCCTGGGGGTGTCAAAAGTTCCCCGCTCCTGGCTCGCATTTTTCTTTGATGCGGAAGGAGGTCCCGAGGCTGTCAGAGGGGCCGGAACTCGGGATTCGGGGCTCGGGACTCGCGACTGGGGGCTCGGGAGAGAGGACTCGCCTGTCGGGTTAGGCTAACGAGCCCTCAGCGCTCCGATCAGCCGATTCAGCATCATGCTAATGCTTTTGACTTGTTGATGGGCCACTTCCGATCGCTCTCGGCTTAGGTAGGCCAGCTTCTGCGCGATGATTAGATGAGTTTCCAGTTCCAGCAGAGATCCCCTGGCCACGTGCAAGAACTGGACATACTCTCTCGTCGATCCACGCCCCCACCCCTCGGCAATGTTGGCAGGCACCGAGGTGGCAGCTCTCCTGACTTGTACGACCAGTCCGAATTTCTCAGTATCCGGAAAACCTCTTGTCACTTCATAAAGGGACGTAGCCAAGTCTACGGCTTTCTGCCAGACCTCCAATTCTTTATAGTCCTTCACCGTGATCATCCCCCGCTGGGTTCGCCTTTTGTCCTTTCCCGAGTCCCGAGTCGCGAGTCCGGCGATCACGCGCACTTCACGGCGGCCTTGCCGAGAAACTCCGCCGAATCGCCGAGCTCTTCTTCGATACGCAGCAACTGGTTGTACTTGGCGATGCGGTCGGTCCGGCTCGCCGAGCCGGTTTTGATCTGGCCGGTGTAGAGGCCGACGGTGAAGTCGGCGATGAAAGCGTCCTCGGTTTCGCCCGAGCGGTGCGAGACGACGGCCGTGTAGCCGTGCCGGCGCGCCAGCTCAATTGCCGCGATGGTTTCCGTCACCGTGCCAATCTGGTTCAGCTTGATGAGGATGGAATTCGCCACGCCTTCTTCGATGCCCTGCGCGAGCCGGTCGGTGTTGGTAACGAAGAGGTCGTCGCCGACGAGCTGGATTTTTCCGCCCAGTTCCGTCGTCAGGATTTTCCAGCCTTCCCAGTCGTCCTGCGCCAAGCCGTCTTCGATGGAGATGATGGGGTACTGGCGCACCCAGTCCGCGTAGAGCTCGACCATTTCTTCGGCCGACTTCTTCGACTTGTCGGATTTGAAGAAGACGTACTTGCCGTCCTGATACATTTCACTCGACGCCGGGTCGAGCGTCAGGCAAATGTCGGTGCCGGGCGAGTAGCCGGCTTTCTCGATCGCTTCCAGGATTAACTCCACGGCCTCGGCGTTCGATTTCAGCGCCGGCGCGAAGCCGCCCTCGTCGCCGACGGAAGTGTTGTAGCCGCTGTCCTTGAGGACCTTCTTCAGCGTGTGAAAGGTCTCGACGCCCATGCGCAGCGCCTGCGCAAAGCTCTCCGCGCCGACGGGCATAATCATGAATTCCTGAAAGTCCACGGTGTTGTCGGCGTGCACGCCGCCGTTCAGGATGTTCATCATGGGCACCGGCAAGCGCCGTGCCTGCAGCCCGCCCAGGTAGCGGTAAAGCGGCAGGTGCGCGGAACGCGCCGCCGCTCGGCATACGGCCATGGAAACGGCCAGCGTGGCGTTGGCGCCCAGCTTGCCCTTGTTGGGCGTGCCGTCGAGGTCGATCATGCGCCGGTCGATCTGCGACTGGTCGCTCGCGTCGCGTCCGCCCAGTTCGCGCGCGATGACGAGGTTGATGTTTTCGACCGCTTGCAGCACGCCCTTGCCCAGGTAGCGGCGCTTGTCGCCGTCGCGCAACTCGAGCGCTTCGTGCTCGCCCGTCGAGGCGCCGGAAGGCACGGCCGCGCGCCCTTGCGCGCCATCCCGCAGGTGCACGTCCGCTTCCACAGTCGGGTTGCCGCGCGAGTCCAGGATTTCACGCCCAAAAATGAGATCTATTTCCGCCATCAGGATGACTCCACATTGAGGTTTTGAAAGCCGCAATTTTAACACACGCCCGCTGACCTGTCCGGCGAAAGAAGGATGCGCGGACTCGCCTTCGTCGGGCAACCGCGGTTTGCAATCTCCCAGGGCAGGCGGATAATGGGCTGACGCGGGAAGATCCCTTAGCAAGGGCGGGTTCCCCACCCGTTCGTCCCAAGGTCGTATCCGTCCGGAGGTCGCGATGAAAAAACTCGGCAAGGTCATTCTCTGGCTGATTGGCATCGCGCTGGTGCTGGAGATCCTCATCATCACCGCGGGGTATTTCTCCAGGCGCATCTCTCCCCACACGGTTCTGACGCTGCGCTTGGAAGGGCAGATCGAAGAGCGGGCGCCGGCGGAACCGTTGACCACGCTCCTGACTGGCCCGCAGATGACGGTCGGTGAGGTCGTGGAAAGCCTCGACCGCGCCGCCCGCGACTCCCGCATCAGCGGACTCGAAATGCGCGTCGGCGAATCAACGCTGGGCATGGCCAGCGTCCAGGAAATCCGCCGGAAGATTCGCGATTTCAACCGGGCAGGGAAATTTAGCGTCGCCTACCTGGAGTTCGGCACCAATCGCAGCTACTATCTCGCCTCCGCCTGCCAGACCGTGGTGCTGCTCCCCACCTCGACCCTGCACGTGCGCGGCTTCATGACCTCCACGACCTTTCTGCGCGGCACCTTCGACAAGCTGGGCATCCTCCCCGACTTTTACCACATCGGGGAATACAAGAATGCCTCCGACGTGTATACGCAGAAGAAATACACTCCGGCGCATCGTGAAGCGGATCAGACGCTGCTCGCGGACTTCTTCCATCAATACCTGCAAGGCGTGGCGGAGGTCCGCGGCCTGAAGCCGGAAGAGGTGGAGAAACTGATTGCCGCGGGGCCCTACACGGCGCCGCAGGCTTTGGACACCAAGCTGATCGACCGCGTGGCCTACGCGGATGAGGTGCGCGATTTCGTCAAGCAGAAGAATCACGACGAGGACACACGCTTGAGCGCCAGCGCTTACCTCGATAGGACGGAGCGCGGCGGCCGGTCGAAGCTGGCGGTGATTTACGCCACCGGCACGATTCTGCCCGGCCGCAGCAGTGACAGCCCCTTCGGAGAAACGGTGATGGGGTCGGATACCATCGCGGCACAGTTCAAGCGCGCGCGCGAAGATTCCTCGGTCAAAGCGGTTATCCTGCGCGTGGACTCCCCCGGTGGCGTTACCTTCCCTTCGGAAGTGATTCGCCGCGAGCTCCTCCTCACCAAGAAGCAAAAACCCGTCGTGGTCTCGATGGCAGATGTCGCGGCCTCGGGCGGCTACTGGATTGCTATGTCCGCCAACCGCATCGTCGCCGAGCCGGCCACCATCACCGGCTCGATCGGTGTCTACGGCGGCAAGCTCAACAGCCTGGGGCTGTACGAGAAGCTGGGGCTGAC
>JAIQGH010000011.1:0-10344 GCA_020072655.1 Terriglobia bacterium | reverse complement strand
AAGACCACATCTTGACCACCGAAAACTCCTCGATTGACTGGCCATTCCAGAACTTCACCCCTGCGCAGCGTGAAGCGATTCTGAAGTTCATGCACGATATCTACGACAATTTCCTGAAAGGGGTCGCGGAAGGCCGGCACATGGACGTGGCGGCCGTGGACAAGATCGCGCAGGGGCACGTCTGGAGCGGCGAGCGGGCCAAGCAGCTCGGCTTGGTGGATGAACTCGGCGGGCTCGACGCCGCCATCGCCTTGGCCAAGAAACTAGCCGATATCCCCGACGCCGAGCAGGTCAGGCTGGTCTACCTGCCGCCCCCGAAAACGCTGTTCGAGAGGGTTCGCGAAGTGCTGGACGGCGCGAGCATTCTCGGCCCCGGCCCGGCGCTCGCGGATTGGCTCCGACGCCTCGAGGCGCTGGCGCGCATTCCCGCCTGGACGCTCCTGCCGGCCGTACCGGACGTGCAGTAGGGATTAGGGATTGGGGATTAGGGATTAGGGAGCACGCCTCCATTGTCCGGTCGTGACGGAGACCACGACAGCGGCGCTGGGACCAAAATGCGGAGGGCCACTGTGAAGAACTACAGGGAACTTGAGGTCTGGAAGAAGGCGGTAGGATTAGCGCTCACCATATACAAGGAGACCAACGCATTCCCCACGAGCGAGAGGTTTGGGCTCACAGGACAGATGCGTCGGGCTGCGACTTCAGTCCCAGCTAATGTTGCCGAAGGGTGGGGCAGAGGCACAACCAAGGAGTACATTCAATTCCTTCTGATCGCGAGGGGATCTCTCATGGAACTGGAAACGCATGTCATAATGAGCCGCGGCTTAGCTTTTCTTCTTTCCGAACGACAGAGCGGAGAACTCCAAAGTCAGATTCAGGAAGTCGGAAGGATGCTCAATGGACTGATTCAGTCTCTCCGAAAATCACACGCACCCGAGATCGCGGCGGCTAGCCCCTAGTCCCCAATCCCTAACCCCTAACCCCTAGTCCCTACTCCGGCTCTTCGAACATCCGCTGTTCGGGGGCGACCACGACAATCCCGGTCTCCGTGACGTGGTATTTCTTGCGGTCTTCTTCCAGGTTGTAGCCGATTTCGGTGCGCTCCGGGATGTGGATATGGCGATCGATGATGGCGCGCCGAATGCGCGCGTAGCGCCCGATCTCGACGTGGGAAAAGAGGATGGAGGTTTCGATTTCCGTATAGCTGTTGACGCGCACGTCGGGCGAGAGGATGGAGTTGGTGACGCGGCCGCCGGAGACGATGGACCCCGAGGAGACCAGCGAATCGACGGCGATGCCCATGCGCCGGCCTTCCTGCGCAAACACGAATTTGGCGGGCGGATACTGCCGCTGGTACGTGCGGATGGGCCAGTGGGCGTCGTACAGGTTGAGCACAGGCGTCACGGAGACCAGATCCATGTTGGCCTCGTAGTAGGCCTCGATGGTCCCCACGTCCCGCCAATACTGGGACTCCTTCAGGTTCTCGTCCACAAAGTTGAAGACGTTGACGCGGTGGTGGCCGATGAGCTTGGGAATGATGTCCCGGCCGAAGTCATGGGTGGAGTTTAGGTCTTCGGCATCTTCCAGCAGACACCTAATCAGCAGTTCCTTGTCGAAGCAATAGATGCCCATGGAGACGTGGCACTTTTCCGGGTTGATGGGCGAAGGCTTGGGATCGGTGGGCTTTTCCTGCCAGCCGACGATTCGCCCGTGCGAGTCCACTTCCAGGATGCCGAACCGGCAGGCCTCCGCGGCGTCAAACATGATCGAGCCGATGGTGACTTCCGCGCCCGCGTCGACGTGCTGCTTCAGCATCAGCCGATAGTCCATTTTGTAGACGTGGTCCCCGGAGAGGATCAGCACGTACTTGCAGGTCTCGCTGCCGATGGAATAGAGATTCTGGAAAATCGCGTCGGCGGTTCCGCGGTACCAGTATTCACCGACGCGCATCATGGGGGGCAGGACCTGGATGAACTCGCCGAGCTCCGAGGGGAGCACGGACCAGCCTTCGCGGATGTGCCGGTTGAGGGAGAGCGCCTTGTACTGGGTCAGCACGAAGATGCGCCGCAGGTCGGAATTGATGCAGTTCGAGAGCGTGAGGTCGATGATGCGGTAGATTCCGCCGAAGGGCACGGCCGGTTTGGCGCGCTCGCGGGTGAGCGGCATCAGGCGTTCGCCCGCGCCTCCCGCGAGCAGACAAACCAGCGTGTCATGGGTCGTCGGGAAGAGCATGGCACCACCTCGATGAACCGCTGTGCGTCCTACTGAAAGGCAATGGGATTCGGCTGATATCGAGCCAAACCCGGATGAAATTCGTTAACCCCGGAGATGCACCACCAAGACACCAAGACACAAAGAAAAGTCCAAGTCAAGTGAACGGAAGACAGTGAGCTGGGCACTCCTGGTTTCTGCTTCCTGCCTTCCGGTCTTCCTTGGTGTCTTTGTGCCTTGGTGGTGAACCGTTGGTTGGGGTCATTTTGCTCAAGAAACTGCCCGAGAGAATCTGTCCCCGCGCGTCGGAATTATAGCAAAGTCGGCTCCCTTCCCGGCAAGCGGACGTTGCCACCCGCCGCGGTCCCAGGCAAGCTGCGGGAAAGCCCCGGCGTCTGGCCGGCCGCGACAGCCGTTTGAAAATCGGCAGGTTTCTCATGCAACCTGGGGGCATCGGAGACAATCCAATGGGAGTAGCAAGGATAGGCGTCTCGACTGGCGCGGGGGAGTGCGCCGGGAAGGCAGCGTTCAGCGATGAGGCCGGAGGGCAGTACGATGAGAATCACGAAGGCGGTCAGCATCCTTCTGACGACAGGGCTGTTGGCCCTGGCGCCCGGAGCTTTGGCGGGAGGCGACAAGGCCGACGTCAACGATATCGGCAACCGCAAGGTGGCTCACAAGTCCATCATCTCCCAGGAAAAGGAAATCGCCATCGGCAAGCAGTACGCCAGCGAGATCGAGAAGCAAGCCAAAATGATCAAGGATCCGGTGGTGACCGAATACGTCAACCGGATTGCCCAAAACGTGGCGCGTAATTCCGACCTGACGATTCCCTTGACGGTGCGCGTCATCGACTCGCCGGAGATCAACGCTTTCGCCCTGCCGGGGGGATTCCTCTTTGTCAACTCCGGAGTGGTGCAAGCGGCCGATGAGGAAGACCAGGTGGCGGGTGTGATCGCTCACGAAATCGCGCACGTGGCGGCACGCCACTGGGCCTCGGAGATGACCAAGGCGACGCTGCTCCAGTACGCCACGATTCCCCTGATTTTTGTCCCCATGACTTATCCGGTCTACATGGGGATTTCCAGCGCCATGAACTTCGGAATCCCGGTCGCCTTCCTCAAGTTCAGCCGCAATGCGGAGGCGGAAGCCGACTTTCTGGGCCTCCAGTATATGTACAAGGCGGGTTACGATCCGTCTTCCTACGTTACCTTCTTCAGCAAGGTTATCAATGAAGAGCGGAGACAACCGGGCAGCGTGCCCAAGGTTTTCTCGGACCACCCACCCACCCCGGATCGGATTATTAAGTGTCAGGAGGAGATTGAGAAAATCCTCCCCAGCCGGCCCCAGTACTTGGTCACCACCTCGGAATTCAACGACGTGAAGGCGCGGTTGACCACCGTCGTGGCCTCGCTCAAGAAGCACGAGCAGTCCGGCCCCACCCTGGAGAAACGTGCGCCGAATGATTCCACCCAAACGCAGACCGGCAGCGACAAGAGCACGAGCCAGGGTGACGACAACCCGCCCGTGTTGAAGCGGCGCGATTAACTCGCCAGGACCTTCCTTAAGAACTTCTACCCCGAGGCATGCCTCAGCGGGCTTCAACTCCGCGGCCCTGAGGAAGGCCACGGCAGAAATCCGGTGCCGTGGCTGCCCGCTACCGTGGCTTCTGGCAGAGGGCGTAGTGCGCAGGAACTGCGTAGTCTAAGATTTTGGGTGCGAGCAATAGGTCCAGCACCCTCTTGGGGAGGCGGCCAGCGTACTTGAAGCGCACGAACTCCTCCGTCAGAAGTTGTACGTTTGTAAAGCGTTCTTCAAGGAGCTGGACTAGCTCGAGTCGTCCGAATCCTGCATGCGCACCCAACTCGTTGTCAAATCGTCCCAGGAGCCGCGCCTTCCAGTCTGTCAGGTTCCAAGTGATTTTCTGCCAAGTGGTGGCGTCAAACGACCCTAGATATCCGACAAGACGCGACTTGTTAGGCACGCCAACGTAGAACCACGCCCCCGGACGCAGAACTCGCCAGATTTCGCCGAGAGCCCGACGCGGATCCCCAACGTGTTCCAGGGAATGAAATGCCGCGGCGAAATCGAAGGCCTCGGATTCGAGGGGTAAGCTCTGGGCATCCCCCATCGCGACACAACTCTCACGACGGGCGGCATTAGAAAAAGCGGGAAGCATGTCCACGCCTACAACGCGGTCGCTGCGCAGCATGTGGCGCAGGTACACCACTTCGTCGCCGCTTCCGCAGCCGACAACAACGCCCGCGGGTCGGTCGAGCCGACCGATCCGCTGCCGCAAGGCGGTGCAACCGTGGACGACCATAGCCGCCACGGGAGGGACTGATTTGTCCGAGCACTGGCACAAGGTCATCACCTCATCAGTTTAGCCGTCTCCAACCTGCGCGGCCATTGGCAAAGAGGCCCTGGGCCGTGACACGCGATCTCTGTGCAGCCGGACGGGCTGGCGCTAAGCGCAGTTCTGCGATCTCGGGTGATCGGGGGCACATCGGGTAGCGCACAGTTTCCCCTCCCGGAAACTCTGCGGCTTTTTAGCGGTTCCCAAACCAAAGAACCGCAGAGTTTGAAGTGCACAAACTCTGCCCTACTCTGCTTCCCCTGATCGCACACATCGCAAAAGCCGCGATGTATGCGCCACCCGCGACCCACCGAGACGCTGCGGCCACACCGTGGAGGGAATTCCTCGCGACGCTTTGGCAGGATCGAGCGTGGCCAGCAGGTCGGGGGTGCGCGGCCTCCCGAGGCGAGGTACACTGTGCCCCAGCAGAGGACGCGAGACGAACCCCCGGAGGAGGTCCACGCAAGCATGAAAAGGGTATTTGCTGTTTCCCTCCTTGTATTTCTGGCAGGTGTCGCGCTGTCTTGGGAAGCAGGTCTTGCCATGATTCAAGCCAAATCACGTTCTGCAAACATCGTGCAACTTCCGCCGCCGGAGCAAAAGGGGAGGATATCAGTGGAGGAAGCGTTGGCGCGCCGGCGCTCGGTCCGGGAATTCACTCGTGAAGCTCTCAGCGAACGAGAACTCTCGCAACTCCTTTGGGCGGCGCAGGGCATCACTCATCCGGACGGCCTGCGGACCGCTCCTTCGGCGGGAGCGCTGTACCCGCTCGAAATCTACGTGGCGACCACCAGCGGTTTCTACCACTACGAACCAAAGGGCCATCGGCTCGTCCAACTATCCGACCGCGACCTGCGAGCGGCCGTGCGCCGCGCCGCGCTTGAACAGGAGGCCATCACCCAGGCTCCGGCGGTGTTCGTGATAGCCGCGGTTTACGAACGGACCTCCCGCAAGTACGGCCCAGCTCGGACTCCCCGTTATGTCCATATGGAGGCGGGGCATTCCGCGGAAAACTTGCTTCTGGAAGCCGCCGCGCTCGGGTTGGGTGGAGTGCCGATCGGGGCGTTCGACGATGACGCCCTTCACGGCGCCTTGGCACTGCAGGGCGATTGTCGGCCTCTTTACCTGATTCCTGTGGGACACCCGCGATAATGCCCCGCGCCTCGCCCGGGGACGCCGCGCGATCCTTGTGGCACGCGCAACCCTATCGCCGGCTGGCGCAGAGCGCAGCTCTGCGATCTCTCTGCAGCAGGACGTGCAGTCAACCGATTTGGTCCATTGCCAGAACCGAAGCGTCGTTCAGATGCGGGTAGCGAAGAGTTTCGCTTCTCAGAAACTCTGCGGCTTTTTAGCGGTTTACAAATCAAGAGCCGCAGAGTTTGAAAGGCACAAACTCTGCGATACCCCGATTCCAAATGGAGACGCGGGCGTCTCTTGGGCGGAGACGGAGGCGATCCCACGGGCTCCCACCCCGGATCCTAGTCGCCGAAGTGGATCGTGAACCCCGCCGAGATTTCCACGTTGTTCGTCGTGCCGGTGACGGGGAATTGCGCCTGATTTAACCCGAAGCGGGGGGTTCCGGTCAGGTGGTTGCGCACGTCGAGGCGGACCGCGAAAGCCCGCACGATGTACCATTCGACGCCTCCGCAGGCGTTGAAGCCAAACTTGTTGCTGGCCTCGAGCTGGGCGGGGGCACCGGCAAAACCCTCCGTCGCAGCAAGCGTTTTGGCCCCGCTCGTGGGGCCGAAACGGTTATAATCAGCCCCGATTGTGGCATACGGCTGAAGGCCGATGAGCTTGACCGGGCTGTGAATCATCAGATTGCCATTGACTCGCTGGAGTTGCACTCCATACCCGGTTGCGATGTTTTCCGTAACGTTGGAGAGCCGGAGATTATTCCGTCCATAAGCGTACCCGGCTTCGAACCCGATAACTTTATTGGCCGTATATTCCCCCGCGATCGCAACCCTACCTCCGTCGGCGAAGTCGGAACGCCAAGGTTCGTTGACGCGAGTGAAGAGTTTCTCACCGAAAAGAAACGATCCGCTGCCCACGGCGGACAATCTGAAACCCTCAGCAGCCGCAGTAGCTGAGAAAAAACTCATTCCCGCAAGCACGAGCGCGAGCCGCAACACAACTCCTCGAGTCATCCTGAACATCATCTCCCTCCCTTGGCATTAAGATTTGCAGATAGAGATAATTCGCTACAATCACCCCCGGTGATACACCACGCCTCCTTGTTTCCTCCCTGTCGCGCGCACGGCGATGTGGGGAAGCAACCGGCATTCCTTTCGCAGAGAAGAGATGCGTTTTCCACGGAAGTTGTTGCATATAGGGACGCTCTATGACAGAAGTGCAGGCTTGCGTCCTGCAACGATTGCGCCTGGGAGGAAGAATTTACGTCTTCAGCTCGCTGGCTGGCGCCAACCCTGAATTTGTGGGGCCTGCGATCTCCCGCACGGACCCGTGCCTCACCAGCAGGTAGCGCAACTTCCGCTTTCTTGAAGTTGCGGCTTCTCCAGACGTTCGTAAGACATAGAAATGCCGCAACATTGGGAAGGCGAATGTTGCGCTACCCACTCGTGACCGCAGAGCTGCGCTCTGCGCCAGCCGAGGGGCCACCCGGCGCATGCGGCTCACTTCGTCTGCTGCTGGGTGGACTGCTTCTTCTTGAACATTCCCGCGAGGCCCTGCACGAGGTCAGCGGGAGTCTGCTGCTGGGGCTGGCCCTGCGCGCCCGCCTGTTGCTGACCCTTGGCGCCGAGCAAGCCCTGCAGGGCGCCCATCTGACCTTGGCGCGCGTTCGTCAGTTTGAATTGGGGCTTTTCCAGGGTGCCGCCGATGCTAAAGGGAAGGGTGAGCTTTCCGTCGGCAAAGGTGGCGCCGGAAAGGCCTGCCAGCAGACCGGTGACGGGATTCTGGCCCGCGAGGATCTTGCCGGTGCCCTCATAATCCAGACTTCCCGCGCCCGCCATGGCCATGGTCCCCGCGCCATCCACATCCACACCGTTCCCGATGATCGTGACCTTGTTGCTGGTGATTCGCCCCTCCGCGATGTTCAAGTCGGCGGCCATGGAGGAAAACGAGGAGGGGTCACCCGCCGCCGCGCCCAGGTTCGAGAGGCGCGCCAGCGTCATCAGGTTCCGGTTTAGTTGCAGGCTGGGCAGCTTGCCGTTCTTGATGCTCAACTGGCCAGTGCCGCGCATGCCGGCGAGCGGGTCCGGGGAGTGGGTGACTTCACCGCTGAGCTTCATGTTGCCGTCCATGGTGCCCGTCATCTTGCCGCGCGCGTCCGGAAACGCCTCGAGCAATTTGGCCACGTCCACGCCACTCAGCCGGGCGTTCGTCGAATAGCGGGGGTTCTGGCCCGCGAAGTTGAAAGAGAGTGTTCCGGAAGCTTTTCCGCCATAGAACTTGAAGTTGAGATCGTCCAAGAAAACCTGCTTGGGGAAGAGACGCAGCTTCGTCTTTACGGAAGTCGCTTCGATCGTTCCGAAGCGCAGCGAATTCGCGCTCAAGGTTCCCTGCGCCGCGGGCTTGACCTGTTCGGTTGCCGCAAAAAGCATCGTGGCTCCGAGGCCGATCCCTGCGGATTTCGTAAGGGCGGGGCTTGCTCCGCCCCAAAACGCCTCGGGCCTCGGCGCCAGGGACGCGGACTCAGAGGCGACGAAGGCGTTGATATCTACGTCTGAGAGGTCAAGCGAAACTCCGTGCGCCTCGAAGAAATTCGGGCCGGGCCGCCCGGACGCCAGCAAGTTAGCCGCGGTGAGATCGCCGCCCTTGATGCTGACCTTGGAGATCACCCCCAGGGTGAACGAAGACGGCGAATTGTCGCCGGACTTTGCAGGCTTCGCGGGATTGGGCGGATTTTCGAAGTTCCAGTGGCCGCGCACGTCGGAGAGCATTCGGATGACGGGCTGGTCGAGCTCCAGTGACTTGATGATGACTTGTCGATTCCACAGTGCTTGGCGATCCACAACAGCGTAAATGCGCCGCGCCTTGACCAGGTAATCCTTGGGAAATCCCGCGGGGTTGCGCAGCGCGAAAGCGTCCACACGAATGGAGAGAGTCGGGAAGACGGTAAGGGTCAGCTTGCCAATCTCGGCAGGCTTCCCGGTCTCCTCCTGAATGTGCGCGATAACCTGCGGGCGATACCGGTCAATATTGACCAGCATCGGGACGACCATCACCAGCGCGACGACAATGACCGCCAAGACGATGAGAACTCCTAGCGCAATCTTCCTGGTTCTTGACATAACCTATCCTCCCGCCGGCTCGGGACCCGGCGCGGGTCCGGCCGCGTCGACCGGCACCCTAACATGATACGAAGCTGGGGCTCGGCCCCCCCGTGCCCGGTCTGATTCTACACCCATTCATTCCGTCGGCACGACGCTATCCCTGACATCCGACTTCGGCCAGCGATTTGCCCCTTTTTGCCACAGTCGCCTGCTCGACTTAGGTTGCGGTTGGGGTGCTGGGATTGTGCATCGGCTTTCGCTTGACTTTGGCGTAAGGTGTTGTAAACTCTAGGCCAAGAGGGGTGCAGCCCGTCGGCCGCTTCTAGGGGCCACAGGCACCCGCGCCAGTCTTGGGTAAGACAGGAGGAACTCCGTGTCCCACAAACTAATCGGCTTGGCTGGAGTGTTGTTCCTGCTCACTGCGACTCGGGCGCCCGCCCAGCAGCAGGAAGCCGCTGCGCCCGCTCCTCTACCTGCGGCGACGCCATCGGAGATGGAATGTTCAGGGTTCATCGCCGCGACGCCGCTCTCAAACGATCTCTACGTCTTTGACGGTGCGGACAACGACTTCCGCGACGCGTTGCACCAGTTTGCGACGGGAAGCTACGTTTACATCCGCAGCCGCAGCGGCAGCACAACGATCTCCGTGGGCAGCGAGTTTTCGCTCGTGCGCTCGGCGAAGGAACTGATGCGTGTGCGCTGGCTGCCTGGCCAGGGAGGCGCGATGCGCTCTCTGGGCACCGCGTATGAGGACGTCGGCAGGGCCAAGGTGATCGCGGTCACTCCGCATGGCGCAGTGGCCCAAGTGACCTTCGCCTGTGGATCCGTCCGCCCGGGCGACGTGGCGATCCGTTATCAGCCCCGTCCGATTCCGGAATACGCGCCGCGCGCGCCGCTCGACCGCTTTGCGCCTTCCAACGGCAAGCGGGCGGGGGCCATTACCGCGGCCACGAACGACTTGCCCTATGTGGGTGTGGGGAAGACGGTCTACGTGAACCTCGGCCAGTCGGACGGCGTCAGCCCGGGGCAGCGCTACCGCGTCTTCCGCATCTTCCGGGACATCACCCACGCGGGCTTCTTGACTCTGCCGGAACCGCCGCGCGAGAACATTGGTGAGCTGGTGATCCTCTCCGTGCAGGAGAAGGCGTCGGTGGGGATGGTGGTCCAGAGCATCCGCGAGATTTCCCTCGGCGACGGCGTCGAGCTCGAATAGGTATCCGGCCCCGGCGATGCGGGCGCAGGATCAGGGAGGAGGCGTGTAGGTCGCGCGCTCCCCTTGATTCGGGAACAGTAAGGCCCTTCAGGCTGCGTGGGGAGAGAGTTGGGCAGCCGGGTGTGGCTCACCAAAGACTTGCGCTGTGAAGGCCTGGATTCTCGCCCCGTGCTTCCAGGCGTCCGGCGGAAGGCCAGCCTTCAAGCAGGTCTCCTCGAGGAACTCCTCGCGGTCCCACTTCCATTCATTCGGCACCTGGGGCAGAAGCAAGCCGCGCTGCCAGCCTTGCGATATCAGCAGACCGTGTTGCCCCACCTCGACCTTTT
>JAIQGH010000010.1:43447-44256 GCA_020072655.1 Terriglobia bacterium | reverse complement strand
GCCCAACTGGTCGTTGACCTCGTCCGCCGTCGAACAGGCGGGGCGCTCCGAGAGGTTGGCGCTGGTGCCGGTAAGCGGCCGCGCGCAGGCGGCGATTAGGCCCAACACGATCGGCGCCTTCGGCCAGCGGAGGCCCACCTTGCCGGTGTTGGCCGTCACCTTCAAGGGAATCTGCCGCGAAGCCGGAACGACCAGGGTCAGCGGCCCGGGCCAGAAGCGCTGCGCGAGCGTGAAGAAGAGGCGGGGCGGGTCGTGAGCGAGGTCGGCAGCCTGATCCACCGACTCGACCAGCAGCGGCAGCGGCCGCTCCCCGCTCCGGCGCTTGAGGCGATACACTTCGCACACCGCGGCCAGGTTGAACGGGTCCGCCGCCAGACCGTAGAACGTATCCGTCGGAACAGCCACGACCTTGCCGGCGAGAATCATCCGGGCGGAGTATTCGAGGACAAACTCCAGGCGCGAGGTTTCGAGTTTGAGTATTTCGGCCATGGCATCGCCGGGGATGTGTCCTGCGTCGGGGTGCGCGTCGCAGACCGTAACATAACCCTCGGCGGTGGTCAAGAAGCCGCTGCGCGCGAACAAGTATCGGAAAATGCGGAAGAATGACCTTGACTTGCGATGCCTGAATGGACGAGAATTGCTCTACCCTTTGCTGTAAGTGGGCAATCATAACCTACGACGGAAATGGGGGTGTTAGCCTTTGGCTGAAGTTCGACTTCAGGACGGTGAGTCGTTGGAAAACGCTCTTCGCCGTTTCAAACGAAAGGTCCAGCAGGAAGACATCATCAAAGAGATCAAGAAACACTCTT
>JAIQGH010000010.1:0-43435 GCA_020072655.1 Terriglobia bacterium | reverse complement strand
CGAGTGAAAGAGGCCTTGGCTCGCAAGAGGAGCCGCAAGAAGGCCAGGCACGAATCGGATTGAGTCTAGTCGCGGAACGGTCGGGTCGAAGAAGAGGTCGGGGGCCGCTTTTCCGCCCCACCGGACCACTGAACAGGCAGGGCTTGCTTCCAGCAAAGGGAGTTTTACATGGAATATCGGGATAGAGTCCTCAAGTGTGTCGAGTGCGGCAGTGAGTTCGTCTTTACCGCCGGGGAACAGCTCTTCTTCGCCGACAAGGGCTTCAAGAACGAACCAAAGCGCTGCAAGAACTGCAAGTCCAAGCGGAGCCAGTCGGGCTCCGGCCCGGGGTATCCCCGCGCCGAGACCACGACCAAGTGCTCGCAGTGCGGCAAGGAGACCACCGTCCCCTTTAAGCCGACCCAGGGTCGGCCCGTTTACTGCCGCGAGTGCTTCCAGCAGCGGCGGTCAGCGTCCCCAACGCCCGTCTGATCCCCACCCTCATCCAGCATCCTTCTGTGGGGCGTGGTGTGCCCGCAACCAGGGTGGAGACGCCCGCAGGCACTTCTCCTCGCCTCGCCCCAGCCTTGTGCCGGTCAAAATTATTCGGCCCAAGCGCTAAGGCTGGGAACTTTCCACACCGGATGAGATTGCTGCACTCGGGAATAGGGAGAAATAGTTGGAACGGCACTAGGTCTGGCCCACAAGTAACCTCCGGTCGAGGCAAAATCGCCATGACACATCTCACCAAAGCTCGCTAAAATGGGAGCTCATCCTGATGTCCACGTTCCACGTCATCAACTTCGGATGCCGGGCGAGCCAGGCCGACGGCACGGCGCTCAAGCGGCAGTTGCTGGAGAGCGGGCTCGTCGAGGCCCCGGCGGCGGAGGTGAGCCAAGTCGCTGTCTTGAACACCTGTACGGTGACAGCCACCGCCGACGCCGAGGTTCGCCAGATAATCCGGCGCATCCACCGCGCGAACCCCGCGTGCTGCATCCTTGTGACGGGCTGCTACGCGCAGCGCGCGCCCGAGGAAATCACCAAGTTGCCGGGTGTGGCGTGGGTGGTGGGGAATTCGCATAAGCATCTGGTGGCGGAGCTGCTGAAAAAGCAGGATTCAGGAGTCAGGATTCAGGAGTTAGGAGAAAGAATTCAGAATTCAGAATTCAGAATTCTGAACCCCGAGCCCCGAGTCGCGAGTCCCGAGTCCCGTGCGACAGATTCCGCTACCGTTCTCGTGGGCGAGATCACCGAGGAGTTCCACTTCGCGCCTGTGTTTCCGGACGACCACACACGCCCCACACGCAAGGTGCAAGACGGCTGCGCTGCCCGCTGTTCCTTCTGCATCATTCCGCAGGTGCGCGGGCCGAGCCGCAGCCTCGTGCCCGGGAAAGTGATCGAGCAGGTGCGCGAGCTCGAGCGCGCCGGCTACCAGGAAATCGTCCTCTCCGGCATCAACCTGGGGAGTTACGGGAAGAACCTCGGCCGCCCGATTCCCTTCCTCGGCTTGCTCGAGCGCATTCTCAACGAGACCACGATCGCCCGCCTGCGCCTCAGCTCGATCGAGCTCATGGATGTCACGCCGGACCTGATCCGCCTAGTGGCGCGGGAGCCGCGGATGGCTCGGCATTTCCACGTGCCCTTGCAGAGCGGTTCAGACCGCATCCTACGCTTGATGAACCGGCGCTACTGGACGGCTCAGTACGCGGAGCGCCTCCGGTCAATCCACGAGCAGATCCCCAACTGCGGCATCGGCGCCGACGTGATGGTGGGATTCCCGGGCGAAACCATCGAAGACCATCAAGCGAGCCTGCGGCTTGTCGAGTCCCTTCCCTTCACCTACCTCCACGTTTTCCCCTACTCCGCGCGGCCAGGAACGGCCGCCGCGGCCCGTCCCGGCCACCTGAATGGCCGGGTGATTCACGAGCGCGGCGCGGAAATGCGGGCCTTGATTGCTTCTAAGCGCAGGGCTTTCCTCGCGGCGCAGATCGGGCAAACGCTCTCGGCGATAACTCTGGACGAAGTTCAGGAAGACGAGCGTGTGGCGCTGAGCAGCAATTACCTCAAGATCGTGCTGCCGGGCGCGCAGCTTGCGTCCAATCGCCTTCTTGACGTCCGCATCGGCCGGGTCCACGGGGGGTTGCTGTACGGATACGCTGCATCGTAGGGGAGCCACAGCACTCCACATCGAGACATCCCGGTAGAACGTCTCGGACAACATCTCCCACGTCGCCGATTCTTTCGTAGTTTTCCTTCGGTCCGAGAATCCATTCCTCGCTTCTCTTGAGCACTTTCCACGGCTCATTTTTGTCCAGCAGCGCAAGCCCCAGTCTGTAAATCGAGCCCGCCGCCGTCACCCTTACCCCGGCGGAGGACCGCACGATGGTCCGCGAACCCGCGCAGGCCGTGCCGGATACCATCGCCCAGCGGCTGGGGAAATTGCGCGTCCTGGCGGTGCCCTACATCGAGTGCTCCGAGGCGGGTGACCTGGTGAGCTTCTCGAAGCCCAAAGGCGAGACGCACTCCGCCGTTTGGGTGGAGATGGAAAAGCAGATCTCGCTGGTGTTGGCCTGCCGGGAACTCGACGCCCATGACACCGGGTTCGAGTTCCTGGCCAGCGTGGCGGAATTGCTGCGGCCCCGGCTCTCGGGCGGAGAGATGGAGCGCTTCTCGCTGCTTCTCGAGGAAGAACTGCGCGCCGGGGTAACCGGCGAAATCGATGAAGACGCTCTGGCCGCCAAGCAGCCCCTGGTCTCCACGCGGATCAGGCGGCAGGGACACAGCCGCTTCGAACGTTACCGCGACACCTCTTTTGTCAGCACCGCGGCCGAGTATATGCACGGCCTCTGGCACGACGTTCAAGTGCGCGTCGGGCCGGAACACCTGCCTGTCCCCGCGCTTCGCCGGCGCATGAAGCTGCTGGCCGAAATGTTCCCTCCCAATCCCGGCTACAGTGTTTTCGCCAAGGAACTCGAAGAAGAGTAGCCGCCCGTGCGAGAGCCTGTACTGCCCGTCTAGCACCAGGGATGCCCCCGCCGCTGGCCTGCCTGGTCTGGGCTGCGCTGGTTGGAGTTTGCCTGACGCCGATTCGCGTTTCCATAGCCGGCTCGGAGGGCTTTCAGGGAGCTACTAGGGTTCACGATAAATGTGCAAGAACTGGGGAGCTGGCGACAGGAAAGGGATGGCCGGAGGTGTTGCGCGACGTGTCGTGCCAAAAGGAAAGGGGAGCTACGCTTAGCTCCCCTTTTCCTCACTTTTCTTGACGCCGTGGGCGTCCCGCCATGCGGGAGCGCCGCCGGTACGCACCGCAAGAGCGGTGTGATTATCCGTGCGTCGTATGCATGCCCGGTGGAGTCATACCCCCTCCCGTTAGCATACCTTCTTCTTACTCCATGTCGCGGTGGAATGCAAGACAAAAAGGCCCACCTCTAATGAGTGGACAATGGCCTTTGCTCGCGGCAGACGTCGCTCGACCGTCAAGCGCGGGACAGCGACTCGGCGTTCGCGTGCGGGACATCGCTGCCGTGCTCGTGTGCCAGGCGCGAAGAGATTAGGCGGTCAAGAGAAAGCGCTCCGGCGCCGCGAATCAGCGTCACCAGAGCCAGCGCGATGGCCAGCAGGTGATATTCGAAGCCCTCACCCTTTTGCGTGCCGGACCAGTTCATGAAGAAGCCCACCTTGGAGTGCACCATCACCACCGCCACGATCATGTTGGTGATGATGCCCAGCGCCGCGATACGGCTGAGCAGACCCAGGATACGTACCAGCCCACCGCAGAATTCCGCCGCGATGGCCAAAAAGGCGAAAACGGCCGGGATGTGCATGGCTTGGGTAAAGAAGCCCATCGTGCCGCTATAACCGTAACCGCCAAACCAACCCAGCATCTTCTGCGCGCCGTGCGCGAAAAACACCACGCCCAGGACCACTCGAGTCAGGGTCAGCACTCCGTCATTTTCGGTTTTGAAGAGCTTTGCGAACATTGGGTCCTCCTGAAAGGAAACTTAGAATCCCTCGGTTGCCTGCCCCCAGCGGCCGGAGAAGACAAGATCCTCAACGGCTTTGCGGTTGCGCGGGGGCATGCTGGTGCCCTGCGCTTCGTCGAGGTAACCAAGGGCGATCACGGCTACCGGTTCGTAACCTTCGGGGATCTGCAGCCGTTGGCGGGCAAGCTCGACGTCGAAACCGCCCATCTGGTGGACGTAGAGTCCCAGTTCGGTGGCCTGCAAAGTCAGGTAAGCAATCGCCTGACCCAAATCGTGCCAGGCGTGACGGTTGGGCTTGCCCGTCCGCTCGCCGATCAGCGTGGCGACGGAGAGGATCAGCACGGGAGCATGCTGCGCCCACTGACGGTTTCCCTCCATGAGAGTGCTGAGAATGCGCTCGAACTCGGCCCCTTGGCCCTGTGTGGCGACAATGAACCGCCACGGTTGTTCATTGTAACTGGAAGGCGCCAGACGCGCAGCCTCAAAGAGGCTGCGCAGTTTCTCGGGCTCGACCGGGCGCGCGCTGAAAGCCTTGGGGCTCCAACGCCGGGCAACCAACTCGTGGACAGGAAAAGACATTCGATCGGTGATTTCCGTCTCGACCGGAACCAACATAATTCCCTCCTTCCCGCCTGGGTCAATCCATTCGATTAGATGCGTCATCACGATATTCGTTGTAACGAGTAAGTGGCGCTGACAAGTGCCTTGAGATCAGGCACTTAATCGCCGGGTAGCGCTGCCCGGAACTCTGCCACCGCCCGTCAGGACAGCGAGCTTGGAGCTGAGTCCCGGCTCCCTGACCTGGCTTGGGACACGATCGGGCGCGAATTGATTTCGCTGATAAAGTATGCTTTAGTCAAAAACGGCCGGCAGCTTGTGGATGCCTCGACCGCGCCGAGGGAGGGATGCCTTGCTCGAGGATATGCCAGAAAAGACGATGCGGATGTTCTTGATATTCAAAGAGGCCTTGGAAGCGGAGCGGGAAGCGCAGAAGACCTACCAGCAGGCCGCAGCGCTTTGCGAAGACGCCGCACTCAAAAAGGTTCTTGAGGGCTTTTATCGAGATGAAGTGCGCCACGAAAAGGCGCTACTCCAGCGTTACAACCGTCTCCGCAAGAAATACAACGTTCAGGGCGAATAAGAACCGGCGACCAACGCACCCCCGTCGTGGAGTGCACTTTGGGTAGGCCCACGGCTGTTCAGGCGTCCGCACACCCCGGTCCTGAAAGTGGAATCCGGGGGCTCAGCCCCTTCCGAGCTAAAAGATGGGCAGCGAGCGAACACACATTGCCGAAGACCTGGGCATCCGCCTGTCGTCGAAGGAGGAGGAAGAACTCTTCAAATGGTTCTTGGCGTGTCTGCTTTTCGGAAAGCCGATTCAACAGCCGATTGCCGAGCGCGCTTTCCGGACGTTGGCGGCGGCTCGGTTGCTGAGCCCTGAGGCCATCCTCCGCGCCGGCTGGGATGAGCTTGTCCGGCTGCTCGATGAGGCCCATTACGTCCGCTATGATTTCTCGACGGCGACGAAGCTCCTGCACGTTTCGCAGGAGCTGAAGGAGCGCTACGGCACGCTCACCAATCTTCTTGCGCAGTCAAGAACTCCGGAGGAGCTCTCAGCACGATTGCAGGAGTTCAAGTTTGTCGGCCCCAAGACCGCGGAGATCTTTTTGAGAGAGGTGCGTCCCATCTGGTATCCATCCCGCGCGACCAAGAAGACTGTAGTGTCGGAAGGTGGACAATGAATAGTCATGTTTCGAAAAAGCTGGTCATCCTATCCGGGCCATCGTGCGTCGGGAAGAGCCCACTCGATAAGGCGCTGGGAAGGTTTTATCCAGAGCTTCGTCGCGGACTTCAGAAGCTGGTTCTCTACAACAGCCGGGCACCGCGTCCGGGCGAAGTGGACGGCGAGGACTACCATTTCCGCATGCGGAGCCAGATCGAGGCGCTAGGCGCGGAGCCTCGCTACGCGGTCCTGGACGTGCGGGGCGACCTGCAGGCTGTCGACATCGAGGAGTTGCGCACCCTGCTCGAAACGAGCAACGCTTTCTTTGAGGGAAATCCGTTTGTGGGCCGAGCCCTTCAGACCCATCCACGCCTGGCCGGCATCGATCGGCTCAGTATCTTCCTTTCTCCCCTGTCGAGGGAAGAGATCGTCTTCCTTAAGTCGCCGGAGAGGAATGTCTCGCTGGCGAATCTGGTTGCGGACATTATGAGGCGCAAACTTCTGCGACGTGCGCGCCGCCAAAAATCCGATCTTTCCTTGAACGATTTGGCGAATATCGAGACCCGCGCGACGAGCGCGTGCATCGAACTTAAGGAGGCGTGGCATTTTGACTATGTGATTCCGAACCATGACGGGGAGGACAGCGATAACTGGGACGCGTTCTACTATCCCTTGGGAGACGCTCGAAAAGCCCTGAATGCGTTTGTGGCATTGCTGGAGGGCAGGACTCCGGCTGACGCGGAGCGGTGGGAGGAAGATCTGGTGCCTTGAGCCGCCGGGTGTCTCGGCCCGGAACTCCGTGCCCCTGATGACGCTAACATCCCCCCGAACTCGTGCTACCAAGCAGCAAGATTTCGAGTCTGGGCTTTCTCGAGCGGGTTTGCTATTGGACCCATCGATACAGAGCTTGAGACCAGAATGGAGAGTTCGAACATGGGACGACAACGCTGTACGCGGCGCGACTTCCTGCGCGCGAGTGCCGGGACTGGTGTAGGTCTGCTGGCGGCAGATACCTTTGCAGAGGCGCGGCCCGGAACCGTCGGAGGACTTACGATCCAGACGAATTCCACCGAGATGGCTCAGCCCTTGCACGCCGACGTGACCATTCGCATTGGGACGGTCTTGGTGGAGCTGGCGCCGCACCGCATCATCAGCACGGTCGGCTACAACGGAAGCGTTCCGGCGCCAGTAATCCGGCTGCGCGAAGGCCGGCCCGTGAACGTTGAACTAATCAATGAGACCGATACTCCGGAGCTCGTGCACTGGCACGGGCAATTCTTGCCTTCCGAAATTGACGGCGCGGCGGAGGAGAAGAGCCGGTTTGTCCCGGCGCATGGCGTGATCCGCTACACGCTGGTTCCACGGCCCGCGGGAACGCGCTGGGTCCACACTCACGTGGGGGCCAGGGCCGACCTGCATCGCAGCACCTACACAGGGCAGTTCGGGTTCGTTCTGGTCGAGCCCGCGAACGATCCCGGCCGCTATGACCGCGAGGTCTTTCTGGCAACCCACGAATGGGAGCCGTTCCTCGGCGCGGAAGAAGAGGAAGAGGAGGACGGGCGCAAAAAGGACCAAGCTGAAGAGCAGGAAGAGAAGGAAAATGGCTTGGAGATTGGCTATCGGCTCTTCTCAATCAACGGCAAGGCTCTGGGGCACGGCGAGCCCATTCGCGTGAAAAGCGGCGAGCGCGTCCTGTTCCGAATTCTCAACGCCAGCGCAACGGAGAATATCCAGCTTGCGCTGCCGGGTCACGAGTTCGAGGTCGTGGCGATGGACGGGAATCCGGTACCCACGCCCCGCAAAGTGCGCATGCTTTCGCTGGGCGTGGCGGAACGCATCGATGCCATCGTGGAAATGAATCAGCCGGGCGTGTGGATTCTCGGGACTCCCATGGACGACGACCGCCAGCGTGGCATGGGCATCGTCGTGGAATACGCCGGCGAGAGCGGAACGCCGAAGTGGATGGCTCCTCCCCGCGAGCGCTGGGACTACACGTTATTCGGTGGGAGCGCGCCGGTCCCCAAGCCCGACGAAGTGATCCCCATGGTTATTCGCAAGATCCCCGGGGGGCACAACGGGTTCAATCATTGGACGATCAACGGCCTGACGTACGATCAGAGCACGCCCCTCCCGATCCACGAAGGGCGCCGTTATCGCCTGGCGTTTCACAACCAGAGTGACGACCTCCATCCTCTCCATTTGCATCGGCACTCGTTCGAGATGGTTAATGTGGGTGCCAAATCCTCCTCGGGCATTATGAAGGACGTCGTGATGATCCGCCCTGACGAGCGGATCGAGGTGGATTTCGTTGCCGATAACCCGGGCCTCACTCTCTTCCACTGCCACCAGCAACTCCATATGGATTACGGCTTCATGCGACTCTTCAAGTATGTTTAAGGCTGGGCTATCCAGAAAAGGCCGTGGACTCTGAAGCCATCCCTGGCAATAATGAACAGTTCCCTCAGTCATCAGCCGAAGCTGGTAGCCACGCCACCGCTTTTGTGCCGTGGCTCCTTGCTCTTGTAGCGTGCTATCATGCTGCGCCGCGCAAAGCAGGACCAACAACGTCTCAAGCCCATTCCACTGCGACGAGGCCCTCATGAACATCACCGAAATCCCGATCAGCGATCTTGACCCGCAGCAATTCATCCTGAATCAAGTGCAACACATCGCGGCCAGCGTTGGCGACGGGCTGGCCATCAACGCCCTGTCGGGCGGAGTTGATTCCTCCACGGTCACTCTGCTCGCCCATCAGGCACTGGGAGAAAAGCTGAAGACCTACTTCATCGATTCGGCACTGATGCGAAAGGGCGAGCCGCAGCAGGTTGTTTCCACCTTCGCCCGCCTGGGGGTGAGTGTGGAATTGATCGACGCACGCCAGGAGTTTCTTGAGGCCCTCCAGGGCATTACGGACCCAGAACAGAAACGCGAAGCGGTCACGCAGACGTTCTACAAGAAAGTCTTTGGCCGTCTGGTTCGGGCGAGCGGAGCGAAGCACCTTCTGCAAGGGACGATCTTGACGGATGTGGACGAAACGGTGGCCGGAATCAAACGTCAGCACAACGTCTTCGAGCAGTTGGGGATCGACCCGCAAGAAGCCTTCGGGTACAAGATCATTGAGCCACTGATTCAACTGCGGAAGGATGGCGTGCGGAAGGTCGCTCAGGCGCTGGGCCTGCCCGCCTCGATTTACGGCCGCATGCCTTTCCCCGGGCCTGGCCTCGCCGCGCGCGTCATCGGGGAGGTCACGGCGGAACGACTCCAACTGGTGAGGCAGGCGACCGCCATTGTGGAAGCGGCGCTTTCGACGGTGGGAGCCTTCCAGTGCATGGCCATCTTACATGAGGACCGCGTGACCGGCATCCGCGAAGGTCGCCGGCAATTCGGGTGTCAGATCGAGGTTCGCTGTTGGGAGAGCATTGATGCGCGCGCGGGCCGCCCGACGCACTTGCCTTGGGACACGCTGGATCTCCTCAGCCAGAGCCTTCTTGCGGAGATTCCCGCGGTGGTGAGCGTTACGTACAACATTGCCCCCAAGCCGCCATCGACCATGGAGGCTGTGTAACTCCCCGGCCCTCAGAAGCCCACGGCAGGGGAGCGGTGCCGCGCCTACTCGCTGATCGAGGTGAAACGCGAATGGCCAAAGTACGGGTGCGGTATACGGATCTATTTGCCCAGACGATCCAGCGGATGCGCGAGGACGGGCTGTTGCTGGTCAGCCTGGGCGCGGACGGGAAGCCCAATGTCATGACGATTGGCTGGGGGACGATAGGCTCCATTTGGGCGCGGCCGGTCTTCATCGTGCTCGTGAGGCCCTCGCGCCATACTTACAGTCGGCTGGAACAGATAGGCGATTTTACGGTCAATGTGCCTCCTCCAGAGCTGGCAGCGGCCGTGAGCCATTGCGGGACCGTTTCGGGCAGAGACCACAACAAGTTTCGAGAGATGCGCTTGACGCCGATTCCCAGCCGCGAGGTGCGGCCGCCTGTCATCAAGGAATGCGTCGTGCACTATGAGTGCCGGACGCTACATCGGAACGACCTCGCGCCCGACGCGCTGGCGGAGGCGGTGCGCGCGGAGTTCTACGCCCTGGGCGACTTCCATCGTGTCTACTTTGGCGAGATCGTCGCCGCCTACGCCGACGAAGACGCAGCCCAACGCCTGCGCCCGCGACCAGCAGTCCAGTAGTGCCACTCCCGCCATCTGGAGCTGCGGCGATTCCAGACCTGTATTTGCGGGGCTAGGCCGGCCGCACCCTCACCGACCCTTACGTCTACGGGCAGCCGGGGCTGGAAGATGGCGATCTTTCTGATCAAGCGGGCGAGGGGAGGCTGGGATGCGCCAGCTCGCGCCGGCCTCCTGCGGTAGGCCGGACACATTCGTCTCTTAATCCGTGGCCGGACCTGCGCGTTGGTGCCTTGCCCTCCTCATGAGGAGCACCAGAGGAACGGCTGCCAAGAACAGGAAACCCATGACCCGGAAAACTTCGATAAAGCTCAGCAACGCCGCCTGTTGCCGGAGCATCCCGTAAAGAACGCCGAGGCCGCTGCGACCCGCCGCGCTCCAGTCGAAACCTTCGTGGAAAAAGAACCCCCTGACCAGCCCCAAGAACTCCTGGGTCCCCAGGTCGTACTGTGTTACATGAGCGGCCAGAATCGACTGATGGAACTGTGACCGCCGCGCCACCCACGTGGTCACGAACGAAACGCCGACGCTTGAGCCGATATTGCGCATCACGCTGTACAAGCTGGTGGCGTATCCGGTCTCCGCCTTGGGAATAGGGTCCATCGTGAGGGTCGTCAAGGGCACGAAGACGAACGCCATGCCGGCTCCCTGGTTGATCTGGTGCAAGAAGATGTCCCAGGTGCCCGACTGCAGACTCATGTGGGAGTACCCGAAAAAAGCCATGCTGGCTACGACAAACCCAAAAACCAGCATCAAGCGGCCATCCCAGCCTTTGCCCAGAAGATAACCGACGAGCGGCATGCACAAGGCGGTGGCAACCCCGCGCGGGCTGGTCCAGATGCCGGCCGTAACGGCCGTCCACCCAAGCAGCGTTTGCATGAACAGCGGCAGCAGAACCAGGCTGCCGTACAGCACGAATCCGAGCACCGTGACCAGCAGAATCCCGGCAGCGAAGCTCCGGTACCTCAGCAACCTAAAACGAACAATGGGCTGCGGGGTGTAGAGTTCACGGATCACGAACGCCGTGAGCGTGACCGACGCGATCACCGCCAGCGTCACGATGAACTGTGAAGCGAACCAATCCTCCTCCTGGCCCTTGTCCAGCATGATTTGGAGCGCTCCCATGCCCACCGCCAGCATGCCCAGTCCCCAGAGGTCCACGCGCAGCGTCCCGCGGCGGATGTAGGGAGGGTCGTAAAGAAACAGCGAGATCATCAGCAGACTGAGAATGCCAATGGGCAGGTTGATATAAAACACCCAGCGCCAGGAGTAGGTATCCGTAATCCAGCCACCCAACGTCGGTCCCAGGATGGGGGCCGCCACGATGCCCAGTCCCCAGAACGCCATCGCTTTGCCCCGCTCCTCGGGCGGGAACTCTTCCAGGAGGACCGCTTGCGAAAGCGGTTGCAGCCCTCCCCCCGTCGTCCCTTGGAGCACGCGGAAAAAAATCAGGGCTCCTAAACTCGGGGCCAGGCCACACAGCACGCTCGAAATCGTAAACCCGCTCACCACGGTTAACAGGAGCCGCTTCCGTCCAATCAAGTTGGCCAGCCACCCGCTGATGGGCAGAATCACCGCATTGGCAATCAGGTAGGAGGTCAACACCCAGGTCGATTCGTCCACGGTGGCGGACAGGCTGCCGGCAATGTGCGGCAGGCTGACATTCACCACCGACGTGTCCAGCACCTCCATGACGGCACTCGACATGACGGAGATCGCAATCAGCCACCGGTTCGCCGTTGGACCAGCGGGGTCTTGGGGACTCATCTTGTCTCATCCGGGTAGGATGCGGGCACGGCTAACCCCGGACATGCTCGGCGGACGCCCACTCGCGGTTCCTTGATCTCCAAAGCACCCCCCGACTAGCCGCCGCCCGCCAGGGCTTCGATGATCGTGGATTCGACCAGCGCTTCGCCTAGTTGCGAGGAGATCATGAGATGGTAGAGGTGCGGATCCATCCAGTTGCAGCCAAAATAGGTCCGAATGTAGTCGGCACGCTGGCGGTCCGTCGAGCGGATCAGCTCCTCAACGGCCGTCTGGCCCGGCAGGCGCTGCCGGATGCGCGCCACTCTTTCGCCCCACGGCGCATAAATAAAGACGTGAAATACATCCTGGCGCTTCTGCAGCACGCACTGGGCTCCCCTGCCGACAATCACGCAGTTGCCTCGCTGGTGGGCTTCTTCGATCATGTTCTGCGCGAGCGCCGCCATCGTCTCCGCATCGAAAAAGTCCGGCTGGCCCACGACGACGGCCCCCTCGAAGGCCCCTCGCCAAAGCCCCGCCCCCTGGTGGGCGAGTCGCTCCAGCCACGAATCGGTGCGCTCGTCAAACCGCCGTGCCAACTGCGGGTCGACTTTCGCAGCGCCGGCGACGTTCTCGATGAACGCCCTATCCAGCAACTTCCATCCGAGCTGTTCGGAGATGCTGCGACCAATGATGGCGCCGCCGCTGCCATACTCGCGTGCAATTGTCAGCATCCGGAACATAGGCGCCTCCTGTTCTGTGACCATAGTGGCCTCGACTGACATACAATAAGTATCACAATTAAGGGCCCGGGGCGGCTCTGCGACAGCAGGAACGCTACGCCGAGAGCCTCTCCGCGATGATCCCGGCATATCTTATCCCTTTGAAATACAATGAGATAGCAACGCATGGACAATTCAAAGGTGGCTCTTGACGGGAAGAGGGAGTTGGCGCAAAATGTGAATAGATATTCACATAGGGTGACCACATGGCACTCGAGAAACTCGGCACAGAAATCCGACGGGAACAAATCGTGGAGGCGGCATTGAGCTTGATCGCGGCGCAAGGTGTTCGCCGCTTGAGCGTGGCAGCCTTGGCGCGACGCGTCGGCCTAGTTCCGTCGGCGCTCTACCGGCATTTCAAGAGCAAACAGGAAATCCTGGACGCGGCGGTGCAACTGGTCCAGCGACGAGGCCTTGACAACCTAAAGGAAGTTTGTGCCAGCACCCCGAACGCGCTCGAACGCCTGAAGCTCCTGCTGATGCGAGTCATCAAGATGATCCGCGAGTTGCAGGCCATGCCCCGAATCGTCTTTTCGGAGGGCGTGTCCGCCGACCACCCGGAACGGAAGCGCCAAGCCTACGTGATCTTGACGGGCTTCCTGAGCGCCATCGAGGGCATCATGCGAGAAGGACAGGAGCGGGGCGAGGTCCGGACGGACCTCGACGCCAAAACGCTGGCTGTGATGTTCTGGGGGATGTTGCCCCCCGTCGTCATCTTGTGGCACATGAGCGACGGTGCATTCGATGTGACTCGCCAGGCGGAAAGGTCTTGGGAATTGTTTAGCGAAGCGATCCGGGCGAGGTGATTTCTTGCGAACCTTGTGAACATAGGTTCACTTTTGGGGTGCGCGAATGTTGCTTGAAAACACCGAGATGAAAGCCAAACTCCGTCGTTACCGGAAACCACTGCTTGTACTGGCCGTCATCGTGCTCGCGGGGGTTGTCACTTTCGCATGGCTGCTAGGCCGGTCTCGAAACGAGGGCAAGGTAATTCGCGTCTCCGGCAACATCGAAGTGATCGATGCGGAGTTGAGTTTCAAGATTCCGGGCCGCGTGGAAGCGCGCCTGGTGGACGAAGGCGAGACCCTCAGCACCGGTCAGACCGTGGCGCTTCTGGACAGCAAGGAGCTCTCTCAACAAGTAAGCCTCAGCAGGGCTAAGGTCCAAGCCGCGCAAGCTGCAGTCGCCGAGCTGGAAGCCGGGTCGCGGCCGGAAGAGATCGCGCAAGCGCAGGCTGCGGCGGAGCAGGCGAAAGCGCGCTGGCAGGAGCTGGAAGCCGGATCGCGTCCGCAGGAAGTGGCGGCAGCCGAGGCCGCCTATCGAAGCGCGACAGCGGATGCCAAGCGCCTGGCAGACGACTTTCAGCGTTATAGCGGCCTTTACCAGAAGCAACTGGTCTCCACGCAGCAATACGACGCCGCCCAGACCGCCTCCCAGATGGCCCAGGCGCGCGAGCGCGAGGCCAAGGAGCAACTGGACTTGGTGAAAGAAGGTCCGCGCAAAGAACAGATCGAGCAGGCACGCGCCGCCTACGCTCAGGCGCAGGAGCGATACGCCCTGGTCAAGAAAGGTCCGCGGCGAGAGGATATCGAGCAGGCCCGCGCGCGCCTCGAACAGGCGCGGCAGTCGTTGGCCGTGGCGGAGACTCGGCGCGGTTACGCTACGCTCGTCGCACCGATGTCCGGAGTCGTGCTCTCCAAAAGCGTCGAGCCGGGTGAATACGTTTCGGCGGGGACACCCATCGTCACGGTGGCGGACCTGGAAAACCTCTGGCTGCGCGCCTACGTCAACGAGACGGACCTGGGCCGCGTCAAGCTTGGCCAGCGCGCACGCGTGACCACCGACACTTATCCGGACAAGGTGTACGAAGGGCGGGTTTCATTCATCTCGTCGCAAGCCGAGTTCACTCCCAAAAGTGTCCAGACGGAGAAGGTGCGGGTGAAGCTGGTTTACCGCGTCAAGGTGGACATCAAGAACCCCAACCTGGAGCTGAAACCGGGCATGCCGGCGGACGCCGAGATCGCGGTGCGAGGCAAGTAATGGAAGCGATCCGGACAGAGTCGCTGACCAAAACCTTTGGCGCGCTGACCGCCGTGGACCGGCTGACACTGAGTGTGGCCCCGGGAGAAATTTTCGGCTTGGTCGGCCCGGACGGCGCCGGCAAGACCACGATCATGCGGCTGCTGGCGGCCATCATGGATCCCACTTCCGGCGACGCCTGGGTGGCCGGTCACCACACGGTGCGAGAAGCGGCAGCGGTGAGCAATGACATCGGCTACATGAGCCAGCGTTTCGCGCTTTATCCGGATCTGACGGTCCGAGAGAACATCGATTTCTACGCTGATATCTACGGCGTGCCGCGCCGGGGCCGTGAAGAGAAGACGGAACGGCTGCTAGCCTTCAGCAACCTGACTTCTTTCAAGAAGCGGCTGGCGGGACATCTTTCCGGTGGAATGAAGCAGAAGCTGGGCCTGGCGTGCGCGCTCATTCACACGCCCAAGGTGTTGTTTCTCGACGAGCCCACCAACGGCGTGGATCCCTCCTCACGGCGAGACTTCTGGCGCATCCTCTATCAGTTGCTCCGCGCGAAAGTCACAATCTTCATATCCACGGCCTACCTGGACGAAGCCGAGCGCGCGAATCGCATCGGCCTGATGCATCGCGGCAAGCTCCTTGCCGTGGGCACACCGGAAGAGGTGAAGAGACTCATGCGGGGGAGCATCCTGGAAATCCGGGCCTCGGATCCGCGCCGGGCCTCGGCGGTCCTTCGCGAGCAACTGGGCGTGGGGTCGGTAGGACTGTTCGGCGACCGCGTGCACGTGCTCGCCGCGGACCCAGCGGCAACCCGGTCGCAGGTTGAGGAGATATTTTCCCGCGCGGGAATAAGTCTCACGGGCCTTCGCACTGTCGAGCCATCGCTCGAAGACGTCTTCGTTTCTGTCTTAGGCGAGAAAGGAAGAGGCGCGTGACCCTCGCTGGCGGTGAGAGAGCCGTCGTGGTGAAAGACCTCGAGCGACGCTTCGGGACGTTTGTGGCCGTGAACCGCGTCAGCTTTGCGGTTGCCAAGGGTGAGATCTTCGGGTTTCTCGGCCCCAATGGCGCAGGCAAATCCACGACGATCCGCATGCTGTGCGGCATCCTGGCGCCCAGCGGGGGCTCCGGCACGGTCGCCGGATTTGACGTTCAAACCCAATCGGAAGAGATCAAGAGCCACATCGGGTACATGAGCCAGAAATTCTCGCTCTATGAAGACCTGACGGTCGAAGAAAACATCGACTTCTACAGCGGTATCTATTGCCTCGCTCCGGAAAGAAAACGCCAGCGAAAGGAATGGGTCATCGAAATGGCCGGGCTTCAGGCCCACCGGCAGGCGCGCACCGGGATCCTGTCCGGCGGCTGGAAGCAAAGACTGGCGCTGGGCTGCGCAATTCTGCACGAGCCTCCCATCGTTTTCCTCGACGAGCCGACCTCGGGTGTTGATCCCAACAGTCGCCGCCAGTTCTGGGACCTCATTTACGAGCTCTCCGGCCGCGGTGTGACCGTCTTCGTTACGACGCATTACATGGACGAGGCGGAATATTGCGACCGCATTGCCCTGATTTATCACGGCGAGCTGATCGCCGATGGTGCACCGGAGGCGCTCAAGACCAACTTCATGCAAGAGGACGTCCTCGAGGTCGTCTGCGAGCGGCCCCAGGACGCCATGGAAGAAATCCGAACACTCAGCGGGGTCAAAGAGGTCGCGCTCTTTGGCAAATCCCTGCATGTCGTCGCGGATGACGGCGCGGCTGCGGCGCGTTCGATCGAGGAGTTGCTGCCCCCAAGGGGTTTTCAGGTTGGGCGGGTCGAGAAGATTCTTCCTTCGATGGAAGACGTTTTCGTCTCGCTGATTGAAGCTCGCGACCGCGCCGCCCGGCCCAGGCCGGAGGTCGAGCCATGAACCATCACCGCGCTTGGGCGATCGCGCGCAAGGAATTCCTCCACGTCCTCCGGGACCGCCGCAGCCTGGGAATGGCCATCGCCATGCCCATGCTGCTGCTGATGCTTTACGGGTATGCCTTGACGCTCGACGTGGACAACGTTCCCATGATCGTTTGGGACCAGAGCCAGACGCCCGCCAGCCGCGATTTCATCAGCCGATTCGGAGGCTCGCGCTACTTCTCGATCGAAGGTTATGGCTGGAACTATGGGGAGCTGGAGCGAGAAATAGATTCCGGCCGCGCGCTGGTCGCCTTGGTGGTGCCGAGAGACTTCGCCGACCAGGTTGGATCGGGCCGCCCGACATCCACTCAGTTGATCGTGGATGGCAGCGACTCCAATACGGCCACCCTCGCGGTAAGTTATGCCGAGGTTGTGACTCAGACCTATTCTCAGGCCCTGAGCCTTCAGGAAACCCGGCGGTTGGGCGGCGCGGCGCTCAATGCCCCCCTCGACTTCCGCCCGCGCGTCTGGTTCAACCCGGAATTGGAATCGCGGAATTACATCATCCCGGGCCTCATCGCCGTGATCATGATGGTGATCGCGGCGCTCCTGACCTCCCTGACCGTGGCGCGCGAATGGGAGCGCGGCACGATGGAACAGCTCATCTCCACGCCCGTGACGGGCCGCGAATTGGTCCTGGGCAAGCTGCTGCCCTACTTCACGATCGGCCTGGTGGATGTCCTGATCGCGGTGCTGCTCGGCGAGTTCCTGTTTCATGTTCCGCTGCGCGGCAGCCTCCTCCTGCTCTTTGTGTCGGCGGGGATTTTCCTGGTGGGCACCATGGCCTTTGGCATCGTCATCAGCATCGTCGCCAAAAACCAGCTGATGGCCAACCAGTTTGCGATGGTGCTGACCTTCGTGCCTTCGTTTTTGCTGTCGGGGTTCATTTTTCCGATCAGCAATATGCCGCTGGTGATCCAGTGGATCACTTACTTTATCCCGGCCCGCTACTTCATCGCCTTGCTCAAGGCGATTTACCTGAAAGGTGTGGGACTTCCGGTCCTCGCGGGTGAGGGATTCCTGCTGGTCGTCTACGCCGCGGCGAACGTGCTGATGGCGGTCGGATTATTCAGGAAGAAGCTGGTGTAGCCATGTGGGAACGTATCCAGCACATGCTCATCAAGGAATTCATCCAAGTCTTTCGCGACCCGCGGATGAAGGCGTTCATCTTTGCTGTTCCCATCATGCAGTTGCTCATTTTCAGCTACGCCGCGAGCACCGACGTGCGGCACATCGCGACCGCCATCTATGACTTGGATAACACCGTTGCCAGCCGTGATCTTCTGAGCCAGTTCGTGAAGTCGGGTTACTTCGATGTCGTCGAATACGTGACCAACGACGCGCGCGAACGCGAACTGCTCGATCGCGGCCAAGCCCGGCTGGTGCTGCGCGTGGACAAGGGCTTTGAAGAGGATTTGCACGCTGGCCGCTCGGCGCCCCTGCAAATGATCTTGGACGGGACGGACTCCAACACCGCCGGCATCGTCCTGGGTTACAGCAACGGGATCATCCAGCAATTCTCACAAGCCATCCTGTCGCAGCGCCTCCGCCGTCTGCGCGGCAATGTCCGCGAGCCCGGCCGGGTGAGTCTGCAGACGCGCACCTGGTTCAACGAAAACCTCGAAAGCCGCACCTATTTTGTGCCCGGCGTGATTGCCTTGATGATCACGTTGCTGACGCTGCTTTTGACCAGCATGGCGATCGTGCGCGAGAAAGAAATCGGCACGATGGAGCAAATCATCGTGACGCCCATCCGTCCGGTGGAATTCATTTTGGGCAAGACCGTGCCGTTCGCGCTGATCAGCTTCGTGGATTTGGTTTTGGTGACGCTGGTGGGCGTGGTCTGGTTTCGTATCCCCGTCCGGGGAAGTTTCACCCTACTGGTCTTTGCGACCTCGGTTTACCTGATGACCATGCTCGGCGTCGGCCTGCTGATTTCAACCGTGAGCCAGACCCAGCAGCAGGCGATGATGAGCACGTTTTTTTTCTTCATGCCCGCTGTTCTGCTTTCGGGCTTCATGTTTCCGATCGCCAACATGCCAGTGGTCGTCCAGTGGCTGACTTACTTGAACCCCATGCGCTACGTGATGGTGATCCTGCGGGGTATTTTCCTGAAGGGCGTAGGGATCAACATTTTGTGGCCGCAAATCGCCACACTGGCCGTGATGGGAACGATCACGCTGGGAGTGGCGTCAAGGCGATTCCGGAAGACGCTGGCTTGATTCTTCGCAAGAGCCCTGCGTACTCGGGCGTCGAAAAGGCGTTCAGTTCAACACTCTGGAAGAACCTAAGACAAAAAACTCCTCTCATCCTACGGGCAGCCTTGCTGGCGCTCGCGGGGGCTGGAGGCTTGTTCGGCCAGAAACGGCCACCCACAGAACCGCAGGAATTACTGGCTTTAGGAAACTGGTCGGGGCGCGCGGATTTGAACCGCGGACCTCTTGGTCCCGAACCAACCCTAAACCATGCATGTAGTTGGCTCGCTTAGTCTTTTCCTACGCTTAACATGACGATACAGCACGGTATTCGGCAGGTTTTGTGGCCCAGATGTGGCCTGAGTTCGGAAAGATCTACTTCTGGGGTCTTCTCGGCCAGCAGCCGTTTGAGCTGCTCGATCACCCCGGGGGGAGACCCTGCGGGTTCCCCGCCGCGATGCCTCCTGTCCAGGCTCAACCATTTCGAGTTTCCGGCGCCACTTGAATGGGCGTCGCCGGGTCACTCCCAATTCCTGGGCCAACGCCTCTATATCGTCGCAGGTCGTCATGCGCTCAACGGCCATCCGGCGAAATTTCCGGGAGGATCATTTTCTCTCCACGCTGGTTCCTTTCTCGGGAACTGTGCCCATTTCTGTGTGTGTCATTTCAAGGGTTCACTCTATCTCTTGCACCTGAGCAAATTCCGAGGGGGTTGTATGAAGCCGCGATTCAGTGTCCCAAGCCCGTCGTGCGAATGGTGTGTTGCGCCTCTGTTGGCACAGCAAGCCGATCCAATTCTTGCATCGCGTTTGACCTCCTGCCCTCAGGATGCTGTCACCTCTGCTCATCTCGGCAGAAATCGTGGACTCACAATCCCTACGCAATGGTCTCGGGTCTCGCCGCTGCAACGATTGTATTCTTGCCAAGCTACAGCGATTCAGCGGCTCGCCTTTTCGCAGTGATGCGGAGATTTCTGTGACGTAAATGTGCGGGTCATCAACCCAAGAACTCAAATTACGATTGGGAAGCAATCAAGGGCAGTTGTTCATGAACCTTCCGCCCACAACGAATAACCAAAATGGGGGACCCGCACCAGCCCGCCACCGAGTTGCCTCACTTATTGTGTTCTTACTTTCCAACAACTTAGCCTTTTATTCTAGAGGGAGGTCGTCAGCAGGCCAGATTCATGGAGGCGGTGGGACTGGCAGCGAGGATAGTTGAGCGTTTGATATCGGATCTCCGGAATTGGAATTTCCCCAAAAGGAACCGACTACGAACAGGCTTCTTGTGTTCGTACTACTCTCAGGCTGCGTGCTGCTCCCGTTGATTTGCTGGGAGGTGGGAGGCGACGGCCTTCTCCATTTCGCGAGCGGCGGCGACATGCTCGGGGTAACTGACGACCCCGATGTCAAACGAGAAGCTCTCACTGGCCCCGGCAGCAGCCCGCAAGCGATCGGCGATCCGATCCGAGACGCAATAGGCACCCTTGGCGCAAACGCCCGGCACCAGGATTCCGAACACCCCGGGCTGGAACCGAAAAATCGACTCCTCCCCGCGCAGCGTGTGGATGAGCGCCTTGGCCGCGTCGCCAAAGGAGGCGGCATCTCGGGCATCCAGGGGATGGCGCGAAGACTTCACTTGCACGGTCAATAAGGAAAGGGATTGTTGGGTCGTGGAGGCACGACGAAACTCCATGCTCAGGCGATCCCGAAAATGGCTGGCCCTGGGCAGAGACTTCAAGAGCTCCGCGCTGGCCTCGCGGCGAATCTGCACCATTCGGGTCTGCTCCTCGGCGAGCTGCTTCCGAAGCTGGCGGATAGTCATTTGGCGGTCCAAGAAGTAGCTGACGAGCAGGACGGACATGGCGCAGAGGCCGAAGAACGTTTTCCGCAAGGTTTGGCCGCTCAGAATGGCGGGGCCCGAGAAAGCCGTCGGGTACATCCGCAGGGCCGTGCCAGCAGCCAGAATTAAAATGATCGTGACGGCCAGCAGCCACAGGTGCAGTTCACGGCGGTCCAACATGGCGGGCTCAATTCGGTCAAAGATTCGCATGGTCCGCCTCTCTGGGCAGCCCTCGGCCGGCAGGTTGAACCTGCGAGGGCACGCCTTGGCATCTCATGATTCCTTTCTCCGCCTCCTAGGCAGGGGAGGTTGCGGCGTCTCCAGCACCTCGCGAATCTTGCGGGCCAGCGACTCCGGGGTGAAAGGTTTTTGAAGAAACGGGGCGCCCTCCTCCAAGATGCCCCGAGGTACGACCGCCCGATCAGTGTAGCCAGACATGTAAAGCACCCTTAGTTCCGGGCGCATCAGCGACAGATGCTCGGCTAACCGTCGCCCGCTCATGGTCGGCATGATCACGTCGGTCAGCAAGAGGTGGATAGGTCCTTCGTGCCGCTCACACAGTTGTGAGGCTTCGGTGGGATTCGCAGCCGCGATCACTTTGTACCCTCTCAGTCGCAGAATCCTGTCTGCCAGGGTCCGAACCCCCTCCTCGTCTTCCACCAGCAGGATGGTCTCCGACCCGCAGGGTAGGCAGCGGCGCGTTGGAGTCGATTCGGCCGCCGCGGTCTCCATTCGCGGGGCCGCCGGCAGGTAGACCTTGAACGTCGTACCCTGGCCGGGCTCGCTGTAGACGCAGATGTGCCCCCCGCTCTGATTGACAATCCCGTAGACCGTGGCCAGTCCTAAACCGGTTCCCTGGCCCTCCTTCTTGGTGGTGAAAAAGGGCTCGTAGAGATGGGCTTGCGTTTCGGCATCCATCCCGACGCCGGAATCACTCACGGCGAGCATGACATAGCGACCCGGCACCACGTTCACGTGGCTACGCGTGTAATCTTCGTCGAGGTCAACGTTCGCCGTCTCGAGGGTCAGTTGGCCGCCCTCGGGCATGGCGTCGCGGGCATTGACGGCCAGGTTCAGAATAACCTGCTCAATCTGCCCTGGATCGGCTTTCACCGGCTCTAACCGTGGCTCGTTCAACGTGGTCAGCTCGATGTTTTCGCCAATCAGGCGGCGCAGCATCCTGTCGATGTTGGCCACAACGGCGTTCAAATCGAGCACACGCGGCACGAGAACCTGCCGGCGGCTAAAGGCAAGCAACTGCCGCACTAAGGTGCCGCCTCGGTCCGCAGCCTTCTTGATCTCTTCCAGATAGCCCCGCATCGTCGCCGCAGCCTCAGGTTTCTCCAGGAGCAGATCGCTGTAACCCGAGACGATCGTCAGCAAATTGTTAAAATCGTGGGCGACACCGCCCGCCAGGCGACCCACCGCTTCCATCTTCTGCGCTTGCCGGAGCTGGTCCTCCAGGTGCCAACGCTCGCTCACGTTCTCGGCGAGAACCTCAAAGCCCTGCCAAGCTCCATGCACATCCAAAACCGTTCGTCCACTGAGTCGCACCGGAATCAAGGTGCCATCCTTCCGCCTCCATTGGGCTTCGATCCCGTCGACCCTGCCTCGTTGCCGGTATTGCTGGAGCAACTGTGCCCCTTCCTCGGCATCCCGCGTGACATTGCGGACGACGTTCGCCGCCAGCAGATCGGCCTCAGATTCGTACGCGAGCATCGCGACCAGCGCGGGATTGACCGCCAGGAATCTCCCGTCCTGGTCGCATCGAAAGATGCCATACGTGGCGCCCAGGATCAGAGAGCGATAACTCGCCTCCGAACGCCGGAGCGCCTCCTCCTCTCGTTTCCGCTCGGTGATATCGCGGAGCACGTGGACGGCGCCCCGCACCACCCCGTGAGAATCGAACAGGGGCGACGCCGTGGCGTCGAAAACCTTGCCGAGTAAGGCGACCTCGATATCGCCGCGTTCTTCTTTGCCTGTCATCAGCATGCGCTCGACGGGACAGCCCGGCACAGGATCGGCCCGGTCATGCAGCACTTCGTGGCATGACCGGCCGATCAACTCGCTGCGTTTTAATCCCAGAAGCGCCGCGGCAGCGCGATTGACGCGCTGGATGCGGTGCCGGCGGTCCACCTGGAAGATTGGGTCGGGGACAACGTCAAAGGTCAGCTCCCATTCCTCCTGGGCGGAATGAATCTGCTCTTGTAGCCGCGCCGCCTCCTCGCGGTAGGCCTTGTCGCGCAACAGACGTTCCACGACCACCGGGAGACGTTGCAGGCGGTGTTTGAGGACGTAGTCAGCAGCCCCCTGCTTGAGGCATTCGACGGCCGCTAAATCGCCCGAGGCCCCAGCAACCACCACCAGTGGCACCTCTTTCCCGGACTTCCGCAGGACCGCTAGGGCATCTATGGCGGTTCCGGCGCGCAGATTGTAGTCGGCGAGGATGATGTCGTAGTCGGCTTGCGCCAACTGCTTTTGGAAGTGGGCGAGTGAGTTCACAACCTCAAGACTCAAGATGTAGCCTACCCCCCTGAGGAGCGCCTCCATCCGTTCCACGTCCTCGCGGTTGTCCTCAAGAACCAGCGCACGTAGCGACCGTGTATAGTGGGGCGCCTTGTCAGGTTGTGTTGTCTTCATCGCTCCTCTCACGATCCTGGCCGAGAGGCGCTCGTGGGTCGGGGCTCGTTCACGGTTTCCTCTTTGGTCAAGCAAGCTTCCAGCCTCGCCATCCTTTCCTCGATATTGCTGAGGGAGCTCGCCAAGGTTCCGTGGTCTTCCTCCCGGCGAAAGATGGGGTTGTTGACCCACCAGTCCATCCCCATTTCCTTGGCCTTGTCCACCGAGCAGATGACCAGGCGGATTTGAATCGACAGAAGCTCGATATCGACCAGCTTCACTCGGATATCGCCCGCGATGACGACCCCTTTGTCCAGGACACGCTCCAGCACGTCCGCCAAGGTTGAACTTTCCACCGCGTGTAACATGCTGCGTTGCTGCGCCATGAGCTCTCCTTTTACAAGAGATTACCGAGCGGGCCGAGGGCGAGATTGAGATCCTCTTCTTCCAGGCCAAATTCTTTTCGGAGACGCTCGATCTCCTGAGCTTGCCTCATCAGCGTCAGTCCGAGCCGTTCAATCTGCTCGTCATTCAAAGCGCCGGCCTCGATGCGGCGAATGGCCTGGCGCTCCAACAATTCGTGAAGGAGTTTGACCAGAGTCAGCACCAATTGTCCGAGCCCATTCTTAGTGTGGTTCGCGTCCAGGTTGAGGCGGGCGGGCCGGACGCGCTGGACCCCGCGCGACCCCGGTTCGGGTACGGGGCGCACCTTCATCACCTGGGCAAAATCACTCGGGGCGTTCGACTCGATTTGGGCCAACTCAGGTGATCCCACTCGCTCTCTCCTTTCTAACGCCGAGACCGGCGCCCAACCTGACCGGCACTCGGCCAACGCTCGCGCGCGCCGTCTCCATGGAGGTGAGTACGATCTGCAGCCCGAGGTAAATCAGATCAATATCGGCGACCGAGATCGTTGCTTCACCGGTCACCACCACGCCTTTGTTCAGCACCCGGTCGAGCACCTCGCACAAGGAGACCTGCCGCCTGTCCTCCAGCGCCAGTTCGGAAAAGACGGCAGGCCGGCTTCCGGGCTTGGTTTCAAGCGACATAGGCACTCGATTCCGCGGGCGCCCTCTCGAAAAGAGCCCTGCCGAGTTCTCCAAGCCGGCAAAGGCCCCGCATCTCTCCGCGACGATAAACTACGGTGAGATCCCGGTCCGAAAAACTCTGTTGAAATTTCTTACGCACGAGAGACTCCCTGCGGTGCAAGGCAGAACACAGCTCGCAATCCCTGAGCGGGGTCACGAGGTTGAGAAACAATCCGGGCACGCGGATGCCCAGGCGCTCGCAGGCGGCCACGAGATCCTGCGTCTCCTCAAGCGCCATGTCGGTTGGAATGCTGACGGCGTAGAGAGCGGTCTTCGCCGGGTTGGTCAGCAGCGCCCGCAGACTTTTGAGGTTCTTTGACATCGTTACCAGTTCTTGAGAGAACCGGGTCAGGCGAAAGATCTGCTGGTATCTCAAGAAGAGGTCGAAGAAGAGTTTGAGCCACTGATCGATAATTTCCGGAAGCTCCAGCAGGCGAATCAGGTGCCCGGTCGCGGCGGAGTCGAGAACGAGAACCTCGTAGCGACCCGAAGCGAGCAGCGTCATGACGCGGGTCAGGCCCATCACTTCGTCCAGGCCGGGCGGGGAAACATCCAAAATCCTTTCGAGGACCTCGCGGTCGAAGGTCAAGTCAAACTGGCTGGAGAGCGATTCCAGGAAGCGCGCAATGTCTCCCGCGTAATGTTGTTTCAAAGCCGCGAATTCCGCCTCCGAATCAATCTGCATGGCCGCGAGGCCGGACGCGACGGCCCTCGGCCGTGAATCGATCGAAAGCCCAAGACAACCTGACAGCGAGTGAGCGGGTCCCGTCGAGAAGAGAAGGACATCCTTCTCTACTGCGTTCTCGGCCAGTTGCAGGGCCGTGGCGCACGCCAGCGTGGTCTTCCCCACTCCCCCCTTGCCCGCGAAAATCAGCAGGGTTGCCGCGGGTGGAGGCCAGCGGGCTGCTGCCTCGACCCCGAGCGCCGGCAATGCCGGGAGGCCGCGTTCCTCGCGAGGAGCCTGGGTAATCCGCGCGGCACTCGCCCAGAATGACTCCAAAGCCTTCTGCCCGCGGACCTCCTCGGCGTAAAGCGGGACTGCCCACAGTGCATAGCGGGATAAGCAGGTTCGGCGAAGGACATTGCGCAGTTCGCGGAGCTGGCGGAGCCGTTCATCCCGGCAGAGCGCGCAGGAATTGTCGGGATAGAGGCGGTTGATCACGATTTCGTCTATCGGCAGTTGGAGACGTTCCACTTCTTTCACGATCGCAACGGTCTCGCGGATGCTCATGGCTTCGGCCAGCATTACCGGGACAAAGCGACAACGGGCCGGATCGCAGAGCAGTTCCTCCATGCGTTCGACCGAGGCCCCGAGCTCCTCGAGGAAGGAATCGAGCTCATCGCGGTGAGCGGAGCGCGCAAAAGCCCACTTCATGTACCGGTGCTTGGCTAACAGCGCGTCCAGCATGTTCAACCATTTGCGGAGAAATGCCGGCATGGCCAGCAAGCGCAGCGTGTGTCCACCGGGGGCCGTATCCAAGATGATGCAATCGTAGCTGCGATTCTCCACCCACCTGGAAATCTCCAGAAAGGCCATCAGCTCATCCAAGCCCGGCAAGGAGAGGTCCAGGAAGCGGCGGATCTCCTCGTCATCGAGAAAAGTTCCCCGGGAGGCGATTTCCCGGAGTTGATCGTTGTGGGCCCTTTTGAATGCGGCGAGGTATTCGCGAGCGTCCAGTTCCAGCACTTTCAAATTGCCGGGTGGACGCAAACCGGCGAGGCTATCCGCGAGAGAATGGGCCGGGTCAGTGGAAACCAGGAGAAAAGACAACGCGGGCGCGCCTTGCGCCAAGCGGAGAGCCGCGGCTGTGGCGCAAGTCGTCTTTCCAACCCCGCCCTTTCCCCCGAAGATAAGCAGTTGGAAGCCTCGGTAATCCAGAAACGAAGGGGTTGCCTCGTTCATTGCGCATCCGCTGCGTCCCTTAGGCGACACGTTTCTTCACGTCTTGCTCTTCCAGTTCTTCTCCGGCTTCCTCTGCTGCGAGGCCCGCATCGCGCCTTTGGGCTCTTTCCAGCCGTTCGAGGAGAACCTTTTCCTCCGCGGCGAACTCCTCCTCCGAGATCTTGCCGGTCTCGAGCCGCATGTAGAGATTGCTCAGTTCGGCCGTGATCGAGTCCGCCTCGCTCGCGAGTTCCTCCTGGGCGGCGTTGTGAATTTCCCGGAGAATCCAGAGCACACCACGCACCGGAAACATCAGGAGGTCGTCGATGAGCACCATGGTATCCGCGTCGTTCGGCCGTCTCAGAGCTCGAGGTGAACCTCCACAAAGCTGTAAGGCGCCCACGGGCCGTTGTAGTCGAAGGCAAAGTTGTTATCGAACTGCTGTGCGGCCTCGAAGACGCTGCGCTCGAATTGCGGTGTCGCTTCGCGCGCCACCAGGCAGGCCAGGTTCATCACCTCCCGCTCGGTGCGGCACTTGTTGCGCTCGGTCTCCGCGCAGTGAGGCGCCAGAATCTCTTCCACTTTGCCGGTATGTGCCTCCCGGTCCTCATTGAGGAGACGCTCGAACAGCCTTCCGACCTCGATCTTCTGCTCCTGGGTCGCCTCGCGGTGGCCGCCCAATAACTGGTCCCGTGCGAGGCGAAGCTCCGGATGGGTATTCACGAAATACTCGAAGATGTCGGGCACGTCCCACGTAACTCGCAGACCCATTTCAACCCTTCCAGCGACGCGGCGGAGTTGCTCGACGAGCGCCGGCTGGTTCCTCGCCAGCATCTTGCGAACCGCCTCCGGACCGCCCGCGAGGATTCCGAAAGACATCGGCAGGGGGGTCGAGTCCGCCAGGAGTCTCCTGAGAACCTCCTGATGAGCCGCGAGATGGGAACGTTCTGGGCGCACCTTGCCGCTGGGCACATTGCTGACGACCGCCGCCACCCGGCCCACGGGGATCGAATACACCTTGAGTCCGTCAACGCCGCAGTCGCCGTACACCGAGACCCCGGCATCGTGCGTGATTGCATAGATGTAGGTCCTGCCACTCGCGGCAGCTTGGTTGGGAAGTTGCTTCCTCGCTCCTTTGGCCGTTGCGGTTTGACTGACGCTCACGGCGTTTCCTCCTCTCGGGCGCCGCGGGCGTACTGAAGGATGATCTCCACCAGCATCGCAGCCCGGAAGATGGCATTTTCAGGCTCGGTCGTGAGAACCTGCCGAGCGATCTCCTCTGCGCTGTGTCCCGCGGCATGGAGGTCCAAGACGCGCGCAAGCAAGGTCTGGCAAGCCGGGGGGGGAGAACATTCCACCAGTTCAGGTCTGGAACGATTTCGCCCGCCCACCGCTTCCTCGGAATTTCCTCCGCCCAAGGGCGTCCGACTCCTTTCCTCAAAGGCATGACTGACCGAGTACATCGGCCATTTTCTTGCGTTCCTTGAGTCCTGCCTGAGGGGTCTAGTACCGGATCCTGAGCGCCCCCGCAACGCGTGGCGGGGTGTGCGCCACCCCGACCGCCAATGGACCGGCGGGCTTCTCTTTATTCCGGTCGGCTAGACGCTTGAAAAGGGCCGCTTCTTCGGCCTCGATCGCGCAGAGACGAGCATCGAGCTCGGCCACCCGCCGGCTGGCGCTGATCCTCTCAGCGGCCCGCCGGGCCTTTTCGATTTCCAGACACGCGATCTGTAGATGGGCCCGGTGAGGAACACAGACACGGTCGAGACGACCCGCCAAGGTACGGATGGTTCGCAAGCCCCTTAGAGGTATCGGCATAGATGTCCCCCTATCACGCCGCAGGCTCCTGGCGATGGCTCTTCCGCCGCTTCGCATGGTCCCCACAGACCTTCCGGATTGCTTCCTCAACCTTTTCGAGCATCAGCGACTGGCCATCGTGAGTGACTTTCGCCGTGTCCGTCTTGAGAATGTCGTAGCAAACCGACCAGAACGTGGAGTCCCCGAGTCGCACCCGGCTTTGGACGCGCGCCAGGATCTTCGCGATGGCAATGCAGGCCCGGATCGTGGGGCGGTGGTTGTTGACCCCGACGCCCCGAAGTTCTCTGACGATGTCCACGATCTTTTCCGCGTCGGAGCGGGGAAGGCCCGACTTCGCCTCCGCGATCTGAATCTCCGTTTCACGATCGAAGTGGCCGAGGTTGATGGTGATGAGCCGGTCCATCAGCGCGTCCTGGGTCTTGTGGACTCCGGCATACTCCTCCGGGTTGGACGTCAAGATGGCTCGGAAATCGTCGTGCACGCGCACGCATCCCTCGCCGGACCGGCGCAAGTTCGGCAGGTTGAGAACCCTTCCCTCCAGGATGCTGAGGAGCGCATTGTTCGCCTCCGGCCGGGAACGGTTGAATTCATCGTAGATGAGCGTGTAACCGCTGAGGCAGGCCGTGGTGAGCTGGTGATCCTCCCAAAGAGTGCTCAGGCTCTCTTCGGTCTTCATCACTGAGTGGATGTAGTTGTCGACGAGCTTATACCGACGGTAGCCGGAATCCTTGCCGATCAGGTCCGAGCTTCCGAACTCGTCGTCGCCGTGCAGGAGCACGACCGGCCGGCCCAGTTGCGCGGCAACGTGCAAAGCGAGCGTTGTCTTCCCCGTTCCCGCCAGGCCGGCAAAATGGACGGCGTATCCCACCTCCAGATACCTCAGCGCCCGCGCCGTTAGCTCTTGAATTTGCGGCGTCAAAACGAATTCCGCGCTGGGCTCGGGCACAACGCTGTGTCCGCCCGGCCCAGTCATTTCGCTAGCGCAAGAGGCCAACTTCGCATTGTCGCCATTCATGCGGGTTTTTCCTTTTCTTGGGCTACTTGGCGCGGCCGGAGCCTTGCCGGATCAGGGGAATAACCCTAGCGTTTCCGCTTTTTCCGCACGCGTTTCTCTCTTTGGCCGTGCGCCGGTGGAAAGTCGCTGGGGGTCTCACGCTGGCTTTCATCCGCAACGTTCTCTGCGACCCCTCCCGGACGGCCCTTCAAACCCTCCACAACCCGGCGCGATGGAGTGCCCAGCGCGAGCCACATTTCTCGGATGCCACCGAGGTCTGTGCGAACCTCCGTCAAGAGGCCGCTAACCGCCCGCTTGACGTCCGAAATGGAGTCCAAGCGGTCGGCTCGCGTTCTTCCGGCGACCGTGCCGAGGCCCTTGGAAATGTCGATCAGCATCCGCGAGATGCCAGCCCGCCGCTCCACGGTCTCTTGCGCCAAATCACGGATGAGTCTCTGGCGAGTATTTCGCGAGGTCAGGATCTCGTTTCGTAATCGAGTCAGGTCGCGAGTCAGCACGCCCATGATGATTTTGCCTCCCTGTTTCTGATCTTGGTATGATCGCCGCCGCGGCCTTCCGTTCGGGCCTGCCTCCGTCCGATGTGCCAGGGGGATACCGGCAGGCAACTACCAGCCGCGGGGCAAAACGCCGACTCCAAAGGTAACCTTCCACTCTTCCTCCGGGGCCCTCCGCCCGGTCGCTACGCCCCCCGGCCAGCCCAGACGCGGCGCGCGGCAGCAAGGTCTGTCCTCATGCCCTTTTGCAGCCCACCGACGGTCCGTCTCAGATTCTTCAAAAAGGCCAAACGCTCTTCCTTGGCCCCCTGTGCGATCTGTCTCTGAGTGCCGGCGAAATCTGCGCACATTTCGAAAACGTCCATCTGGCGATCCCGGTTGCCGACGGCGAGTTCCTTCCTGAACACCTGGCGTCTTCCGCGCAACTCCTGGACCTCGCCAGCCAGCCGAGTCATGTCCTCCAACAATTTGCCCATTGTGGCCCTCCCTCTGTTTTCCGTCCCTAGACCTCTCCGCGCACTGCCAAGCGGGGGACCGCACAGCGACCCCCCACTTGGCGGTGGTGGGTCTCCATCCCCTGCATTAGGCAGGAGCCGCAGCAGTGGCTGTCAGACCGATGGCCTCGGCGTACTTCAGGTAGGTCTCGACCGAGGCGATCACGACGCGGGCTTCGACCGACAGCAACTCGATCCCGACGAGCGAGACCTTCGCCCAGGCGTCGATCACGATCCCCTTGTCGAGAATCCGATCGACGACTTCAGCCAGGCTCGAGGAGTCAGTCGACTTCTGGACCTTTGCCATGGTCGTTCTCCTTCCGGGTAACAAGCTACCCAACATTCGGTGTGGGCATGCCTCGCCGAGACGAGACCTGCACCGCTGGCCTTATGGGCAGAAGTATTGCCGCGCCTGATATACATCGGCTGGTTCCTTCAATTTCTTGATTCAAAAGAGGAAGGCGCCGTTGCTTGGAGAATGGGGACTCGCGATATCGCCAACTAGGGAATTCATTCCATAGAATGCAAGCGCTACTTGCGAGGCACGGCATCCCTACGGGCGGCTTCGAGAAAGCCCCGTCGCTTTCCGGGTTCGCGCGGCCGGACTTGACGACCAAAGGTGGAATGCAACGAGTTCCCGTTTTGGGCCTGGGGACCGGACGATAATTCCCGAATTGAACCGCGCCTCGTCAGGGGTTCATGGCGTCTGAATGTCCGGCCACATTTCGAGAGAATCCACGAAGTTGTAAGGCGGCCAGGGACCGCTCAAGAGCAGCTTGCGCGACTCTTTAGCACCGAGTTGACGGACAGCTTTGCGAAAGGCTTCAACCGAAGCTCGCGGCACGAGGAAGTAAAGGGACGGGAGACGGCCCCGGCTCGTCTCAGGGAGTTCTAATTTGCGGCGAACAAAGAGGCCGCTCAGGCCATCGCAAAGCTCCTCTGCCAAGCGGCGCTCGCGCGATGTTGTCCGGTCCAGGCCTTGGTAGCGTTGGCGTTTCGCCGCTAGGTAGGCGGCACCGGAGCGAAAGGAAAGGCGAAAGGATTTTGGAGTGACAGGCCGCGCGTGGTTCTCTGCTGCACTTCTAGAATGGTCAAGAAGAACTTGGATACCCATCTCCGCCATGTTCTCCAGTTCGTTGAGAAGCGCACCGTATTCATCGCAGTGCCTCTCCAGTAATCGACGGACCTCCGCCGCATCTTCAAGCCGGCATCCATACCGCACGGGGATGACGGTTCGGTCGCGAAACCAATGCTCCACGACTGCTTCATAGGCAAGGACCTCCGAGATATCGGGGGCGGCGTCGGACTCCGCAACCTCCGAAAGCCCGACGCTCAGACCATCGTGAGCCATTACAAAGACAGGCTTCCCTCCGACACCTCGAGGGAATCCGGCTCCCGGTTGCACTGGGCTGCGGAGGATACAGTAAAGCAAGTAACTCATGGGGCCGTTCCCATCGTTAAAGGCGGAACAAAGCGATAAGGGGGCCAGGGCCCGGAGAGCTCGAAGACCAGCCCTTGAGGCGCGAGGCGAGAACTCAGCCCCTTGACGAGCGTTCGAAATGCCGCGGCGGCGTCGCGCGGCAACAGAAAGGCCCAATTCAGCACGACCTCGGCCCCGCTTTCCGGGGGCTCGAGAGGCAGGACCTGGCATTCGCGAAAGTCCGAAGCCTGCTTCAAGAGGGTGTTTGCGGCTTCGCGGCAGGTTTCGTCGAGCCAGCGGCTCAATCCTTTCTCCGCCTCCGCGCGGATGTGTTTTTCCTGGAAGTAGCGGGTTCCCGGAGGCAGCGTCGCCAACTCCGCCTCTTGAGCCACCTGACTCGCTGCTATCAGGGCCTCTCCGGCTTGTTTTCTGCGCAGCAAGCCTCTCACGGACCATTCCTCTTGGCCGGTCACCCGCTCCAGAAACTGCGCAATGCGCTGGCGATGGATATCCAGAAATTCCGCCAGGCTTTCCTTGGACGAGAAGAGGGTTCCGAAGCGGGCAGGGAGCACGGGAGAACGACGCATCACCTGCTCGACGACGGCCTCGTGCCGCAGGGCGCGCGGACCCACCCAAGCCAGTTGCTGTATTTGGGCGTCGGCCGCCGGGCCGCAGAAATCTTCCCGAGGCACTTCACTCACCACGGCACAGAGATCTGCCGAGTGTCGAAAGAGGCCAAGCGGCTCGTGCCCATCCACACCGGCGCCCTCAATTTCGCCGAGGAGGCTCGAGCGCGCAAAGCAAAACAGATAAAGCGCCCTCGGATTCTGCTCCACCTATTGTTCCCCCATCCCTCGAAGAGTTTGCTGCCGAGTTTCTTCCAGCGCCGCCGCGAGGTCGTGGGCCTCGATCGTCACCCGCACTTGGTCGGCGGGTGTGTTTTCGCCCGCCTGCACGGCTCGCCGAACGGCGCGGCGAGCAGCTTGAATGCACAGCGAGCCGATTTCGGCGCCGCTAAACCCGTCGGTCTGGGAGGCCAGGTGCTCGAAGCTAATCCCTGGGCCGAGAGGTTTGTTGTGCAAATGGATGGCAAAAATCTCGCTACGCTCGTTCTCCCCCGGCAGCGGAATCTCCACCACCTCATCGAACCGCCCCGGCCGGAGAATCGCGGGGTCGAGTAAATCCACCCGGTTGGTCGCGCCGAGGATCAGAACGCCTTTCAGTTCTTCCACACCGTCCAGTTCCGCGAGAAACTGGCTCAAGACGCGCTCCCCCACGCGCGAGTCCGAGGCGCCAGCTCCACGGCTGGGAACGAGCGCGTCGATCTCATCGAAAAACACGATGCAGGGCGCGGCCTGGCGCGCTTTGCGGAAGACCTCCCGCACCCCCCGTTCGGATTCCCCGACGTACTTAGAAATCAACTCCGGCCCTTTGACCGAGATGAAATTCACTTGCGTTTCGCTGGCGACGGCTTTGGCCAGAAGCGTTTTTCCGCAGCCCGGGGGGCCCGATAGCAGGATTCCCTTGGGCGGACGGATCGCTGCCTGAGCGAACAACTCGGGATGCCGGAGAGGCCACTCGACTGCTTCCACGAGGCGCCTTTTGATCTCGGCCAAGCCCCCGACGTCCCGCCAACGCACATTGGGAACTTCGACAAATACCTCGCGCATCGCGGAGGGCTCGATATCCCGCAGGGCGTCCAGGAAATCGTCCATCTCCACTTCCAGTTTGGCCAATTGGTCGTAAGGGATGCGCGCCAATCCAAAGTCGACATTGGGCATGATGCGCCGCAGGCAAATCATCGCCGCTTCGCGGCAAAGCGCTTCCAGGTCGGCTCCCACAAAACCGTGCGTGATCTCTGCCAAGCGAGGGAGATCCACTTTCTCCGCCAGCGGCATACCCCGGCTGTGGATCTCCAGGATTTCTTGGCGTCCGTTGCGGTCGGGAATGGGAATGGCAATCTCCCGGTCGAACCGCCCTGGCCGCCGCAGGGCCGGGTCCAGCACGTTGGGTAGATTGGTCGCCGCGATGACGATGACCTTCCGGCGCTTGGCGAGCCCGTCCATCAACGCCAAGAGTTGGGCAACGACGCGCTTTTCGACCTCGCCCACCACTTGCTCGCGTCGGGGGGCAATGGCGTCGATCTCATCCAGGAAGATGATGCTGGGGGCCTTACGACTGCCCTCCTCGAAGATCTTCCGTAAGTGGGCCTCACTCTCCCCGTAGAACTTGTGGATGACTTCGGGGCCGCTAACCGCGTAGAAGCTCGCCTGAGTCTCATGCGCAATCGCACGGGCGATGAGGGTCTTGCCACATCCGGGAGGTCCGTGCAAGAGCACACCTTTCGGTGCGTCAATCCCCAAGCGCTCGAAGACCTCAGGATATCTGAGAGGCAGTTCGATCATTTCGCGGATGCGTAGGAGTTGCGGCTTCAGGCCACCGATGTCCTCATAAGAAACCGCACGGGTGGCCGTTTCCTCAGGCTGGGTCTCCTTGGAGATCACCAGTTGGGTCGTCGGGTTGATGAGCACGGGACCCTTGGGCACCGTGCTTTCCACCCTGAAGTCCGCCCAGCGCGCTCCGAAGAGGATGGCCCGAATGCGGTTCTCCGCCAGAACCGGGAGACCGTCGAGCCGGCTTCCGATGTAATCCAAATCGCGGTCGGACGGAGTGATATTGGCCGGGGCCAGCACGACCCGCTCGGCGGGTGGACAAGCGATCTTGCGCACTTGAACGAACTCATCCAGCCCCGTCCCGGCATTCTCTCGGGCAAGCCCGTCCAGTTGAACCCGCGATTGACCGCGCAACTCCTTGTACGCCGGCATCGCCTTGCAGACGGTCCGGGCCTTACCGGCCACTTCCACGATGTCGCCCACTTCCGCCCGCAATCCCGCGAGGTCCTCCGGTCCCATGCGGGCGTACGCGCGGGCCACGTCCTTGCTGAGGGCTTCGCTGACTTTGAGCTTGAGGGACTTCCCGCCGGTATCGATGGCTGCTCCTCCAAAGTTGGCTACTTAGGACACTTGATCTCCAAAACCCCGTTGTTACACGAAACCTGCATCCTTTCCTTGGACACACTGCGGGGCAGGAGAACCTCCTTGCGGTATTTCTTGTCCCCGTGCTCGGCGGAGATCGTCAGCACATCGTCCTTGAGGTCAATCCGCACGTCCTCCTTGCCGATGCCTGGCAACTCCGCCAAAACCAGGAGATAGTCGTCTTCCTCGAAAACATCGACCATGGGCTCGCGGACCTCCTGAACCTCGGTTCGTCCGGATTTGATGTCGCGGCGAATGTTTCCAAAGGGCTCGATGCGAGGGCTCTCATCTCCCAGCCCGACCTTGACACTGAACCCGTAAATTCCTCGGGTCTGTCCTCCGGGCCCGCGGATTTCCCCGGTCTTGGAGAGCTCTTGACCGGTTTGGGCTAGTTCGTTGAGCCTCTCCAACAGGTCTCCCAGGCCCCTGAGAATCCCGCCGAGGCCACTTTCCATCCTGCCGTGCGAGTTCCTGTCTTTGTTCTTTTCTGCCATACGCTCATGATTCCTTTCGATCTACAGAAAGGCCATATTGCCTGACCTTAGAATAGATGGTTTTATAATCGACGTGAAGCAGGCGGGCGGCTTTCGCTTTATTGCCTCCCGTTTCCCGCAGCACCTGCGCCAAGATCTCTCGCTCCATAGCGATGATCTTGCGATGCTTGATTTCCTTGAGGGGAAGGTTCCCCTGGGGCGAGTCGTCGGATTCCGGGTCGCATTCCGGGCAAGGAAGCACCTGATTGTGGGATACACACTCCGTCCCCAGGTGCTGCTCGGTGATCAGATCGTCCGCCAGGAGCACTGCCCGACGGATCACGGAACGAAGCTGCCGGACATTTCCCGGCCAATGGTGAGCCAGGAGAACATCGATCGCGGCTATCTTGAAGCGCCCGCAGCAATTTGGCCTGGGAACCGAGGGGCATGTTGGAGATTTCGTCCAGGAAGAGTGTCCCGCCGCCGGCCATCTCGAACTTGCCGGCCTTCTGCCGGTCCGCGCCGGTGAAGGCTCCCTTTTCGTGCCCGAACAACTCGCTCTCGAGCAGGGTCTCGGGGATGGCCGCACAATCCACCGCCATAAAAGGCGCCTCGCAGCGGGGGCTGAATCGGTGGATGGCACGCGCCACCAGCTCCTTGCCCGATCCCGTTTCTCCCAGGATGAGGACGCTGAAGTTGGTTTTTGCGACTCGGGTCAGGTCGGCAACCAACGCGCTCACCGCATCGCCGGGTCCCATGGATTCCAAAAGCGAGGTCTCATCCTGGACCTGGGAGGACAGCCGGCGAATCTTGCGCTTGAGAGCGCGTTCGTTCAGCGCGCGGAGAACGACGCGCACCACCTCATGGTGTTTCAGCGGTTTCGCAAGGTAATCGTGAGCGCCCGCCCGCATGGCCGCCACCGCGTCCCGAATTTCCGGGTAGCCCGTGATCAGAATCACCGGCAGGTCCTCGTCCAGGGCTTTGGCTCCCTTCATGATCTGCATGCCATCGATGTCGGGGGGCTTGAGATTCACAATCAGAGCGTCGGGGTGTTCCGTACGGATCTTCTCCAATGCCGCTTCGCCAGTGTGCGCCACGACCGGGATGAGTCTCTCATGCTCCATGTACTCGGAAAGAACGGCGGAGGTCTCTTCTTTGTGGTCCACAATGAGAATTTTGCTTGCCACGGGTGTCACAGTGCCTTCTTTCCACGACTGAAGGGATGATGAATGGGATGGATGACCCGAATATCCTTTTCGAGCCAGGGGGCCACAGAGTGAAGCATTCCCAAGAAGATCAGGCCCGTTTCTCCGATCCGAAGCGTGGCGTTAACCCTCTCGGCGATGTATTGATCGCGCCGTTTTAGCAGGGAGTCCCGCAAGGCTCTCCTCCGCGCTTCTTCCCGGCAGGCAACCTGCGGATTCCCGGAAGCGAAAGCCTCCTTGACGAGTTGATACTCCTCCACGAGGAGTTCAGAAGATTCCGTGCCCATAATTGTGGCCCCCTTCTCCCTTAGGCGGAGAAGCAGCCGATGGTTTCTGCTGCCCGCCGTTGCGAGCTCCGCAACAATCTCCGCCTCGTGGCCACACACCGGCAGCCCATCCTGATAGAGACGAACCCGCTCGTAGGGAAGGACCAGACCCTCTAAGGCCTGTTCGATTTTTGCCCACAATTTGTCGACGAGGCTCACGTTGCGCTCCCAGCCTATCCGACCCAGCCTCTTGACTTTCAAGCGCTGTATCGGCTCGCGCAGCGCTCCCATATCCGCCTGGGTATGGATAATCGGAATGTAGATGAGGGTCCTTTCCTCAGACCCGGGACCTTGGATGCCGCCGCCCTTCCTGGTCTGCTTGCTCATGGTATGCATGGTGTCGGCCCTATGAAGCTGAATCCATGGGTATTCGGTGGAGCGTCCAATCTTTTCGGGAAGCCTTCATGTAATCAGATCGCCTCACCGCGGTCCTAGAGGCCAAGGTCGCACGAGAAGATTTTAGCTCGCGTGCTGTCTGCTTCTTTGAAGGATGGCGTTGACGTTACCATCCGGTTTCCCCCTCCCAGCAAACATTCTGCGCTCGCCACTTAACTCCTCCGGCTTGCATCAGTTCTTCCACACGGGCTCGATTCGAAAATGAACAGGAGCCATGTCACATGCTCGACTGGAGCCGAAGGATTGATTGCAAGCGGCGTGGAGAGCTTCATCGCACGCACTCCCCTGCGCTCCCTCGCGGTGAGATTTGGCTTGAGCTTCGTGCAAGAGGTTCGAGCCGGAGATCTGCGCCAAGCGCTGAATCCGAAGGCTCCTTTCCGTCTACTTCAACTCGAATACCTCCTGCCCACTGCGAGCAGCTCTGTACTCATATCCCCCCTAACAAGGTTTTCGGCTCAGCCACCTGCGGACGACCGGTTTGTCATCGAGAACAAAAATGGCGACGTTGGAACAGGCTCCTCCGTGGGCAATTCCCTTTTGTCTATCGGCCCCCTGGAGGCAAAGATTTAGCCCTTTTGTGAAGTCAATCTACCGCCAATATTAGGCGCACATTTTGTCATTCTGTCGCCCGCCATAATCTCGGCTCTGGGGAGATCGCGCGACAACGACGGGTGGCTGAAAGCCCTTGTCCGGTGTGACGGAACAATCTCGGAAGATTGCGGTTCGTGTCCCCATTGGCCAAACGTCATCCTTTTGGCTTGCCTAGCTTGTGCTCCGGTCGAAGGAGGCGGTTTACAGGTCGTTCGGGCGGTTTTGTTCCCAACCGACCGGTTGGTCGATAAGAAGTGACCGTTTGGGACTCTAAGGCATTGACAAATAAGAAGTTGGTCGGGGCGCGCGGATTTGAACCGCGGACCTCTTGGTCCCGAACCAAGCGCGCTACCAGGCTACGCTACGCCCCGGCACTGGCGTGAACAGTGACAAGCGGTCAGTGAACAGCAAACACATGCGGTCAGTTCTTGCTCGTCACTTTTCGCTCGTCACTATCCACTGTTCTTATTGGTCGGGACGGCCGGATTTGAACCGGCGACCACTTGCACCCCAAGCAAGTGCGCTACCAGGCTGCGCTACGTCCCGGCATCCAATACCGTGACAAGTGAATAGTGACGCGTGACGAGAAGAAGCCCCCCACTGGTCACCCTTCGCTTGTCACTCATTACTGCTCTTGAGTCACGCTAGCACTTGCGTGAAAGCATTGTCAAGAGACCCTCGAGTTCGCGCCGAATAGCTCGAAGCGGCGCGCCGTCGTGGCGGGGGCGGTCGTGGAAGAGCGCCTTCTGCTGTTCCGCGCGGGGAGCCTCGCCGGCGAGCTGTTTGCGCGCCCCCTCGATCGTGAAACCTCTTTCGTAGAGCAGGCGTTTGATCTCGAGGATCATCTGGACGTCCTCCCGCCGGTAAAGGCGGTGGCCGGAGCGGCTCTTGACGGGCCGAAGCGTAGGAAACTCGGTCTCCCAATACCGCAGGACGTAGGACTTGGTCGCCGTGAGCTCGCTGACCTCCCCGATGCGGAAATAGAGCTGTTCCGGAATCGCCACGGCGTCGGGCGGGGCGGGAGTCGGGCGTGCAGTAGCGGATAAACGACCTCGGGGCATCAATCCTCGACGGACGGCCGACGGGCCGGTTGTCGCCATCTTAGAAAACCGTGCCGCGAGCGTCAAGCACCGTCTTTCGGGAGACGCTCTCTCCAACCCAAGGCCGGGTCAGCCGCTTCGAAGCCCCCCACTTGGCAAAGTCGTGACACTGGCACCAATCGCTGGGGTATACTTCTGGATTCTCAGGAACCACGCTGTTCGCTTCGATCCGGAACTCCTGGTGCAAGAAAAAGGCTGTCAATGGCGAATCGGCCCGCGGCGTTACTTTGGATTCTTTTCTTAGCCTATCTGACTTTTGGGATGATCACCAACGTTCTGGGAGTGGTGATTCCTGAAGTCATCAGGGAGTACCACCTCAGCCTGTTTGCCGCGGGCATCCTCGCCTTTGCCTTCTATCTTGCTTACGGTCTCTGCTCAATTCCCACCGGACTGCTCATGGATCGAGTCGGCCCGCGGCCCCTCGTGCTTTTTGGGGTCCTGCTCATGGGCCTCGGTTGCCTGGTGGTCGCCTGGGCGCGAAGCTATCCCCTGATGGTGGCGATGATCTTTGCCGTCGGCGTGGGGGTGACGGTGCTGCAAACCTCGGGCAATCCGCTGATCCAGCACCTTGACCGGGCGGAGAACTACCACCGCAACCTGACGCTGACCATCGGCTTTTGCGGGATCGGAGCGTTTCTCGGGCCGTTCATTCTTGCTTTTTTCACCGGGACGGGCCGACCGTGGCAGACCCTCTATCTCTTCTTCGCCGCGCTCTCCTTCGTGCTGCTGATCTTGCTCGGGCTGGCGAGTTTCCCCGCGCGCCCGCCGGCGAGCAGTGTCGTGAAGCCGCGATCTTATGCGAAACTCCTGACGCATCCCATCGTCATTACCTACTGCCTGGGAATCTTCTTTTACGTCGGCGCGGAGGTGGGCACGGCGTCGTGGATCGTGAAATTCTTCGAGCGGGAGCACGGCCTGAGCGCGGAGGTTTCCCATGTCGAAGCGGCCAGCCTGATCCGCCGGGTTTTGCCGTCTTTGCCGGCGCTGGTGGTGGCGCTCTTCTGGGGACTGCAGGGGATCGGCCGCTTGGTGAGCGGGGCGGTGCTGAATCGGCTGGGAAGCCGAAGAATGCTGCGCATTTATTCCTTCCTGGCGCTGGTGTGCCTGCTGGTGGCCACTTTCGGATCGCGGGGGATGACGACCGCGGGCTTCGCCGCCTGCGGTTTCTTTACCTCCGTGCTGTTCACTCTGGTTTTCAGCGGGACGATCAACAGCTTCGAGGAGAATCAGGGGGCGATCTCGGGCCTGCTTTGCACAGCGGCGGTGGGCGGCGCCGTGATTCCGCCGCTGGTGGGTCTGGTGGGAGACCACCTTGGCCTGCGCGCGGCAATGCTCGTGCCGGCCTTGTGTTTCGGATATGTTTTTGGGCTCGCTATGCTGGGCCGAGCGAAATACGATTGATGCAGCTTCCCCGGAGCCAACCATGCCAAAGCTGGTAGTGGGAATCGATGTCGGAGGGACCAAGATTGCTGGGGGGCTCGTCAACCTGAAGGGCCGCCTCGTGCAGTCGCTCATCGTGCCGACGCGGGCCGAGGAAGGTTTTGAGACCAGCTTCGGCCAGATCCTGACCGTCATCGAGAGTCTTCTCCAACAGGCGGGCGGCAAGGAGAGCATCGAGGGGATCGGAATGTGCGCGCCCGGCCCCCTCAATCCCAAGACGGGGCTGGTTATCAACCCTCCTAACCTTCCGGGCTGGCGGAATATCCTCTTGGCCAAACGGGTGCAGAAGAAATTCGGATTGCCGGCCAAAGTGGAGAACGACGCGAACGCCGCCGGTTTGGCAGAAGTCCTCTTTGGCGCCGCCGTCGGCTACCGCGACGTCTTCTACGTAACCGTCAGCACCGGCATCGGAACGGGAATCATCATCAACAAGAAAATCTATCACGGTAAGGACGGCGTGGCTGGCGAAGGCGGACACGTGTCCATTGATTATCGCAGCCCGTACCGGTGCGGATGCGGCACGCTGGGCTGCATCGAGGCGTTGGCCGCGGGGCCGGCGATGGCCCGGCGCGCGCGCGTGCGGCTCGAGCAGGAACACACCGCCCCCAGCCTCTTGCGAGACCTGACGCGCGGCCACCTGAGTCAGATCACGCCGCGCATGATTCAAGACGCCGCGGCAAAGGGCGACCCCATCGCCTGTGAAATTATTGAGGAGACGGGCTTCTTTCTGGGAGTCTGGTTGGCAGGCATGATTACGTTGCTCGACCCGGAGGCCATCGTCATCGGTGGCGGGGTGGCAAACATCGGCAAACCCCTCTTTGACAAGATCCGCCACACAATCCCGCAATACACAATCAATCGGCGGTTTGCAGCAAGGATCCCCTTGCTGCCGGCCAAGCTTCGGAAAAACGTCGGAATCTTTGGCGCCGCCAGTGTGTTCCTGCCCGAGGGCGAGGAAAGTTAAGAAGTTAATGTCTCAGCACGCCGCAGCCATCTCTTAGTCCCCGCCTTGTTAGGGAGGGGAATCAGGAGTGGTCGCCTCCCCCCTACAACCCGCATTCCAGCGTCTCGCGACTTCGTGATAGATGCTGCCTGTTTTCATTTTCAAGAGCGAAAGCTCCTTGACAACCGCAGCCTCCAGGAAATAGTCTACTTACCCGATAGACTTCGTTGTAAAGGCGTCATGAAAATCTCCAGAAAAGGCCTGTACGCGCTGGAAGCAATGATGGTGCTCGCGAAGAGACATCCGGACCGGACGACAAAGATTCACGAAATCGCCTCCACAGAGCACATTCCGGAGAAATTCCTGGAGCTCATCCTTTTGGAGCTCAAGCGGGCCAGGTTGGTAGAAAGCGAGCGCGGCGCCAGGGGCGGCTACCGCTTGCGGCGGCCGCCCAGCCGCATCTATCTCGGTGAGATTATTCGGACCATTGATGGGCCGCTGGCGCCCTTTGGAGATGCGCAGTCGCTCCGGCGGCTCGTGGCGCGCGATAGGAAGCATCGGCCGCTATATCGCCTGTTCCTCGACGTTCGCAATGCCGCTTCGCGCATCGTGGACCGCACCTCCCTCGCCGACCTGGGTCGTCGGAAATAGCGTTCTTCCCGAGTTTTCTCACACTGGTAAGGAGGGCTCCCGAATCGGCCCGCAATTCGATGCGAGCAAGTTCCGAGGTCTGGTGACCAGGAACCCTTTCAGCGCGCCCCCTCGGCACGGGAGCGCCTCAAAGCTCATTCCGGCCCGCTCACCACGCGCCTGGAGGCGTGACGCCGCCAATCCCAAGGAGGAGACAGTGGTAATGACGACCCGTTTTTTCCGTGCGCTGGCACATGTCGTGACGCTCGCCGTGCTCTTAGGGGTGCAATCGGCCTCGGCGTCCGAACTGGATCTGCTGCTCGATCTGTTGATCAAGAAACACGTGGTGACTGAAGAAGAGGCCGGCGCACTGCGCGGAGAGGTTGCACAGGAAAAAGCCACGCCTGCACAGGAGGCCCGCCGGGAGCTCGCGCACCCTCCTCAGAAGCCTCCAGGGGAACTTGCCAAGAACGAACCTCTTGCCGCGAATGGTCTGCCTTTCGAGGCGAAGGGTTTTGTGCAAACCCGGTGGAGCAATGAGCCGGGCAAGCCGAATACGCTCCAGATCCGACGCGCCAGGCTAATATTGAATGGCAAACTGGCGGACAAGATCAGCTACTACGTCCAGGCGGATGGAGTGAGAAGTCCCTTTCTCCTGGATGCCAGCGTCGATTTTGCCTACGTCCCGTTCGCCAAGCTGACCTTCGGGCAATTCAAGATTCCGTTCAGCCAGGAGAACTTGATCTCCGACGACAAGTGGATGCCCATCGAGCGCTCGATGATCGGGAATTCCCTGGTGCCTGGCCGCGACACGGGGAACCAAGGACGCGACATCGGCGTTCAGGTATCTGGCAGCTCTCCCGCTTGGCACGGCAGGCCATTGCTGACCTACGCGGTGGGCCTTTTTAACGGAAATGGAATTAGTACTCTAGATGTCAATAATCGCAAAGATTTCGCGTCGCGCGTTGTGTTCAATCCAGTGGACGGACTTTCCCTCGCGGGAGATTATTACGATGGCGCGACGGGAACAACGAAGCTCGCCAAGCAACGAGAGGGTGTCGAGCTCGCCTATATTCGACAGCCCGTTTCGGTTTACAGCGAATATATCTGGGGCCGCGATGGCGCCGTGAGAAAAAGCGGCTGGTATTCCTTGCTTGTCTACCGGCTCAATCCGAAGTGGGAGGGGATCTTCCGACTTGAGAACTACAATCCAGACCGGCATACCCCCAACAAAGGGACAAACCTCTACATGGGGGGCCTTAACTGGTATCTGAACAAGTGGGTAAAGTGGGGGGCGAACTACGGCCTCTCGGACCAGGCTGCCAGCAGCCATCTGACGTCGGTTTTCCTGACTCAAGTCCAGTTCTCTTTCCAGTTGACGGGGAAGAAAGGAGGGGCCGGTGAGTAGGCTCGCCGTCTTGTTTGCCTTGATGTGCCTGCTGCCGGCGCCAGGGTTGCTCGGCCAAAGCGGGCAAGTGGTGGTCCGCGCGGGGCATTTTCCTAATATCACGCACTCGCAAGGGGTGATCGGGCAGGCCAACGGCTGGTTCGAGAAGGCCCTCTCTCCTGCCGCGCGGGTCGAATGGAAAGTTTTCAATGCTGGCCCTTCCGCCATTGAGGCCCTTTTTGCCGGAGCCCTCGACCTGACCTACATTGGCCCCAACCCCGCCATTACCGGCTACGTCCGCTCGCAGGGCGAAGCGCTGCGCATCGTTGCTGGCGCGACCAGTGGCGGCGCAGCGCTTGTGGTGCGCACGGATTCCGGCATCCAGAAGCCGGAGGATTTTCATGGCAAGAAAGTTGCCTCCCCGCAGCTCGGCAACACGCAGGACGTGGCGCTGCGCGAATGGCTCCTCGCGCACGGGCTGCAGTCGCGCGAGAAGGGCGGCGACGTGCAGGTGATTCCGATTGCCAACCCCGATCAGCTCACGCTCTTCATGAAGAAAGAAATCGACGGCGCGTGGGCCCCCGAGCCGTGGGCATCGCGGCTGATCAACGAGGCGGGCGGTCGGCTCTTCCTCGACGAGCGCACCCTTTGGCCCAACGGGCAATT
>JAIQGH010000009.1 GCA_020072655.1 Terriglobia bacterium | reverse complement strand
GAGAGAAGATCGAGATGTGGCGGAGGGATTACAACCAGGCGCGCCCGCATAGCGCGCTGGGGTATCAGACGCCCGAGGAGTTCGCGGCCCAGGCCGCCGCGCGAGGGGCGTCTCCCCCCACGCCCCTCGCCTTCCTGACTAAGGAGTTGATTTCAACCCCGGAACTCACATTATGATTGGACCACAGAAGGGGGCAGGTCAGCGAAGCTGGCGGGTCATGGGACATTGTGAGCGAGATCGTCGAGGAGACACTCTGCCACAGGGGCATTGAGGTGACCGTCTACGATTTGCCGTCGTCAGCGGAAAGAGCAACTGCGCGGCAATCAACCTTGCCAATTTAGTAGGGAGCCCAGACCGCTGGTGAGAGGTGTATTCCGTGCCAAAGCAGATTGTGTTGCTTTCGGGGAAGATTCGGTCGGGAAAGTCAACCCTCTCAAATCTGCTGAAAGACCAATTCGGTTTTCAAGTGGTGAAAACCAAGGACGTGATTCGAACCCTCGCTCGCGAGAGGCTCGGCAGGGAGATTGAGTCCGATCGCCTCGAAATGCAGAAGTTTGGCAATACTCTTGACCATGAGACCAGAGGGCGCTGGGTGAGGGATGCTTTGGCGCGCGCCATAAGGGACCTTGGTTCGGCCGGCCCCGACGCGAGGCTCGTGGTGGACGCGGTGCGGATTCCTGACCAGATCAGAGCGATACGACAGGCATATTCCTTCAGTGTCGTTCACATCCACTTAAAAGCACCTGACAAAGTACTCGAGGAGCGCTATAAGCGACGACCGTCAGCGGGCTCTGCTGAGCTGGTGTCGTTCTCAGAGGCCCAAAAGGACAAAACCGAGGCTCGAGTCAAGGAGCTGGAAGACCCCGCAGATTTCGTAATTGACACCAGCCGATGCTTGCAGCAAGCGGTTCTTGTCAGAGCTGCTACGCATCTCGGCCTGTTTTCGCGAGCCTATGACAAACGCGTGGATGTCGTCGTTGGTGGGCAATACGGCAGCGAAGGGAAAGGACATATTACTTCGTATCTTTCGCGCGAGTACGACGTCCTGGTGCGGGTGGGCGGTCCGAACGCGGGTCACAAGGTGTTTCAGGAGCCCGACCCATACACTCACCATCAACTCCCTGCAGGGACGTCTCGAAACCCCTCTGCGCATCTGATACTAAACGCAGCGTCTTAAGTAATTGCGCATAGTCGGCGCAGCGTATCATTCGGTTCAGTCCAGTTCACGAACTCGGTTTCGACTGCAAGAGCGACATCGCCCAAGCTGGGAAAGTAACGGTTGTGGACACAAAGGCGACGCGTGAGTTTCCAGATGCGCTCCGTGGGGTTCAGCTCCGGACTGTAGGGCGGCAAGAAGTCCACGCTGAAGCGTTCAGCCTTTTGCTGCCTCCAGTCCCGGTGCAGTCGGGCGTGGTGATAGCGGGCGTTGTCGGCAATCACCACCACCTGTCGACGCGTGCGAGTGCTGAGGGCACAAAGCTCCTTCAAGAACTCCCAGCAGGTCAGGGCGTTGAACTTGCCCGCCTCACGCCGGAAGAAGAATTGGCCGTCGCGCAGGCGGACCGCTCCATAATAGCCCACGCTCTTCCGAGTGGGCGGGTGAAGCAGCACGGGGTCCTTGGTTTCGGGCGGGACCCACATCCGACAGCGCGAACCGTGTTGTTGAAAATGCACTTCGTCCATGGCCCAGAGATCAACCGTGGGGTCGAGGCTTAGCCCCTGGAGTTTTTTTATGCGCCTTCTGCCGTTCCCAATCCGCATGGGCGATCAGCGGGCGGGGCTTGCGCAGTCGAAAGCCCCGCTGCCGGAACAGACGCTGGCATTGACGCACCCTCAAGTGGACCTGGAAGCGTTGCTCGATCCAGGCGCTCAGCGTTTTCCCATCCCACAGCGTGCCCGTCAACCCCAGGTCGCGAGGGGTCTGGCGCAGGGCCCGGTCCACCTCCCGCAATTGCGCATCGCGCAGACGCGGGGGGCGCCCAGAGCGTTGCCCTTCGGTCAGCCCGGCCAGACCCTTGGCTTCAAACCGTCGAACCCAGTACTCCACCGTGCGAGGGGCGTCTCCGAGCAAGCGGCTGACCTCTGGACAGGTCGCTCCCTGGGCCACCAACAGCACCCCGTGGAGCCGGTGATCATACCGAGATTCTTCCGAACGGCGAATCTCGTCTTGCAGTCCCAAAATCATCGTCCTGGCATCAGCGATTTGCAGTGGTCTCATGACTACATGAAACCACAAATCTTCAGCATGCGCAATTACTTATGACGCTGCGTTTAGCTCCAGGGTGCGTTCTAAACGCGAGGAAATTGATGGAAGAAATAGCTAAGTATGGCGTCGACTCTGAACGGCTGTCCATCGATCCTCAGGCAATGATTATTAGCCCCGGAGACATAAAGGGCGAAGCCCCGTTGGTCGAGCAAATTGGCTCTACAGGACAGGGGGTTGGATTTGCGACTGCACGTAGAATCAAGGGCCGAGTTGGCAAAGAGACGCTTGCGCGAGATGTGAAGGATCTCAGACCCTTCATACGGGAAACGTGGAAACTGCTGGAGGAAGCTTACAGAGCCGGGAAGAAAATTCTCATTGAGGGAACGCAAGGTGCTGGTCTGAGTCTCTATCACGGCAGTTATCCACATGTCACGTCGCGAGACACAAGTGTCGCCGGGTGCTTGTCGGAGGTGGGGGTGGCCCCCAGGCGAGTACGAAAAGTCGTTATGGTGATCAGGACGTATCCCATTCGGGTGGAAAGTCCTCAAAAGGCAACCTCAGGCCCGATGGATCTCGAAATCAATTGGGACGTCGTCGCGAAACGTTCGCGTATTCCGCTTAACCAATTGGAGAAAACGGAAAAGACCACCACCACCCATCGGAAAAGGCGTGTTGGTGAATTTGATTGGGCATTACTGAAGCGGGCAGCCGCCTTGAACGGGCCCACCGACCTGGCCCTGACGTTTGTGGATTATCTCAATCGCAAAAACGAAAAGGCGAGGCGGTATGAACAATTGGACCCGGAGACAAAGCAATTCATCGAGGAAGTGGAACGGGTCGGGGCCGCGCCGGTATCACTTATTTCGACACGCTTTGAGTTCCGCAGCATTATAGACCGGAGGGCCTGGTGAATGGGCGTCACTCCAGAGGAACTCGCCCAGACATATCCACTTCTCTATCACATGGCAGATGCCCAAAGTTGGGAAAGCATTCGCAAGCACGGCCTTCTCAGCACGTCCGCACTGTTGGACCTATTTGAAGTAAACGGCAAAGAACGAGCCGAAATCGAGAGTCGGCGGCGGCCTGAGAGGGTGGTGATAGAGCATTCTGCATATGGCCACGCGGTAATCCGCGATCAAAAACCATTAATTGAATCGAAGCTTGCGAAGTCGCTCAGGGGATGCACTCTTCGGGAATGGTATTACCTTCTAAACAAGCACGTGTTTTTCTGGTTGACTAAAGAGAGACTGCATACTCTTCTGTGCGCTCGCGAATATCGGGATGAGGCTCACGCGGTGCTCACGCTCGATACACTTACTCTTGTGAAACGGTACGAAGATCAGATCACGCTTTCGCCCATGAATTCTGGGAATACACAGCCCATCGCTCATCCGCGCGGTCCGGAAACATTTCAAAAGATGCAGGACTACCCGTTCAAGGAACGGGCCGGGCGTGGGGATTACTACCAAGTAGTGGAGTTGGCAATAGAAGGGGGTGTCGAGGTTGTGGACTCGATTGTTTCTGTCGATTTAATGCAATGTGCCGGAACGGATATCAAGATACTCAGCAGCCTTTTCAGGAGAGCCTAAGACCATGCGCAGATTGAAGTCGGGGACAGCCAGCCCTCCGAGGAGAGAAACGGCGGTCCGAAGACTCCTCGGGTGGCTCACGCATTGCGCGTTTGACCCTGTGCCTCTCCCGTACCCGACGGACCCGGCGCGCGCGGGAGGGGATGCCAAGAAAACAAAGCCGTGAATTGCCGCATCTTTCGTCGGCCAAGGAGAACTCATGCACATTTATCCCCTGAGTCGTCTGGTTCACGCCCAGCCTGTAGGCTGGGAAGACCTACTCAATTCAATCGAGGAAGGCAAGGAATATGCATTCGGCTGGTATCAGCCCCTCCGTGAAGCAGTGGTCTCCTATTGCCAAGCCAAGGGGGCTGGCCGGGACACAATCGTAAGGATAATGCGTTCCCGAGCCCTATCAATGTGGGGATCCCGCGGCCCGGAGGTGGCGAAGGCAAATGAAGATGCTTTCGATAAATTCGAGACTCTCTTCTATCCGCGGATCAGGAGGTTTCAGCGCAATTTGTTAAGAGATGCCCAGAAGTCAGTTAACTTCGAGGGGCTTCAACTTACTGGTGCACCGCACTTCCAGGTTATCGACGAGAACGACAAGGAAAGGTACGTATTCCTTCTTGCGGCAAAGTGGAAGACCAAGGACTTGAAAGCGTACCTAGAGTTACTCTCGATCATAGTCCAACAGAGATTCCGAAAACCTTCGCAAACCATTTGGTGCATGGACCTGAGAACCGGCAAAGACTTCAAATGGTCAGGGTCCAGCAAACGCATGCGGGCGAAGTGCGCCAAGGCGGCGCGCCTTTATAGACGATTTGAGCGAACGGCGGAGGTGGATTGACAAACGAGTTGCGATAGCCGAGTGAAGGTCTGGACGAGCGAATCTGAAGCACCCCATCCATGGTTCCTTCTAAAGGCCCATTAGGCCCTGCCAGCGAGCTCGATGGCTCCCCTGACACTCCTCCAGAACCCGCCCCAGATGAATCTGGTGACCCGTAGGAGGCCCGAGGGAGGCCTACGCGCGCGTCGCCACGGTTTGGGCGTCCGGGGGCGTTCTAAGTGTTTTTGGCGGGATGCCAGGTTACGTTGGTTACGCCGGTTACGTCGCTAGAAAATACTTCCTATATACAAGAAAATTTGCTTAGTTTGCCAAATTGACGTAACCAACGTAACCAAAATGGTCTAAGCCGATAACGATAAATGGCTTACGCTAGATTTCAGAAGGTAACCTAAGGTTACGTTGGTTATTTTCTTGTGATGTGAAATGCACAACGGATAGCGTGGACCGATCGAATTCCGGTGGCCATTCAGGATACCAATCGATCTTCAGTTTGGTGCAATTCTATTCACGTCAATTCAATACTATCTTGAGGATTTTCAACTCCATGCACGTTGATTAAGTAAGTACAAGGATTTTTAAGTCCCTTGCGTCTACCAGTTCCGCCACCCCCGCCCGGTGAAAACGCAAAGACTATCAAGAGTGGGCTTCGCTGCCAACTTTCTGGCGACCAAATCGTGCCCGCACTACCCCTCAACGGCCCCCATATAGCGAGCGCAGCCTGTCGGCTTGCCGTGGACAACGCGGGTGAGAAGGCAGTGTTAGCATGATGTTGCGCGACGCCACCGGTATCAATTCCTGTCTATTCTGCACGTCCATGTCCGCATTTGTCCACCACAGAACCCACGCCAAGAGAACACTTGACAAACTATAGGAGCTGGCCTACGGTCAACGCGGTTGACCGACAGCACACCCAATTGCCGAATGCCAAGCAATAAATCACCACGCGGGCCGGAGAATTCACCGCAGGCCATACGGTTTGGTTATTGCGCCAGCATGAATGCGCCCCCCGCGGATCCAACCGGCGCGGAGATCATCGAACGGCTGGCGGAAATCGGATTCGACTACATCGAGCTATCGCTGCGGGATCTCATATCGCTTTCCGAGTCGGAACTGACACTTCTTGCCGGCCGCCTGGAGCGCTCAGGAATTCGCTGCGAAGCCTGCAATAATTTCTTTCCCCGTCAAATCCGCCTGACCGGGGAAGCTGCGGATTTCGCCGAAGCTTTGAACTATGCCAGCAGAGCCCTGGGTAGGGCGGCCCGGCTTGGCGCGCGCGTCGTGGTATTTGGCAGTTCCGCCTCCCGGAACGTTCCCTACGGATTCCCGATGGACAAGGCGTGGCGACAACTCGTTGACCTGCTTGGGAACCTGGGGCCCATGGCGAAAACACACGGAATCACAATCACGATCGAGCCTCTCAACAAGCTGGAGTCAAACATTATCAACCTGGCTTCCGAAGGGCTGCGACTCGCGCGGGAGGTGGATCACCCCAATGTTCACCTGCTTCTGGACTTCTATCATCTCATGATGGAGAGGGAAGCTCCCGAGATCATTCTCCAGGCCGGCCCCTTCATCCACCACGTGCATCTGGCCAAGTTGGAGGGCCGGCGGTTTCCCACAGAGACGGACGACGAGCTTTGTCGGCTTTTCTCCTATTTGGAGCGCATCCGATACTCGAGAAGGTGCAGCATCGAGGCGTACACCAGCAGCTTCGAGGCCGACGCGCGGCGCTCGCTGCGCATCCTGAAAGAAATGGCGGAAAGGCCGCGGGCATGGTTGGAGTGAATATGGAGGTGGATCAGTTGATTCCCATCGGCAAGACGGTGAAACACCTCGACCTCATTGTGTGACAGGGGAGCGAAACCATGGCTAAAGATCTAAGCAAGAAAAAGTTGGGGATCATTCATGCGGCGCTCATCACCGCCCGGGCGGTGCAGAAGTACATCGACGAAATCATCCCGGAAGTGGAAGTGGTTCACTGGGTGGACGACACCATTCAGAACACCAATTTTGCCTGCGAACCCGGTGTCATCCCCAAGAAGAACTATCACAAATTCGTTCAGGCCGCGTTGTCCCAGGAAGAATATGGAGTGGACCTGATTCTATTGGCTTGTTCGACGTTCAACCGGGCGGTCGAGCATGCCCGCCCGATGGTCAACACGCCCATGCTGCAGATCGACCGCCCGATGATGGATCTCGCGGTGCAGGATGGCAGGCGAATTGGTTTGCTCGCCACGGTCCCGACGACCGTCCCGGCATCCGCGCGGTTGCTGCGGCTGGCAGCGGAAGACGCCGGAAAAGAAATCGAGATCGAAACGCGCTTGTGCAGCGAGGCGTTCGCGGCGATTAAGGCCGGGAACGCCGCCAGACACAACGAGCTGCTGCTCGAGGAAATTGCTGCGTTATCCGGCAGAGTGGACGCCATGGTGATGGCTCAACTTTCGATGAGCGCGTTGGAGCCTTTGCTGACAGGCACGAAAGTGCCTGTCTACAACAGCGGACGGACTGCCTTTAACAAAATCCGGCAAATCCTGGAATCCATGAGCTGACCTCATGACACAAGAGCGCCGCGGTAGTTCGCTTCGCTGGACCATCACGTTATTAACCAGCGCGGCGATTGCCCTCAGTTATCTCGACCGGCAAACGCTGCCTGTGGCCATCAGAGCGATTCAGCCGGAGATCCCTTTATCCAACGAGCAATTCTCGTGGCTGAATTCCTGGTTCCTGATTGCCTATGCCCTGATGTACGCCGGGGGCGGGAAACTGATGGATGTTCTTGGAACCCGGCGGGGGTTCCTGGCCATCATGGTCTGGTGGTCTCTGGCGTGCGCCAGCCACGGTTTGGCCGCCAGCTTCGTGATGCTTGCCGCCAGCCGCCTGCTGCTGGGGATGGGCGAAGGCGGCGGTTTTCCGGCGGCCACCAAGGCCGTGGCGGAGTGGTTCCCGGCACATGAGCGCTCCAAGGCGATGGGCATCATCAACGCCGGCACGGCCATCGGCGCCGTCATCGCTCCCCCCGCGATTGCGATGATCCTGGCGGCAGCCAACTGGCGCTGGGTGTTCTTCCTCTCAGGAACTGCCGGGCTGCTCTGGACTTTCTGGTGGCGGCGCGACTACTATCCGCCGGCCCAACATCCCCGACTCACCGAGGCCGAGCGGGATAAGATCAGGGAAGTTTTTTCGGCAGACAAGCCCCAGGAGCCCGGCATTCCCTGGTTGCGTCTGTTTGGCTTCCCCCAGGTATGGGGGCTCGTCACGGCAAAGTTTCTCAGTGACGCCGCCTGGTATTTCTATCTCTTCTGGTTGCCCAAGTATCTCTATGACGTCCGCAGTTTTGACACGAAGAGCGTAGGCTACTATGCCTGGATTCCTTATGCGGCGGCGGGAATCGGTTGTCTCGCCGGGGGCTGGTTCTCGAGCTATCTCATCGAGCGGGGGCATTCGGTCAATCTCTCCCGGAAGGTCGCGCTCGGCGCCAGCGCGGCCGTGATGCCGCTCATCTTCTTTGTCACGGAAGCGCCGGTGCAGCTCGCGCTGGCGCTGTTCAGCATTGCGTTTTTCGGCCAACAATCCTGGTCGACACTTGTGATGATCCTGCCGGCCGACCTCTTCCCCCACCGTGCCGTTGGGTCAGTCGCGGGGTTGGTGGGCTTTGGCGGAGCCATGGGAGGAGTTGTCTTCGGCTTGATCGTCGGATGGACGCTTGACCATGGATTTGGATATGGCCCCGTATTTGCCGCTGTGAGCTCGTTTCATGTACTGGCGTTTCTGATCATCCTGCTGACCATCCGCGTGGTGAAGCCGCTTGACTTAAAAGAAACGGTGTAAGGCGGGCCCAGCAGCGTCCTGCGGTGGCCCCGAGAAGCAGGGAGGCGGGCGCCCTCTGCCGACGCAGAAGGGTGGAGCACGTCAACTTATCTTAGCACAAGGAATTTCGGCCCGCGGCCCGGGCAGACGACAGGACATCAGCCGGTTAGCTTGGCCAAAGAATCCAGACTATAGCATCGATCCCTGCATACGCCCGACGGGACCGGCGACTTCGGGGCCATGGCCAGAGAAGCTTCGCAGTTCTTCGGGACGGAAAGGTGGCGGAGGAATCGGCCGAGAGAGAGGCCGTTTCGGGCTTTGCCGTTCTAAGAAGTGGTAAGACTGGCCCCTTCCGCCCGCGCTGGAGGCTCCGAATGCTGAAAGCCCGGCTGGCGATTGCATTCGGGGGCGGAGAGTCGTATGTTGTCGGTCGGGTGGGAGTCCACAATGGGAATTCCGCCCAAGACCCCTCGAGGAGGCCCACCATGCCCAGACTGATTCCCGGATTGGCAGGACCGATCTTAGCCATCATGTTCCTCGTGGTGGGGTTGCCGGAATTGCGCTCCCAAGCGACCGACCGGAGCAGCCCGGCTGAGCGTCAGGAGATGCAAGGTTTCCGGCAATTCCTCACCAAGCATCCCTGGATTGCCAAGAAACTGCAGGAGAATCCATCCCTCGCCAACAACCAGGGCTTCCTGCACGACAATCCTGAGCTCCCACAGTTCCTCAACGCCCACCCGTTCGTCCAATCCAGCATCAAGACAGATGCGGGGGGTGTGATGTCCCGCGCTCAACAGAGCGACTGGCCCTCCGGGGACAAACCCGCAAACTATCAGGAGATGCAGGATTTCCAGCAATTCCTTGCGAACCACCCTTGGATCGCCAACAAGGTGCGGCAGAATCCTTCGCTCGCCAACGATGCGGATTTCCTGAAGGGGAATCGTGAGCTACCGGAGTTTCTCAATGTCCACCCTTACATCCAGTCGAGCCTAAAGGCGGATGCGATGGGCTTTATGCTCAGGATGCAGGATTTCGCCGCCGCGCCTCCGGCGCCGCCTAAGGAGCGCCCGGAGGCCTTGTATGACTCCGAGAGTCGCCAGGCGATCAGAGCCTTCCAGGACTTCTTGGACGCTCACACGTGGCTTGCCAGCAACCTGCAAGACGATCCGGCACTCGCAAACAACCAGGACTTCCTGAACGAGAATGATGACTTCCGAGAGTTCCTCAAAACCCATCCCTATGTCCAGCATGCACTCCAGTCGGATGCCACAGGCTTCATGCTCTGGGTGCAACAGCAGAATATGTCTCCGGCAGGGCCCTCGGGAGGCGATTGGGACTCCAGGAGCGCTGGGCAACAAAAGCTGGAAGTTCGGGACCTGGCTCAGTTCCTTAACGACCATCCCTGGATTGCCGATAAGTTGCGGCAGAATCCCGCGCTCGCCAACAGTCGCGAATTCATGTACGATAATCCGCCGCTCGCGGAATTTCTGAACTCGCACCCTTATGTGCAGTCGCAATTCCGCGCCGACCCCGACGCCTTCATGGAGCGGGCGCGAGCGTTTGCGACCGGAGCGCCACCACCGGGCCCTTCCCGCCCTCACGCCTCGGACTACGAGTCGTTGAACCTGTTCATGCAGAATCATCAGTGGATCGCAAATCAATTGAAGGAGAAGCCGTCGCGCGCCACCAGCACGGATTTCCTTAACGAGAACAAAGAACTCCGGGATTTCCTCCGGGCGCACCCCTTCTTGCAAGACCAGTTCAAGCAGGATGCTCGCCGCACGATCGATCGGGCGCTCCGGCCTGCAGGACAATATTATTGAAGACGTCGAAGCGGCGAGAACTTCCTCTTGTCGAAGGCTTAAGCAGATTTTCGTAGGCCTGCGTTTGGGGACAGGTCAGTACCCAGCGCCTGAATTGATGCATGTGTATTCTGCGCGTCCAGGTCCGCAATGGTCCGCCGGTGTCACTTCCCCTGGAGTAAAAAACGGCTTAGGATATCGCTTCTCGCCTTCAACCCGATGACAGGAGGGCGGGCGATACGGCCCAGGTCATCTCCTGGGTATCCGGGATACGTGATGCAGAGACACAGCCCCAATGCGCGTTGCACATAACATCGTCGCCATCGATTTGGGCAATTCCAGCGGACGCTTTGCACTGTGTGAATGGGACGGGAAGGGGGGCAGTTTGCGCGAGATTTATCAGTTCGCGAACGCTCCCGCGACGGTTGGCCCACACATCGTCTGGGACATAGAACGCATCTGGGGTGAAATCCTCAAAGGTCTACACATCGCCTCCTCAATAACCCAGGGTAAGGTTGAAAGCCTGGGGTTTGATAGTTGGGGGGCAGAATACATTCTGATCGATCGTGCGGGAAATCGCGTCGGCCATGCTTACTCGCTCCGCGACCCGCGCAACGCGTTGGCGATGGACCGGGCTTTTCGGATTGTTCCGGTGAGGAGGATCTACGACATTACCGGAATTCAGGTAATGCCCGTCAACACGCTCTACGGTTTGCTGGCACACATCCAAGAGCTGCCCGAGGAGTGGGAAAAGACCTGGCTGTGGCTCGGCACGCCGGAGTACTTCTTGTTTCGGATGACTGGAGTCCCGGTGGCCGAGTACACCAACGCGCCGAACTCGCAAATGGTGGACGCACATTCGAAGAACTGGTCGAAGGAGCTGTGCAACGCCTTTGGCCTCAGTCTCGAGAAGTATCCTCCCATCGTGCCGCCAGGGACGATACTCGGACGGCTCCGGGCAGAACTCGCCGACGAGGTGGGGCTGAAGAGCACAAAGGTCGTCGCGCCCGCGTGCCACGACACCGCCTCGGCAGTTGCCGCGATACCTTATGCGCACGATCGCTTGGCGTTCATAAGCTCCGGAACGTGGTCCCTGGTGGGGACGGTGCAGCGCCGCCCCCTCATCTCGGAATTAGGATTCCAGCTTAACATCACGAATGAAGGCGGTGTGGGGGACACGATCCGGTTCTTGCGCAATGTTATTGGATTGTGGATGCTTCAAGAATTGCTAAGAGAATGGAACTCGCAAGGATTGCGCGTCTCCGCAGGGCAATTGGCTCAAGATTGTCTCTGCGCTCCGCTTGCCGGCGCGTGGGTCGATCTCAGCGATGAGAAGCCTTTCCTCGCGCCCGGGAATATGACGGCCCGTATTAACACCGAGTTAAAGGCCCGAGGTTTTCCGGAGGTCAAGCAGCCCCACGAGCTTGCCTGCGTCGTCTTCCGCAGCCTGGCTAAACGCTACAGCGAAGTTTTCAACGGGATTCAACGTTGCACCGGCGAGCCCCTCGAGCGCCTTTGCATTGTCGGAGGCGGAGTGAGGAACGTAGTCCTCAACCGGCTGGCGCAAGAGGCTACCGGCCTGGAGTTGTTGAAGGGTTCGAGTGAAGCCACGCTGATCGGCAACGCCGCGATGCAAATCGCTGCGCTGGAGAACACCCAATCTCTGGAAGATATCCAGTCGATCGCCTCCCGGCTAAGGTTCGAGGAAGGGGACGGGACAACGGCATCGAGTGCATGACCAGGAAACTTCGCTCAAACCGAGGTAGACATCGAAATCTGCGCGAGGCCATTGGTAGAGTGACGGGGCCCGAAGGGAGAGTCGCCGCTATGGAAGCCACGACCGTCAGACCCACGAAGCCGCCCTCGTCCTCCCTCGAGCGACTCGGCATTTACCCCCCACTCGCCTGGGGCTTTCCTGCTGTCCTGCTGCTGATGTGCGCTTGCGGCGTTGAATCGGGGTTTCTGTCAGCTTATCTCGCCGGCAAAGGAGTATCGGCATCGGCCGTGGCGCTGGTGTTCACGGTGTACGGCGTTACCGCTACGTTTGCAGCATGGCTCGCCGGAGCCCTCTCCGACCTCTGGGGATCGAAGCGGGTGATGTTCATTGGTGTGGGCATCTGGCTCGCCTTCCATGTGGCCTTTCTCTTACTCGGGGTCGCGCCGGGCAACTATCCGCTCATACTGCTCTTCTACGGAATACGCGGGTTCGGCTTTCCCCTCTTCGTCTACGGCTTTCTGGTATGGATCACGGTGGCAACGCCGGCCCGAAATCTCGGCACATCGCTAGGCTGGTTTTGGTTTGCCTTCGCCGCGGGCTTCCCGACCCTTGGCTCCCTGCTCGCGAGTTACCTGGTGCCGGCGATCGGCCCGTACCAAACCCTCTGGTGGGCGCTTATTTTCGTCGTCGCTGCCGGCTTGGCTCTCGTCGGGGTTCGGGATCCGTCGGGAACGCGGAGGCTCGCTCCCGCGGGGGAGAATCCGATCAAAACGCTCCTTTCCAGTGCAACGATTGCCTGGCAGATCCCGAAGATCGGAATCGGCGGCATCGTGCGAACGATCAACACGGCGGCCCAACTTGGGTTTCTGGTGTTCCTGCCGGTCTATTGCACGACGACCGTCGGCTTCACCCTCACGCAGTGGCTACGTTTGCTGACCATGCTGTCGGTGACCAACGTCATCTGGAATGTTTTGTTCGGAGTAATTGGGGACAAATTCGGATGGCGGAGGACCGTTGTGCTGTTCGGCGGCGTCGGCTGTGCGCTCACGACCCTCATGCTCTATTACTCGCTGCAGGGACACCCAGCAAACTACACGTTGGCGGTAATTGCCGGCATGTTCTATGGAGCCACGCTTTCGGCTTACACCCCGCTCGGGGCGATCATGGCTGCCCTGGCGCCGGGCCGCAAGGGCGCAGCCATGTCAATCCTCAACTTAGGCGCCGGGGCGAGCACCTGGGTCGGCCCGGCGATCGTCGGTGTCTTTCTGCCGTTGCTGGGTGTCGGAGGCGTAATGTGGATCTTCGCTGTGCTCTACGCCATCAGCGCGGTATTGACAATGTTCATGAAGGTTCCGGAGGACCCAGGGGCGGCGTAGCCAAGCTACCGCACGGCCCAAGACCTTCTCCGAACGTGCCAGGCGCAAGGGGTCGGTTCGCCTCGAGGGAATGACGCAGCCAGTCTTTTCCTGAGTGTTTGGCAGGCCGATTCAATGCTCGATTGCAGACGTGGCAGGAGGGCATTGTGAACACGACAAGACGCGAAATTCTGTCCAAGGTCTTTGTCTACTGCTTTGCAGCCCCGATCGTGTTCGGAGTTGCTCAGCATTCGAATGCTCAGGAAAGTTTGCCACCCTATCGCAACGCGCCCCTGCCGATTGAGCGGCGGGTGGATGACCTCGTCTCGCGCATGACGCTGGGGGAAAAGGTGCTGCAAATGCAGCACACCGCTCCGGCCATCCCCCGTCTGGGGATTCCCGCTTACGATTGGTGCAACGAAGCGCTGCATGGCGTGGCGCGCTCCGGCCACGCGACGGTGTTTCCCCAGGCGATCGGCATGGCGGCCACCTGGGACGCTGACCTCGTGCATCGCGAGGGCAGGGTGATCTCGACCGAAGCCCGGGCCAAGTACAATCAGGCGCAGCGGGAAGGCAACCACAGCATCTACTACGGGCTCACGTTCTGGTCACCCAACATCAACATTTTTCGCGATCCTCGTTGGGGACGTGGCCAGGAGACTTACGGAGAAGATCCCTTCCTGACCGCGAAGCTGGGTGTGGCTTTTGTAAAAGGGCTGCAGGGCGACGACCCGAAGTATCTGCAAACTGTGGCCACGCCCAAGCATTACGCTGTCCACAGCGGCCCGGAGCCCGCGCGGCATGGGTTCAACGTCAATGTCCCCCCGCACGATCTCGAAGACACGTATCTTCCGGCCTTTCGCGCGACGATCACGGAAGGTCCGGCGGACTCCATCATGTGTGCGTACAACGCCGTTGATGGCGAACCGGCTTGCGCGAACACCTACCTGCTCCAGAAGACCCTCCGCGAAGCCTGGCGCTTCCAGGGCTATGTGACCTCCGACTGCACAGCGGTGGCCGACATCACCTCCGGACACCACTTCACTGCCGACAACGAGCACGGTTCGGTAGCGGCCGTGCGAGCTGGGACGGACACTACCTGCGGCGACGAGTACGTCACGCTGGTCAAGGCCGTGCACGATGGGCTCGTCAAGGAGAGCGAGCTCGATACGGCGCTGCGGCGCCTGTTCACCGCTCGCATGCGTCTTGGCATGTTCGACCCACCGGACGCTGTCTCCTTCAATGAGATTCCCATGTCCCAGAATGACTCAGCCGAGCATCGCCTGCTGGCGCTCCGCGCGGCGCGTGAATCCATGGTGCTCCTTAAGAACCAAGACGGGGTGCTGCCCCTCAAGCCGAGCGTGAAGACGATTGCCGTCGTCGGGCCCAATGCCGAGTCGCTCCTGGCGCTGGAGGGCAATTACAACGGCGTGCCGTCCCAGCCGGTGCTGCCCTTGGAGGGAATGCTCGAGCAGTTCGCAGGCCGGGCGCAGGTCCTTTACGCGCAAGGCTCGGCCCATGTGGCCGAGCTACCAGTGCCAATGCCCCGAACCGTGTTTCATCCTGCCGCCGGCGCGATGGCCTCAGGACTCAAGGCCGAGTATTTTGCGAACACCGACTTCTCCGGCGCGCCAGCACTAGAGCGTATTGACCCGCAGATTCAGTTCGATTGGAACGCGGCCTCGCCCGTGCCAGGAGTTCCCATGCGCGCCTTCGGCGTGCGCTGGACCGGCACCCTGACCCCACCGGGGCCCGGCGATTATACGCTCGGAATCCACCAGCCTTCCTGCTGGCCTTGCCAGGATCAGGAGTCTTTCCGCGTGTATCTGGACGATAAGCTCGTGATCAGCAGCACTCAGGATAATCGCCGGCCTGAGGTGCCGCAATTCCAAACGCAATTCGCCGACACGAAGCGCCACAGCTTCCGGCTGGAGTACACACATCGCGCGCCGCTCTTTGGCGCCGGCGTTACCCTTGTCTGGGGGCCTCCGGCCGAGGTCTTGCGGGAAGAAGCCGTGAAGATCGCTCAACGCGCTGACGTGGCTGTGGCTTTCGTCGGGTTGTCCCCCAACCTTGAAGGCGAGGAAATGCCCATCCATGTGGAGGGCTTCAGCGGCGGTGATCGCACGGAGATCGGCTTGCCGCGTGTCCAGCAGTATCTACTGGAGGCGCTCGCCGCGACCGGCAAGCCTTTGGTGGTCGTGCTGATGAGCGGCAGCGCGGTGGCGGTCAATTGGGCCGAGCAGCACGCCGCGGCGATTCTGGAGGCGTGGTACCCAGGCGAAGAAGGTGGCACGGCCATCGCGGGAACTTTGGCCGGGATCAACAATCCCGCCGGAAGACTGCCCGTCACTTTCTATGCCTCGCTCGATCAGCTTCCGCCCTTCGAGGATTACTCCATGCGGAACCGGACGTATCGGTATTTTGGGGGGCGGCCTCTCTATGGGTTTGGCTACGGCTTGAGCTACTCCACCTTCGGGTACAGCAATCTCAAGCCTTCGACCACCAAGCTCCCAGCCGGCCAACCACTCAATGTCGAGGTGGACGTCCGCAATACGAGCCAGATCGCGGGCGACGAGGTGGCTGAACTCTACCTGGAATATCCGACTGCGGCGGGCGCGCCCCGCCGCGCACTCAAAGGGTTTGAGCGTGTCCACCTCGCGCCGGGCGAGACACGACACGTGAGCTTCGCGCTCACCCCGCGCGACTTGAGCCAGGTTACGGAGGCGGGCGAGCACATGATTCTGCCTGGCAATTACAGGATCTTCGTCGGCGGCAGCCAGCCCGCCGAGGGCGTCCCTGGCATTCAGACGACGTTCCAAATCGCTGGCCAGCAAGAGCTGCCACGGTAGCTGCTGAAAGAGGTCGTACTGACGGCTGTAGCGCCCCGATGCATCGGGGCGAACCTCCTCAATACCAAAGGCCGCCGGTCCCCGACCGAGTCGGGGCAGGCTCCGCCCGGCGCTACAGAAGTGTCGAGGTTCCGAGCCGCCGGGCCTTCTTCTCCAACCTTTCGCGACGCCATGCGAACCGTTTCCTTAAGGAAAGCGCGGCCGAATCTTCCCTTAGGCGGTCAAGCGCCGCGGTGGTAAAGACCAAGGCAGTCGTGGCATCGCGCCGCCGGTGTTCGTAGTAGATCGCCAGCTCCTCCAGCGCCTTGAGAGCGACCGGCTCTTCCCGCCGCGCAAGTTGGGACCAGAGCTCCACCGCCCGGTCATGCTCTCGCCGTCGCTTGTGCTGAATCGCGAGCTGCCAGAGTGCCTGGGCTTCGACCGTCTCCGGCAGACCCAGGTCAAGCGCCTGGCGGCAGGCCGCGCTCGACCGGTCCGTCACGCGCGCGCGGTCCAGGATGCGGCTCAGGCTGAAGAGATCCAGGCTGGAAGGGCCAAGGGCGCTCTCGTCGCTCAACGCGCGACCCAACTCCGCGGTCAGCGCCGCGAGCGTCACGATATCGAGGGCGTTGTGATAGAAAACGGCTTGGAGCGCCTGCGCGTTTCCGGTACGCAGATAGTCAAAATAGATCTGCGGAATATCGGATCCGGCAACATCACCTTCTCGCGCGATGCCCAGGACGTGCTTTTCCAGATTCGTCAGCTCGCAGCTCACGAGGCGCAGCTTCCAGAGTCGGCGTGAGGGGTGGAGCACGTCGAAGTGCGCCAAGCGCTCGAACGGCGACTTCAGCCGCGCCAGCGAGTAACGCGTCTCGAGCAGCGGGATATCGAAAGTTTTGCCGTTGAACGTGACCACGCCTTCGTAGTCCTCGAGGGCTTCGGTCAAGGCGACCAGCGCCGCTTTCTCTTCCGGGTAGTCCCGCAGGAAAAACTGCCGCACCACAAATTGCGAGCCCTCCAGCGCCCCGATACCGATGAGAAACGCGCAAGTGCCCGTACCGCCCGCCAAGCCCGTCGTTTCCGTGTCGAGGTAAACCAGTTTCGCCGGGTCAGGCAGGTCGGCGTTTCCAAACACCAGGCGCAGCGGGGAGAGATCGGCCCCCGCCAGATCGCCGATGCGCAGCTTGCCATAGGGCCGACCGAAGGGCAGCGCCTGTCGCGCCAGGAAGAACTTGCCCCAACTGTTGTCCTCGCTGCGACCTTCGACGTATTCTTCGATTCCTTTGGGCGCTCGTTGGGCAGGCAGTTTCCGCGGGCTTTGTTCGAGGCGTCGCAGATAATCGAGTTGCCGCTCGAGTTCCGCGTCGCGCACGCCTTTCGCCGCGGCTTTCTTGAGTTGCTTGAGTTTTTCTTCCAGGTTCATGGCCGGTGTAGCGCCCCCATTCACAGGGGCACCGTGCCGGGCTGCCCCTCGGCAGGCTCGGGGCGGTCCCTTCGGCGTTGCTCAGGGACGCTGAGCGAAGTCGAAGCGTGAGCGAAGTCGAACCGAAGCCCGGCGCTACTGATCGCCCGAGACCAGCTTCTTCAGAATCACTAATGCCACTTCCTTGCCTTTCTCTCCAATCTCGCCCACCGGGCCGACGCACGACGGACAGCCCGACGAGCAGGGGCAGCCGGCGATGAGTTTGTACGTGTTCCGCAGAAGCATCTCGCTCATGCGGAAAAGCGGCTCGCTGAAGCCCACGCCGCCAGGGTACTTATCATACAGATAGATGTTCGGCTCAAAGATATTGGTCGGTCGTCCGTAATCCGAAGTCCGTTGCCCCCGGCCCGGTCGCCTTCTGCCGTATTCTGAATTCTGGATTCTGGATTCCTCATCCTGACCTCTGACCTCTGACCCCCGACTCCCTCTTTCGTCGTTCTCTCCCACCGCGGCCCCCAAGTCACGCGCGTCGCACATCAACAGTAGCGTGGCGATGGCCTGGAGCGCGTTAGCTAATCCCGCAACCCCGTCCGGACGCTCTCCGCGGTCGTAAGGCAGCCCTTCCAGCATTTCCCGCGGCAGCGTCAGCCAGAAGGCCGTCGTGTGCATTTCCTGTTCGGGCAATGTCAGCTCACCCGAGCCGACGTTTTCGTTGGTGTGGAACTTGATTTTCTTGAAGCCCACGATCTGCGTGTTCACCTGCACTTCGCCGTGGTTCTTTCGGGCCGAGCCGGCCGAGGCGGCGTCGAACGACTCCAAGACAGTAATATGAGTATAATCGATAGCATCCGTATAGTAATCCGAGTCGCACTGTCGTACATACGCCTTACGATCGTCGTAGTCGAGCCGCTCGACGTGATACTGCTGCCCGTCCTGGATGTAGATGGCCTTTTCGTGAACGGTGGTAAGCGCGCTGGAGAAATCCACCTCGCCGATCACCTGCGGCTCGGCGGTGCTATCGACGATCACAAAGTTGTCCGACGAAACTGATCTCAAGCTGATTGCGTCGGCAGGGTAGGTTTCCGAGACCCAATGCCAGCCGTCGCTCGATTCGTGGAGGAAGCCGACCTCCGCGAGGTGCTCGCAGAGCCGTCGCAAATCGAGCGAGCCGAACTTCTCCTCCGCGCGCAGAGGCAGCTCGAAGGCGGCGCACTTGAGGTGATTCAAAAGGATTTGAAGATTATCCGGATTGACGAAGCCGTGCTCGGGCGAGCGGCCGAAGAAGTACTCAGGATTCTGCACCATGAACTGGTCGAGCGGCGCGCTGGACGCAACGAGCACCGCGGCGGAGTTGCCCTGCCGGCGGCCGGCGCGGCCCGCGCGCTGCCAAGTCGAGGCGATGGTGCCCGGGTATCCGGCCAGCACCGCCACATCGAGCGAGCCGATATCGATGCCGAGTTCGAGCGCGTTCGTCGCTACCACGCCGAGCAGCCGGCCCTCGCGCAGGTCGCGCTCGATTTCGCGCCGCTCGCGAGGCAGGTAACCGCCGCGGTAGCCGCGCACGGCGTCCGCGCCGAGGGGCAGGCGCGCGAAATCTTCTTTTAGGTACGTCACCAGAATCTCCGTCGCCAGCCGCGTGTTGGCGAAGACGATCGTCTGCAGCCCGCGCCCCAGGAACGTGCGCGCCACGCGCCGCGATTCGTTAAGATACGAGCGGCGAATGCCCAGCTGCGGATTCACCACGGGTGGATTGTAGAAAACGAAGAATTTCTCCACCGCCGGCGCGCCGTTTTCATCGAGGAGCGTGACGTCTTCCTCGACGATGCGTGTGGCCAGTTCCTGGGGATTGGCGATGGTCGCCGACGAGCAGATGAACTGTGGCTTGCTGCCATAGAAGCGCGCGATGCGCTTCAGCCGCCGCAGGACGTTCGCGAGATGGCTGCCAAACACTCCTCGGTAATAATGCAATTCATCAATCACTACATATCGCAAGTTCTCAAAGAGGCGTTCCCACTTCGTGTGATGAGGCAAAATGCCGGTATGTAGCATGTCGGGATTGGTGATGACCAGGTTGCCGCGCGCGCGGATGGCCCGGCGAGCGTCCTGGGGTGTATCCCCGTCGTAGGTGAAGGTCCGGACTTCGTCGCCCAGCCGCTCGGTCCAGCGATTTAGTTCCGCGAGCTGGTCCTGCGCCAGCGCCTTGGTGGGAAAGAGGTACATGGCGCGCGCCTCGGGATCCTCGACGAGCGCCGTCAGGATCGGCAAGTTGTAGCAAAGCGTCTTGCCGCTGGCGGTGGGCGTCACCACCACGAAGTTCTTGCCCGCCCGCGCCAGCTCGCAAGCCGTCACCTGATGCGTGTAAAGACTCTCGATCCCGCGCGCGCGCAGAATCTCCGCAAGCCGCGCGGGCAGAAACTCCGGAAAGCCCGCGCTCTTCGCCTCGCGCGCGGGAAAGTGCTGGATTGCCGTCACGCCGCCGCGCCCGGCCTGCCGGCGGATTTCCTCCAGCGCGCGCTCGATGGGCGCCAACTCCCGCGCCCCTACAACCTCCAACGATTTCGTCTCCTCGTCCACCGTCCGCCTCTCTCTCGTTCGTTACATTCTACCCGGCTCCGCCACCCGTGTTCCGCTGCTTTTGCCTAAATCCTGACTCCCGGCTTCCCTTCCCCAGCCCCTAATCCCTAGCACCTAATCCCTGGCCTTCTTCGCCTTTTCTTCGCTCATGCTAGCACAAGTCGAGCGCGCCGCCAACGGCTGCCCAAGGGTAGAATGGGACGATTGCCGACTGCGCGAGGGCGAGGGGGCACCAATGTACCATAGCTTCATCGGGTGGGTTTTGATCGGTCTGATTGCCGGCTGGCTGGGCGGCAAAGTCACGCGCGGCAAAGGCTTCGGCCTGCTGGCCAACTTGTTTCTCGGCCTGGTGGGCGCGGTGATCGGCGGGTGGATCTTCGGACGGCTCGGGGTCGAGTCCTTCGGCTTTATCGGAGGGCTCGCCGCCGCCACCGTGGGCGCTGTGGTCCTCGTCGGGATTGGCCGCCTCCTCGCCGGCGCGCACGATTGAGGTGCGGCGTGCGCGGCGGGCTCCGGGACTCGCGACGCGGGGCTCGGGGTTGGGGAATTGCGACTAGGACAATTTGTCGCTACTGGGAGCTCTGCTTTGCGCCGAGAAGCTGACGGAGGATGGCAGGAGTGTCGTTCTCAGCCCGTCCGGTGACGCATGAAGGATCGCGGGAACTCGCCTCTGACGGCGTCATTTTGGGTTCGTTTTTTTGAACGGCCGCTCATTCTAAAGGAGATGGTGGCTTCGTTCCTCGAGTTCGAAGTTTCGATCTGAGCCCGTCCGGTAACGGAACAAGGACAACGGCGCCTGGCTTTGGAGGTCGCCACTTGGAGTTCTGTTCCTGAACTGACGTTTATTCTAAAGGACATCGTGGCTTCGTTCCTCGAGTCATGAATATCAGATTAGCTCCGGCACCCTCGTCGTGGCTGCTGGAAGCGGGTCTTCCGTTGCAAAATTCGTTCCTGGGCCTGAGATCCTCGACCCCAAACGTCAGGAAAGAGAGCGTCCCGGTTCACAGGGCGGATGAAATGCCGCCGCAAAAGGCCGAACGCCGCGTGCCAACGCCTTCGCCGGAGCTAGCATGATAATCATACCTCCAGTTTTTTGTGTTTCCGCTCGTCTTCTCCCTAGCCCGTTGTCCCTAACCCCTAGTCCCTGCTCTTCTGCCTTCTGGCTCCTGAATTCTGACTTCTGAATTCTGAATTCTGAATTCTGAGCTTCCTAGCCTATCATCCTTGCCCATTCCCGTCAAGGGCACCCACGGGGTTCGGAACTCCTGGCTTGGGCTCCGGGACTCGCGACTCGGGATTCGGGCCCTCCCCCTTCTACCACCTACCATCTACCGCCTACCGTCTTTTGCCTCTTTCCCCCTTGCTTAGTCCCCCCTCGAGGTGTATAAGGCGTGGACGTGACGTTTTGGTGACAGCGCGTTCGCGGTCGCGCACATCGCGCAAAACGCGAGTATGCGGCCGATCTCGAAAGGGGGAGCCCAACGCACATGCCCGCTGTAATAATGAAGACCTGTCCGCTCTGTGACGCTGTGCCATTCCACATAGGCAGGGATCGTACCGGTCGCGATGCGATATGTGTCCAGTGCGAGCGATGCGGCCTATTTAGCATTACTGAACAGGCCTTGTGTATCTTGGAACCAAAACAAAAGCCACTCCTCTCAGCTTATTGCAGAAGGGTGCCGACAGGACCTGAAGCGCCCACGATTCTGAGCACCAATATCGAGGAACTCATACGCACACTCCCTGAATACACACCTCCGGAGAAGCTTGACAACCTCCTGGTCCTAATCGCCCAGATGACCGCCGGGTTAGGCGACTATACGACATTCAGTGCGAAAAGGGACTATCCACTGCTCATCGCAAGGGATGCAGATGAAGTGACCTTCCTTAGGTCTGGATTGACCGAGCTCGGGTACATCACCGGGACAAATGATGGTTTCCTCGTTACTTTAGACGGGTGGAAACGCTTAGAGGAAATCAGGAAGGCCGGGCGTGCGTCGAACAGAGCCTTCGTGGCCATGTGGTTCCATGAAAGCATGAACACGCTGTATAACAACGCAATCGAGCCAGCGATTAGCAAAGCTGGTTACCACGCCCTCCGAATTGACCGACACGAGCATGTAAACCGAATTGATGACGAAATCATCGCGCAGATTAGACGTTCGCGGTTCATGGTTGCCGACTTCACTGGTCAACGCTACGGCGTCTATTTCGAGGCCGGCATGATGTTAGGCCTGGGCCGAACGGTAATCTGGATGTGCGACAAGAATGAATTGGACGAGGACAAGCTTCATTTCGACGTGCGCCAATTCAATTTCATTGCCTATGAATCTCCCGAAGACGCCAAGACGCGCTTGTACAACCGGATCCTTGCTATTGAGGGTGAAGGGCCTGGCCAGTTCCAGAAACCTGGGTAGCTGGGCGACATGGCAGATTAGCAGAGGAGAGATCCTGTGTGCCTGCCGACCAGCGCTGGAGGAGTGACAATGCCTTTCCATTTTGCAGACCTGGACGACCAAACTCGGCGGTTCATGCTCGATGAGGTCGAACAAGACCTAGCTAATAATAACCTGTACCTTAGTCCTCGCCTCAGCGAGGCCGGCCTGCGGGACTACCCGGACGCCCTCAGAACCGCCAGCAGGTCAGGCAATGAGGTAACCCTCGCAACCGTGCTGCGCGGCAGCGGGCGCATCCGACAGTCAGAAGAAAGGAGGACTCGGAGCGGACGGATTACGATTGTGCGCGTACCGGTGACCGCCCCGGAAACGTTGGCTGAAGGAGAATTCAACAGATTTTATGCTCGTGGGCTTTGTCGAAGGGCTCTCGCCGAGGGGGTTAAGGAGGTTGAAATCTATCGCGCTAAAGAAGTGGCGAGCCCGCGCCCGGAATCTCAAACAAAAATCGGTAGGAGGATTGACGCGGCCCAACTGTTGCTGGATCTTAGGTCACATCCGGGGGTAGAGCCCGCACTCGGCCTGCCTCCCGGACCGAACTCCGGGCTTAGTGTAAGGCTCCCTTAGCAGGGTAGCACGGACTTGGTGTGCAAGTCCGCGGCTTGGGTGATGGCGGGACAGGAAACTGCAGATTCTTCGCTGCGCGCTCAGAATGACAACTGCCGGGGGGCTGGCGCAGACATCGCCCGATGACGGCTTGACGGCTGCGAGGGGTGGTAGGGGAGGGCTTCGCCCTCCCGCGGGAGCCCGGAGGGCTCCCCTACAACCTACGCGGCGCGGCGAGCGGCGCGCCTACTCTTCATATTTCCCCACGGCATTTCTTAGCATCATAGGGATATACGGCAGGGTGGCGCGACTCGGTGGGTTCCGATTGACTGAGAGGTGAGCCGCGCTGGGGCTTTGGGCTCTCGTATCGATAGACATCCAACTGCGACCTTAGCCGGTTTTCCGCGTAGGCCATGAAGGCGGACCGGGTGTTGCGGTGCACGCGAATGCTCTCAGGGAGGTTTGTGCTTGCCGACGTCGACCTTGCCGCCTGGGCCCAAGGGCCACTTCTTGCTGGGCGTCTTGCCGGAAATCCGCAGAGACGAACTCGATTACCTTAAGTTCCTGGTGCGCGAATACGGCGACGTGGTTTTCCTGCGCGTCGTCAACCATCCCGTCTTCATCCTCAGCCATCCGCGCGATATCGAAGAGGTTCTCCTCACGAATTACAGCAACTTCGTGAAGTCCGTCTTCCTGCGTGAAAGTCAGGCCCTCTTCGGCGACGGCCTACTCACGGCCGACGGCAAGGCCTGGGTCCGCCAGCGACGCCTCCTCCAGCCGTCGTTTCATCACGAGCGGGTAGCCGCTTACAGCCGCATCATGGTGGACCACGCCGAGCGCCTGCTCGGTGCCTGGCAGGACGGCGAGACGCGCGACGTCTTTGACGACATGATCCGGCTGACCATGGAAATCATCGCCCAGGTCCTCTTTGGCAACGACCTCGCGTCGGAGACGGCGCAGGCCAGTGCCGCGTTGCGCGTCTTCTTCGAGCAGTTCGACGAGCGGTTCGGGCTTTACCTGCTTCCGGAATGGCTGCCGACGCCCGGCAATATTCGCTATCGCCGCGCCATTCGGCGCCTGGATGATCTGTTGGAACGAGTGATCCGCGCCCGCCGCTCGAATGGCCACGACTCCGGCGACATCCTTTCGATGCTGCTGCGCGTCCAGGACGAGGATGGCAGCCGCCTGAGCGAACGCCAGCTTCGCGATGAAATGATGACGCTGTTTTTTACCGGGCACGAAACCACGGCCCTGGCGCTGGCTTGGACCTGGCATCTGCTCTCCCACCATCCCGAAGTGCAAGAGAGGGTTTACAAGGAAGTGCGCGGCGTCCTGGGCGAGCGCGCGCCCACGCTCGAAGACCTCCCACAACTGCGCCTGGTGGACGCGGTCATCAAGGAATCGCTGCGCCTCTACCCGCCCGCTTACGGGATCGTCCGGCAGGCCGTGAAGGATTGCCAGATCGGTGGCTACACGGTGCCGGCGGGCGCGTCGCTCGCGATCTTCCCGTGGTCGGTCCACCGCGACCCCCGCTACTTCGAGCGGCCGGAGGAATTTGTCCCCGACCGCTGGGCCGACGGCCTCGCCAAGCGCCTGCCGCGATGCGCCTATTTCCCGTTCAGCGTGGGGCCGCGCGTGTGCATCGGCAACACCTTTGCACTCACCGAGCTGGCGCTGCTCGTGCCCGCGATCGTGCGGAGATTTCAGTTCCGCCCCGCGCCCGGCTACCGCGTCCACGTGAATCCCTCCCTGACGCTTCGCCCGCGTCCCGGAGTGAGACTGGTCTTGAAGAAGCGGTAGTGCGCCGATGAACTGCATGGGGGCGTGCCTTCCTTTATCCGCAGCGAGCGACCGCCGACTTCCACGCCAAGTCTCGCTACGCGCCCCCAGGCAATTGATGCTATCCTCGTTCCACATGGCGCCCCCAGGGTCGTCGGGGAAAACGGGTGGCGAGGGGCCCAAGAAGCCGCGCGCTCGGGAGAGTGGGACCCATGTTGCCCTGCGGAACGGGCCTGTCTTTGGGGCGGGCAGAAAGCATAACTGCGGGACAAAGGGGGGAAACACCAATGAAGCGATTCATCCTGTCCATTCTGACCTTGCTGTTTTTCGTGGTGGTGCCGGCGCGGGCGCTGGAGAACGGGATGGCGCTCACTCCGCCCCTGGGGTGGAACAGTTGGAACCGCTTCGGTTGTGACGTGAGCGAAAAGCTCATCAAAGAGATGGCGGACGCCATGGTCACAAGCGGCATGAAAGACGCCGGCTACCAGTACGTCGTGATCGACGACTGCTGGCAGGTGAGGCGCGACGATCAAGGCAACATCGTGCCTGACCCGGAGCGGTTTCCTTCCGGAATAAAGGCCCTGGGGGACTACATCCACTCCAAAGGTCTGAAGTTTGGAATATATTCCGACGCGGGCACCGGGACGTGCCAAAACCGGCCCGGCAGCCGCGGCTATGAATTCCAGGACGCCCGGCAGTACGCCGCCTGGGGCGTGGACTACCTTAAATACGATTGGTGCAACCACAGCACGCAGGAAGTGAAATCTTCTTACGCCATCATGCGCGACGCGCTCAAGGCCGCCGGCCGCCCGATCGTTTTCAGCCTGTGCGATTGGGGATTGGAGGAGCCGTGGAAGTGGGGCGCCGACATCGGCAACTTGTGGCGTACGACGGAGGATATCACCGACTGCTGGGATTGCACGGGTCTCGCGGGGTTGGGGGTGATGCAAATTCTGGATCTGGAGGTGGACCTCGGGAGGTTCGCGGGGCCCGGCCACTGGAACGATCCAGACATGCTGGAAGTCGGCAATCCCGGACTCTCGCTGGAGGAAAGCCGCGCGCATTTCAGCCTGTGGTGTATGCTGGCCGCACCCTTGATGGCCGGCAACGATCTGCGCACCATGCCGCCCGAGATCCGAGAGATCCTGACCAATCCCGAGGTGATCGCGGTGGATCAGGATCCCCTCGGCCGCCAAGCCGTGAAGGCGCGCGATTACGGGGATACCGAGGTTTGGCGGAAGGAACTGAGTGGGCACAGCGCCGCCTACGGGCTGCTTAACCGGAGCGACACGCCGAAAGAGATTTCCGTGCCGCTCCGTTCCGCCAAACAGGTTCGCGATCTGTGGAAACATCAGGATCTGAGGCTCTCCGCCGATGGAGTGCTCCGCGCCAACGTGCCGGCGCACGCTGTGGTGATGGTGAAAGTCGTCCGCGAATAGACGCGGCGCAAGTAGTGTGGAGAAGCGTCCGGAAATTTTCAAAGGAGGTGTGGACAATCGCGATGAAATTCATCACCGGACTGATCGTGGGGATAGTTCTGGTTCCTGTGGCGTTGTACGTTTACTTCCTTTCCGGGCGCGCGCCGGTGAGGGTGTCCGATCCGCCGCTGCCGCTCGAGCGGTTCCTTGCCATGACGGCGATCCACGCCCGGGCGGAGAAAGAGATGCCTGCCAGCGTGCCTCTTCAGGCCAATGAAGCCACCTATCTGGCGGGTGCCGAGGTCTACCGGCACCATTGCGGGGGCTGCCACGGCCTGCTCAACCGGCCGGAATCGCCGCTGGTCAGAGCGATGTCGCCTTCTCCCCCGCAGCTTCTCGAGCCCAATTCGATGGTGACCGATGATCCGCCAGGTGAGACCTTCTGGGTGGCCAAGAACGGCATTCGGCTCTCCGGAATGCCGAGTTCTCAGGCAGCGCTATCGGAGGAGCAGCTCTGGCAGGTCAGCCTCATGCTGGCCAACGCGGATAAACTGCCGGATACCGTGAAGCAGGCGCTCACTTTCGTTCCGCCCCCTGCGCCCGCGGCTCCCGCCTCTGGGCCGGCGAAGAAATAGCGCGCAGACGGAGGGCGACGAGAGTATGTCAGGAGGTGCAACCAAGGCGACGCGCCGCGAATCGAATGGAAGGAAGAACCTTGGCAACGGTCGGTCGGGATCTCGTGGAACAAAGGAAAGACGGCAAGACCTGTTGTTTTGAGTGGCTAGCCTGTGAACGGTGGCCCGGGGCCGCGTGGAAAGGACGGTAAGAGCCATGAAACGGACAATTCCCACCTTGGCGGCACTGGCGTTGGCAGTCGTACTCTCGATTCCGAGCGCCTACGCTGCCGAAGCGCTCACGATTCCCCCGGGCACTATCCTGCACGTCAAGTTGAACACCACGATCACCTCCAAAACGAATAAGCCGGGCGACACCTTTACGGGCCTGGTGGCCCAAGACGTCATGTCCGGCACGGAGACCATTGTGCCCCAGGGAAGCCTGGTGACTGGTCATGTGGCCTACTTGAAGCCCGCGGGACGCATCAAGGCCAAGGCGCAGATGCGCGTGGTGCTGGATTCCATCATGACGCCCGACGACCAGACGATCCGGCTTTCCAGCACACTCGAAGACAGCAAGGGCGGCGTCTGCGGCAACTCGCCCAGCGATGACGAAGGCACCATCCAGGGTTGCGGCAAGAGCAAGAAAGACGCCGCGAAGGATGCCGCCATCGCGGGCGCCATGGGGGCGGGGGCCGGCGCGACCGTCGGCATGGGCTCAGCGATTGAGTGCGAGTACTACGGCAACTGTGGCGGACCGGGCATCGGCACGAGTATTGGCTACGGCGCTGGCATCGGCGCCGGCACGGCCTTACTCTACAACCTCTTTAAGAAGCAGAAGGAAATCATTCTCCTTTCCGGCTCGCAATTGACCTTCGTGGTCAACCGCGCTGTGGATGCCTCAAACCCGGGCTTGCCCCACCGTCCCGATGACCAACCAGCTAGCACGCCCGAAAACAGCGAGAAGTGACGAGCACCGCGGAGAATCCAGAAGTCAGAAGCCAGAACTCAGAACCCAAAATCCTTAAACCCTGGTCCTTGATCCTGAATCGTTGACCCTTCATCCTCTCCCCCTTCACTTCTGCTTTCCCTGTCCCAGTCACCTGCCTCCTGTCAGGCGTACCTCAGACGCCCCGGCCCTCGGTACCTGACATTTTGAGCCCACTTTCCCCACTCCTGTCACTTGCATCGTTGCCCGAGTAGTTGTATATCGCGAAGCGAAACGCGGCGGTACTATACCGATTGCACAGATTGCAGGAAGCGCGATGTACGCGGTGGGTTGGCGTGTAGCTCAGTGGGTGCTTCAGGATGGGGATTCTCATTAGGATTTCCAGGATTGTATTGGCCACCGGGCTCGCTGTCTTGATAGTTGGCATCATGCAGACGGTCGGACCGAAGGTACCCTCGCCTTTCATCGACTCGCCGGACCGACCGGCCGTAATATGCCTATGCGCGGGGACCTTGCTCGTATGGTCCGGTTGCGTCGGCGTGGCTGCGACGGTTGACCTTCTAGGCTTGGCTCTAGCGGGGGTTCTCACGATGGCGGGTAGTATTTTGCTGCCCTGGTTGCTTCACGCCGTGGGGGTGGTCTGGTGGTCCCGTTTGCTCGATGTCCCGGCTTGGGCTATCTTCTTGGCAGGCTGCATCCTCCTGACCATCGCTTACCTTCGGCTGGTAATTGGCGGACCCTCTCGGACTCGCGGGACGGCTCATTCCAGACTGCGCCTATGGAAGTCCTGGTTCTATCTCAGAGCGGTTATGGTCGGCTTGGCACTGGGCGTGCCTCTCTCGTTGTGCGCCGCCAGATGGTTCAATCCGCCTCTTTCCACACCCGCGTCCAACCTGTCGGATCTCTGCGCTCGCGATTTTGCTGCGGACTTTGACTGGAGCTCGGGACACGGATTTGCCGCCTTTAAGGTCAGAAACGACCAGTTGGCAGGAGGGTTCCTCTGGGAGTACATGGTCGCGTTCCAGGTCAAACCGCGCCTGGATTCTTTCTTGCGGCTAGCGAATAAACCGCGTATCAAGGGTTGGGGAGAGGTGAGGGTTCTAAAGATAATTCCCTTGGCCTGGCCGGGCTGTTGGGGATGCGGCGGCATGGGTTTCGCGGCCCTCCTCGGGTGGCCACGCCTGGTGTGGTTTTCAAGCGCGGCCTTTCCCAACAGAGGGACTCCGGTTAATCCACAGGCCGGATTGACCATGGCCGGCATCCGCCCTTGACGGCCACCTACCGACTCCTGGCTTCTGACTCCAGACTCCTTGCTCCTGCCCTTCTTAGCACCCGACGCCTGGCCCTGATTCCCGACCGTTCGGTCAAAAAGGGACACACTGGCGGTTGACTTTGCTTTCTCAGAATTTGATAATTTGGGGGGTAAGGCGGGACCAGAGCCAGCGGTGAAGGCTAAGCATCACCACCTCACCTCCAGCGAGGTTCAATGGCGACGATTGCGAATCAAGTCCAGAAAGCCCAAAAGCTTTCGCGGGAGTTGCTTGTCGGCGCGTACCGCACGATGTATCTGGCGCGGCAGGTGGACGATAAAGAAATCCAATTCAAGCGCCAGAACCGCTCCTACTTTCAAATCAACGGTGTCGGACACGAGGCCATCGGTGTCGCCGCGGCCTTGCACCTGAAGCCGGGCTACGACTGGTTTTACCCTTACTATCGCGACCGGGCATTCGTCCTGCAAATCGGGCAGACGCCGCTCGACATGCTGCTGCAGGCCGTCGGTTCGAAGGGCGACCCTTGCTCCGGCGGACGGCAGATGCCGTCGCACTGGTGCTCGAAATCGCTGCACATCGTTTCGCAGTCGAGCCCGACCGGCACGCAGGTTCTCCAGGCGGTCGGCGCCGCGGATGCGAGCGTGTATTTTTCCGTTGTGCAGGAGGCAGCGCAACTCGCCTCGGGCTTCTACGCCGACGAGGTGGTCTACGTCTCGACCGGCGACGGCTCGACCAGCGAGGGCGAGTTCTGGGAGTCGCTGAACTGGGCCTGCCTGCGCAAGTTGCCCGTGCTCTATGTGATTCAGGACAACGGCTACGCGATCTCCGTCCCCGTGGACGCGCAGACCGCCGGCGGCAGTATTTCGCGGCTGGTGCGGAACTTCCCTGACCTCCTGGTGCTCGAATGTGACGGCACAGATTTTGTCGAGAGCTATGAGAATTGCCGGCAGGCGGTCGAATACATCCGCCAGCGGCGCGGCCCGGCATTCGTTCACGCGCACTGCATCCGGCCGTTATCGCATTCGCTTTCCGACGACGAGCGGGTCTACAAGCCGGAGGAGGTCCGGCGGCAGGAAGCCAAGCGCGATCCGCTCGCGCGCCTAGCGAAGCTTCTGCTCAGCGAGCGGCTGATCACAGAAAAGGAATTGAAGGAACTGCAGACCTCCGTCGAAAGCGAAGTGCGCGAGGCTGCCGACCAGGCCCTGGCCGCCGAACCGCCTTCGCCCTCCACCGTGATGGCCTATCTCTACTCGCCCAGCGTGGACCCTACCGGCGAGCACTTCGACCATCCCCCCAAGTCGCACGGCGAGCCGAAGACGATGGTGGACCTCATCAACGCCTGCCTGCGCGATGAGATGGCACGCGACCCGCGCGTGGTCGTCTTCGGCGAAGATGTGGCGGATTGCAGTCACGCCGAGGATCTCGCCAAATTGAAGGGCAAAGGCGGCGTCTTCAAAGTCACGCACGGCCTGCAGCGTCGCTTCGGCAGCGCCCGCTGCTTCAACGCGCCCATCGCTGAGGCGAGCATCGTCGGCCGCGCCATCGGCATGGCGACGCGCGGGCTGAAGCCCGTAGCCGAAATCCAGTTTTTCGATTACATCTGGCCGGCGATGATGCAGATCCGCGACGAGCTGATCAACCTGCGCTGGCGCTCGAACAATGTTTATTCCTGCCCGCTGGTCATCCGCGCGCCCATCGGCGGGTACCTGGCGGGCGGCGCCATCTATCACAGCCAGTCCGGCGAATCGCTTTTCACGCACCAGCCAGGCCTGCGCGTGGTGATGCCCGCGACCGCGCTCGATGCCAACGGCCTGCTGCGCACCGCCATCCGCTCGGATGACCCGGTGCTGTTTCTCGAGCCCAAGCACCTCTACCGGCAGACGCACAACCGGGCCCCGTACCCCGGGCCCGATTACATGATTCCCTTCGGGAAGGCGAAGCTGGTGCGCGAGGGCACGGACGTCACCATCATCACCTTCGGATCGCTGGTGGTGCGCGCCGTGCAGGCAGCGAAAACCCTCGAGCAGGAAGGGGTCCGGACGGAAATCCTGGATCTCCGTTCGCTCAATCCCTACGACTGGGAGTTAATCGCAGCATCCGTCAAGAAGACCAGCCGCGCGTTGGTGCTGCATGAGGACAACCTCTCGTGGGGCTACGGCGCGGAAATCGCCGCCCGCATTGCCGATGAGCTCTTCGAATTCCTCGATGCCCCGGTGAAGCGGCTGGCAGGGAAGGATGTCTTCATTCCTTACCATCCGGTGCTGGAAGAAGCAGTGCTGCCCCAGCCGGCGGATATTGTGGCGATAACCAGGGATCTGCTGAAGTATTGAGTAGCGGGATTCGCGACTCGGGATTCGCGACTCGGGACTCGCGATTCGGGATTCGGAGGTTGGGAATCGCGTTTCGCAAGACAGGCCCCGGATTAGTTCTTTCCCGAAATCCGACCACCGAATCCCGAACCGCGGTCGTTCTCATCCAATTCCCAACTCATCCATCTTTTCTAGCGGTGTGCCGCACGTGCGGCAGATGACCGCTGCGCAGTCGCCGCACACCAGCGGGTTGTCGACTTCCTGTTCACAGTTTGGGCAGTAGAGGGTGGCCGGTTCTTCGCCTTCGTTTTCTGCCATATTCTCCCCTTTTGGCTCCAAGGCCAATCTACTCCAAATTCGGCGAGCGGCCAAGTCTATGTGCCTGGCTGCGGCAGCTCACGGGTGATTTCTTCCAGAAAGGTTCGAATGGCTCTCCGGATCGCCTCGAGCTTTCCTGTGAAGAAGTGATCTGCACCTTCAACCCAGTGTAGGCGCTTCGGCTCGGAGAGCGAGGCGAAAAATGGTTCGAGCTTGTCGCGCGGGCCGTAAATATCTTCCGTCCCTTGCACGATCAACAGCGGTTTCCGGCTCGCGCGCAGGAAATCGAAATCCCACGAACCGACCGGCACTGCGAGCCCCACGAGGGCAACGACCCGGGGTTCACGCACGCCGACCGCCAAGCCTACCCCAGCCCCAAACGAGAATCCGATGAGGCAGACGGGAGCTTGCGGATATCGCGCGCTCAGGAGACCCAGTGCGGCGCCGACATCCTCGCGCTCGCCGATCCCGTCGGCGAACTTGCCCTGGCTTTTCCCCGTACCGCGGAAATTGAAACGCAGCGTGGGCAGCCCCGCCTGTAGCGCGGCTTTGGCCGCGCGGAAGACCACCTTGTTGTGCATCGTCCCGCCAAAGAGCGGATGAGGATGGCACACCATGGCCGTCGCTCGCGGGTGCCACCTGGGGTCGAACTCCAACAGCGCTTCCAGCCGGCCCGCCGGGCCGGAAATGTAGAACCGCTCGACTTTCGTCTTCACCTCCACAGCTACGACGCCCGCTCTTGCCATTTGGAGTAGGGGCGGAGCTCGCCCTGCTCAGGGCGATGCAGGCATCGCCCTACTGCAACATGCTGTCCTCATTAGTGTAAAATGAAAATCCGGATCAGGCACTCTGGAGCGAGACGATCAAGCGCATTGTCATCATCGTTCTGATTCTGGCTGGGGCAGTCGGCACCTATTTCGGATTCCATCACCGCCCGGCGAAGACCGTCCCGACGGAGATGGGTTATGTCCTGCCGGAGACCGCAGCGGTTTTTGACTCGCCGGCGGAGATTCGCCTGGGGGTGGCCACGCTCGCTCAGGGCGACCGCGTCGAGATCCTGAAGAGGACCGCTCATTGGGCGCAAGTGCGCATGGCCGACGGACGCTCAGGGTGGCTGGAGGCCGAGGCCCTCCTCAATGGCGCCACCTATAATAGGGGGCGGCAGCTATGGCTGAATATCCAGAAGGAACAGCCTCAGGCCACGGGGCACCCGGCAGGTGCGGCCAACCTGCGCGCGGAGCCGTCTCGCGAGGCGCCGCAGATCGGCCAGCTTGCCGCCAATCAACGAGTCGAAATCTTTGACCGGCGACTCGTGGACCGCACACCGCAGCCCGAGGCACCCGCCGCGGAGCCGGTGCGCGACGTTTGGTATCTGGTGCGCGCGGGCCGCCAGTCCGGCTGGGTCCTCGGCCGGTTGATTTCGCTCGACGTGCCCGCAGCCATCTCCGGCTACGTGCAAAGCTTCAACATGGTGGCTTGGCTCGTGCTCGACACCGTTCAGGATGGCGACCGTCACGTCCCTCAGTACCTCGTCGCCGACCGCATCGGCACGCAGGAATTCGACTTCAACCACATCCGGGTTTTCACCTGGTGGAGCAAAAGGCAGGAATACGTGACGGCCTACGTGGAGAGCAATCTCGAGGGCCATTTTCCCATTCGCGTGCGCCAGATCGATGGTGTGCCGTACTTCCGTTTGCGCCTGGTGGATGAGAACGGCGCCAAGTTTCAGAAGGTCTACCGCCTGAACGACACCATCGTGCGCCCCGTCGGCACCGTTGAGGGGTGGGAGAGCGACGCCATGCCCTCCCGCCAAGTGCACGCGGCGTACCGCCGGCGACGCTGATCTTTCTTCGGAGGCAGACAGCCATCGCGACATCTCGAGAGACCACACGCGAAACGGCCGCAAAATTGAGCGGCTACGCGCTCATACGCCGCCTGATTAGCCTCGGCCAGGGCAAGCTTCGGCTGCTCCATGCGGAGGAGACGCGTGCCTCCGGCCCTATCATCCTGGTGGCAACGCCGATGAACGGCGTCGCGGCGGCCGGCTGGCGGCAGGCTCTCGTCCTGGTGCGCGCGCTCGATC
>JAIQGH010000162.1 GCA_020072655.1 Terriglobia bacterium | reverse complement strand
GTATTCGGTTCTCTCGACTCGCTGGGCACGATGCTGGCGACGCGGAACGGAGAGGCACCGAGTCTCAACACGGACGCGCGGTTCTCCAAACTGGTCGGCGAGGCGCAGACGGAGGCGCCCATCTGGGGCGTCGCCGTCGAGCCGGGCCGCCAGCCGAGCACCAATTCATCCACATCGGATTCCTTCATACCCAGTTTCTCGAAGGACTGCTCCATCGTGCGCAAGCTCGGGCCCACATAACGCTGCCGGAGGCTGGCATAGTTTGGGACGCTACGGAGCTTCGCTGGGCTCAGGTATTCCAGGCGAATCGTCTGCGGAGAAAAACTTGTCAGCGCTTCCTTCACCACTTCCTGGGCTTCAGCCCAGGCCGCGATACCCAGCATCGCCAGGACGGCTGCGATGAGTCGCGAAAATGCCATGCGCATGTGTCGCCTCCCCATACAAATCCTCTGTGGGACGATTCAGCTTTCGCACCCTTTTCTGGCCCGGAAGTTCTCCGGCCAGAGCCCGTTCAGGACTGTGGCAGGTTTGGCGCGAGTCGTCAACCCCCGGCCCGCTGGGTGACGCCCTGCGGGCAGGGCTGTGCGCTCTCCTACGGCTGGATGATGGTGAGGACTTCGCGCCGGCCCGTCCGCGTGAGAAATGTCTTGACGCTGCCGGGCGGCGCCAAGCGCTCCGTGTCGCGGTTCGTGATGGCGGGATAAGGGAAGGGCCTGCTGCCTTCGCGCGCGCAGGCGAGTGATCTGAGGCCCGCGAGCCACCAGAACGTGTCCGCGCCTTTTGGCAGGTAAGGCTCACGCAAGAGGCAGAAGAGCACCCCGCCCGGTTGGAGACAGGAAAGCCATCGTCCCACAACTTGGCTGTGGGCTTCGCGCGGCAACAGATCGAGCACGTGCCAGCCAAAAATCACCGTGAGCGACGCCGGAAGGACGGCCGGAAACTGCGCCAAGAACTCCGCGACTCGAAACACCGGCACCTTGCCGCTGCGATTCCAGAACCGCTCCTCGCCCTTCAAGAGCGGGGTCACCAGATCCGCCACGTGGACTTTGGCGCCACGCCGCAAGAACACATCGACGGTCGCCTGAAACACCGGGCCGCAGTCCAGAATTTCCGGGTGCGGAGTATCCTGAAGGTATTTCCAGAGCCACTCGAGCGCTGGACTGGCGGCGGCCGAATTCAAGCCCGTGCGGGTCGTCTTGGTAGGGCCTTGCGGGCCCACGGTCAGGGACATCAGCAACCACTCGTTCGGCCCGGGTTCATTCCCTGGGGATTCCTGCTTGGCAATGAGCTTGGGGATTGGGCCTCAAGCCATTTGCCGCGATTCCAACCTGCAAGGCATCCGCCCGTTCACGCGCTCGCCTTCACCGCCGGCGGCAAGGATGCGGACCGCGCGGCGGCCTGGTTCTGCTCGCGCTGAATGTCAATACTTCCCTTCAGGTAGGCGCCATCCTCGATGGCGATGGCGGCCGCCACGAGGTCGCCGACCACCTGGCCGGTCTTGCGAATCTCAATCTTCTCGCGGGCCGTAAGGTTCCCATTGACCGTGCCGAGGACGCTGATTTGACGGGCGTGGATCTCCGCCTTGACCTCGCCATGCGAGCCCACGGTCACGCAGTGATCGGGCAGGCTGATCGTCCCATCGAGCTGGCCCTCGATGAGCAAGTCTTCCTTCCCCGTCAGCTCGCCATGCAAGACCATGGACTGTCCAAGCAGAGTTTGATTCTGAATCGTGTTCGGCATGTCGGAAACCCTCGGCGTGGGTTCGAGCGGCTCCGCCCACGACTCCGGCCGAGCCGCCGGAGCGGAGAGGGGGTGCGGCCGCTGCCCTGGATCAGGACCCGATTTCTTTTCCCACCACATGGGACTGTCTCCGCCCCCAAGGCCAGCGGTCTCGCGTCTCCTGTTTCCCCCAGGCCCGTGACGAAGCATCTTAACGCGAGAGGTGAGTGAGCGCAAGAATACCTCAGAAGTAAAGCAACCGCAGGGAGGTCCAGAAGACCGGCTGGAAAATGTAAGGAAAGACCCGCCAGCACAAAATCAGGCCGACGATGGCAAGTGTTGGGTTGCGCGTCAGGGCGGCGAAGCGGCGAGCGCCATTCTCTCCCAAAAACAGGCCGATTGCCGAACTGCCGTCGAGCGGCGGCACGGGAATCAGATTGAAAAGCGCGAGCAAAAGGTTCAGCGAGAACAAAATGCTCAGGAAGAATGCCAGGCCTTCCGGGATGCCAGGAGAGGCAGCGCCCACGACATGGGTGAATCCCACCTTGTCAGGCGCGGCCAGGACTCGGGCGATGATCAGGAGGCGGATGGCCACGGCGGCGGTCAGAACCAGCGTGACGTTCGCCACCGGCCCCGCCAGAGCCATCCATGCCGCGCGCAGCGGGTGGCGGTCGCGCCAAAAGGGATCGTAGGGGGCGCTGGCCCAGCCGATCATCCATCCGCCTAGCGCATAGGAGAGAATCGGCATGATAACGGTGCCGAAGATTTCCCGCCGCATGTGGGGAATGGGATTGAGCGTTACTTGTCCGCCTCGCGAGGCCGTGGGGTCGCCTCCCCACTTCGCAACGAGCGCGTGCGCCGCCTCGTGACACGTCAGCGAGAAAAGGAACACGACGTACCACACGACGCCGTCGGCGACAAGGTTCGGGGTCACGGTGAGAATCTAACAGAGAACCACCGGAAGGCATAGAGAGTTTGTGTCAGAACGGATGGCGGGAACGGCGGGTTTGTACTTCCGATTCCTTCTGCTTTCGGCGCCGAAAAAAGGCCACAGTGGGGAGCAGCGACAACTGTGGCCCGATTCGTCAGTGATACGACCCGCTCACGAAGGAGGATGAAAACCCTTGTCCGGATGGAATTCCCGGCGGTTGCCACCGGGCGCGGGCAGGGGTTCCTCTCTCAAGGTCTGAAGCTTCTTCCACTGGTCAACGGTCAGCACACGGCGGATGGCCAGCATCATCATGGCGTTCTCTTTCTCCAGGCGGCCACGCGCCGCCGTGATGGCATCAATCTGGGAGGCCACCTTCTGCTCGTCCGGCTGGTCGGCGTCGAGCAAGGGGCGCAGTTGCAGTTCCTGCTTCTCCAGGTCGGCCCGCAAGTCGATGAGCTTCAGACGGTGGCTGAAAAAGGTCTCTTCGATCCTCTTGACCTGGTCATCGGATAACTGCAGCTTCGCGACGATCTCGGAATCCTTCCACCAGGCCCCGAATCCCCTGCCACGCGGTCCGTCGGTCCTGAAATGCGCGGGCCCGTGCGGCCCGCGGAATTCCGGGGGAGGCGCGGGAGCATCGGCCGGAGCCGTCTCCGGTGCGCCCGGCGCAGGAGGACCCGGCGGGCCATCCTGACCATGTATGGGCCAAGCCAAAATCAGCGCTAATCCCACTACAGCAAGTGCGGTCTTCATCAGTAACCTCCTATTTTGAAAGCGTGGGACGGACTTCTTCCGCCCGGTCAATCTCTTGAGTCAGAAGCGCCACAGGCTTCAGCGCCTGTGGCACTTCACTGCGTATCGAATTGTGGACGCTTAGCAGCAGGGCGTTGTCGTCAACCGGGGCCTCGTTCACGCGCGGAGCCGGGCGTCGATAGAGCACGGCCGTCGCCAGCAGCACGAGCGTAACGGTCGCCGTAGCGCAGGCCAAATGCTTCCAGGGGCGGTGCCAAGGCCATTGCCCGAGCCGAGCGTCGATGGCTTCCCTCTGTCGTCGCCAGAAAGCCTCCGAAGTCCCCGCTCCCCCCCCGACGTCCTCGACCCATACATCAAGGCTCGCGTGCAAAGACTGGATTTCCTCTCGGCATTGCGGGCATGCCTGTAAATGCAGGGCCGTTACCCTATCCGATTCGCCCAGAGCCGAGGCAACGAGTTGTTCACTGTTCAGATGGCCGTTCATGATTCCTTTTGTCCCCGGACTCCTTTCCGGATCGCGCTGACCGCGCGAAACAAGTGTGCCTTCACAGTTCCGACTTCCAGATCCATGACATCGGCGATCTCTCCCAGGCTCATTTCCGCGATGAACCGTAGCGCAAAGGCGGCGCGCTGCTGTTGGGGTAATTGTTCGACTGCGGTCCACACGGATTGCAGTTGTTCGCGTGCCAGCAGCACCCGCTCGGGGGAAGGCGTCGGGTCCGGAATATGCGCCGCTGGCGGCCCGTGACGGTCCTCCCCGCTCACCGCAAAGAGCTTCCGCCAGAAAGCCAAGCGTTGGTTGCGGCCATAGTCCCGAGCCAAGTTGATGGCGATCCGCACCAGCCAGGTGCTGACATTGGCCTCGCCGCGAAAGGAATGCCGCTTGCGATAGGCCCGGAGGAAACACTCCTGCGTGAGCGTGTCAGCCGCGTCGCGGTCGCGCACCAGGGAGTACAACACGCGGAAGATTCGCTGCTGGTTGGCCCGCACGATCCGCTCGAAGTCCTCCGCTCGGATCCCCTCGATCCCGCTGAGCGCAGAACTCAAGCTTGTCAGCTCGCTCAAGCCGCTGGGCGCAACCTCTCCCCCGCCGTCCACGCTAACATAGACGGCTTTCCGGCGACAAAGTTGACAGGAAGGAAGGACTTTCTCTTGGGGCAAAAATGTCGCTCCGGCGGCTGAGTAGAGGCGGTTTTATATCGCCATAAGCGGAGCGGCTTCACTTCTGCCCAGGCCTCGATGGGGCGCATCGGGGTGAAGTCGCCGCCACACGTTTCTCAACAGCCTGTTTAGAGCGAAGCCGCCGGTCCGGTCGCGAACCTCACTGTAATGCCTGGTAGGCTAAGTCTATTGCCTTGGAATCGAGGTTCAGGCCTCCGGTGGGATGGAGTTGCGCCATGAAGATGGCGATCAGATCTTCTTTCGGGTCGATCACGAAGGAGGTGTAGAAGAAACCTCCCCAGTAATAGGAGCCCACCGATCCCAACTCGGTGAGATAGCGCGGCTCGCTGGTAACGCCGAATCCCAGGCCGTACCCCCCGCCCTCGCGCTTTCCCTCCACATGGTTCTGGCTCATCAATTCCACGGACTTGCGGCTTAAGAGCCGCGCGCCGTTGAGCTCGCCGCCGTTCAGCATCATTTGGCAAAAGCGGTAGTAGTCCTCTACCGTGGAGGAAAGCCCCGCGCCTCCCGCAAAAAAAGTTCGCGGTCCCCGATAGGGATAGTCCGCGGAAAAAGAGCCTCCCCCCTCTTCCACCACCTGTTTGTCGAGAATGGGCTGCAGTCCCTTCTCAGGGTAGTAGGTGTAAACCGTCGCGAGGCGAGCGACCTTGTCGGCCGGCAAATAGAAATAGGTATCTTTCATCCCCAGCGGTTTGAAGATACGTTCCTCGAAGAACTTGTCGAGCGGCATGCCCGAGACCACTTCCACCAAGTAACCCAGAACATCGTCCGCCAGGCTGTATTCCCAAGCATCACCAGGCTGAAATAGCAAAGGCTGCTTGGCGAGTTTCTTCACCATGTCGCCGATGGTTCCCTCATTCTGGCTAAGGCCGCCATTGATGCCGGCGGCGTTGTAGGCCTTGCCGAGGCGAGGCCCGCCATAGGTGAGCCCCGATGTGTGCGTAAGCAGGTGACGAATGAGGATGGGCCGGTTGGCATCCGCCAGCGCGCCCGGCGGCGAGGTCTTGTCCTGCGGATAGGGCGGCTCCAGGACCTTCATGTTCTTGAATTCTGGAATGAAATCGGAGACCGGTTCGTTGAGCGTGAAGCGACCCTCTTCGTACAACATCATGACGGCGACGCTGGTGATGGGTTTGGTCATAGAGCAGACGCGGAAGAGGTTGTCGGTGCTCATCGGCTTCTTGGCGTCGCGGTCGGCCATGCCTAGCGCCTTGAGATAGGCAATCTTGCTGTGGCGCGCCACCAGGCTCACCGCCCCGGCAATACGGCCCTCGTCAATACTTCGCTGGATGGCCGCGCCGATGCGCTCCAGGCGCTCGGAGGAGAGGCCCACCTCCCCCGGGGTGGCGGCAATCCCCGCGGCGCTCACGGCTCGCGGTGGGACGACGTGCTCCCCCTTCGGCTTGGAGGCCGCTTGAGGGAACAGGGGAACAACCAGCAGGAGCGCCAACGTCACGAAACTCAGGAACCGTCGTGCAAGCCTTTTCATCGGATCGACTCCTCCTTGCGGAATGCCACTCGAACGGAGTGGGGCTGTCAGAGGCCCTCGCCCCAAAAGGCTGTGAGTATACACCACACCGCGGCTTCCGCAGGAAAGCGAAATACAGGCGACGGGGGCCGCTGCTCGCTCTTGCAGCCCACCGACCCGCGGCCCTGACGTCTGACCTACGACGACAGATTTTCGATTGCTGCTGGCCTGAGAGGCGCCGCTAGAGGGCAAGAACGGCGATCGGAGAACACCGCTACAGAACGGTGCACTGCTGACTGTCGGCCGCCGGCCTGAAGCGTGGCGCTACAAAAGAAAAAGGGCCGCGATTTCTCGCGGCCCCAACTGTTGACTCTCGACTGTCGACTGTTCTTCAGCAACTGAGTTGAGCAGCCACGCCAGTCTGAGATCTCAAATTTCCAATTTGAGATTTCAGATAGCTGAGCAGTGTGCTCTCGGCCTGACCGTCGTGAAAGGCGATCCCGAGAGCCGGTTCTCTCTTAGAAAGGAGGTGATCCAGCCACAGGTTCTCCTACAGCTACCTTGTTACGACTTCACCCCAATCATGATTCATACCTTGGGCGCTATCGTCCTTGCGGTTCGAATCGCGACTTCTAGTACAAACCACTTTCGTGATGTGACGGGCGGTGTGTACAAGGCCCGGGAACGTATTCACCGCATCGTTCTGATACGCGATTACTAGCGATTCCAGCTTCATGCGGTCGAGTTGCAGACCGCAATCCGAACTGAGACCGGTTTTTTGCGATTGGCTCCCCCTCACGGGTTGGCGACGCTTTGTACCGGCCATTGTAGCACGTGTGTAGCCCTGG
>JAIQGH010000161.1 GCA_020072655.1 Terriglobia bacterium | reverse complement strand
AGTGCGGGCAGTGCGACGTTCACGGTGGGGACGCCGGGGTCGTTCGCCGTAACGGCCACGGGCTCCCCAACGCCGACGCTGAGCGAAGGCGGGACACTACCGAACGGGTTGTCATTCAATGCGAGCACCGGGCTCCTCAGCGGCACCCCGGCGGCGGGCTCGGGCGGAACTTACCCCCTCACCTTCACGGCCTCGAACGGGGTTCTGCCCAATGCCCCGCAGGATTTCACCCTGACGGTGAACAAGGCTGACACCACGACCACGATCACCACGGACCTCTCGACGGCAACGGTGGTCGGGCAATCGTATACCGTGGCCTGGACAGTGACCGCGAACCCTCCGGGCAGCGGCACGCCCACGGGCACGGTCACCGTGAGCGACGAGCTCGCAAGCTGTTCCGCTACCGTTGCGAGTGGCCAGTGCCCGCTGACCTCGACCAGCGTCGGCGCGAAGACCGTTACCGCGGCCTACGCGGGCAATGGCACTTACAACGCCAGCGCCTCGGACAGCAAGCCGCATACGGTCAACCCGGCGAGCACCACCACCACCATTACCGCCCACTCGCCGAACCCCTCGATCGTCAACCAGCCCGTAACGGTGAACTTCACGGTCAGCGTCAATGCGCCCGGCAATGGAACCCCCACCGGCAACGTGACAGTGAGCGATGGGACGGGCGACAGTTGCGTCGGCACGGTGGCGGCAGGAACATGCCAACTGACGCCGGCAACGAGCGGCAACAAGACCTTGACCGCAACTTATGCGACCGATGGGAATTTCGCGGCCAGCGCATTCGCCGGCGTCTCGCACACTGTGAACAATCCGGTGCCGGTGGTCAGTTCCATTTCACCCGAGGCGGTCGGTTGGGGAAGCCCCAACACCCCATTGACAATAAACGGCACGGGTTTTACCCCCGATTCCACGGTGACAGTGGGCATCGCCACTCCTACCCCGACCTTCGTTAACTCCACGGAATTGACGGCGCTAGTTCCATCGGGTCAACTGGCGACCCCTGGGCTATTGCCAGTGACGGTCACAAATCCTCCTCCGGGGGGAGGCACATCAGCGCCAGCAATAGATCTGGAGGTCCAGTCCGTCAGGGTAAGTCCCTCGGCACCGACGCTCGATGTAAATCAGACGCAGCCGTTCACCGCTGCCGTGTATGGGGGCGGGACGGTGACCTGGTGGGTGAATGACGTGGCGGGAGGTGACTCAACGGCGGGGACTATTTCCGACACAGGGCTCTATATCGCTCCCGGGGCCGTTCCCGCGCCGAATACTGTCATCGTAAAAGCGGTCAGCACTGCTGATCCGTTTCCGTTCGGAACGGCTACTGCGACCGTGACTCTCCCGGCCTCGGACAACTATCCCCGGCCAGGCGCCGGCAGCATTCTCCTCCCGCCAGGAACGCTCGTACAGGTCCCGCAAACCGGCTGGAAGGTGGCGGTGCTGGACTGGACCACCAGGGAGGATGCGTATGGCACTCAGGAGGACTTGCTCGCGGTCTGCCACACGCTTTCTCCGTTGGGGATTCCCCACGATCACGTCACGAGTGTCCCGGACCCTTCGGTGTACCACTTTCTGGCGGTCGCCGGAGCGTTGGACCAAGACTCCATTGCAGGGAGCTCAAATCCTCTCCTGGACGCTGAGCGTGATGCGCTCCGCGACTACGTGCAAAACGGCGGGACACTGTTCCTCTGGCTGCCTTCTGACACGGGGGTACTATCGCGGTTAAACCTCTCTATTCTTTACGAGCACACCGATCCGTCTTACACGTTCAGGCGTCCGCTGACTTTTGGTGCCACGGCCTTGGACCACGCATTAGATTATATCGATTACAATATCGATAATGATGTACCGGACGCGGCATTCGAGGAGGCCGAAGCCCCTTGGCAGATGCTCTATCCAGGTGGGAATATCCCAACTTTCGGGTACAGTGCTCCGGGAGCTGGACAGGTGCTAGCAACTTGGGACGCTGACGGGGCCGCTGTGCGGACATTTGCCGGCTGCTGGTGCGCGGCGCCTACGGGGGCTGGGCGGGGACGTATGCCCAGGTCCGCCAGTTCGCCCCTGGCGGTCATCATGCAGCGCTCATCCTGACTCATGACGTCGATGATATAACCTCTTACGAGCTGACGCCGACATTTGCCGAACTTGAAGCTGGGCTGGGAGTCAAGGCAACATACAATTTCACCACCAGCCCCTACGACATCGGCGGCGACGTGCAAACGTTTTACGATGCCAGCGGGATGCAAGATATCCAGCAGGCCCTTGACCTGGGAATGGCTGTTGAGTCGCACAGCGTCGGTCATTTCAGCGATTTCGACCTGGCCCCCCTCACCCTCGGGTCAAGCACCGAGAGCGCCGCGAACTACTTCCCGCGATGGTCTGACGACTTGGGCGAGACCATCGGCATGAGCGTGCTGGGCGAAGTGGGCGTCAGCCGGTGGCTGCTCGAGAATGATTTCAATATCACGGTGGAAAGCTTCCGGTCTGGTGGTCTCCTGGTCCCGCCGGAACTCTTCGAGGGGTTGACGGAGACGGGGTATCGGCGCGACAGCAGTACCGCGTCGGGAGTGGCGAGGGGATCTTTTCCCTTCGTTGCTTTCACGGTCGACGGCTCCAGCGGCGATGTCACCACCTATCCGATCGTCGAGTATCCCATCGCCATCTCCGACGATCACATCGACCCGCCGTTCGACGCTGACCATTACGACGAATACCTCGACGGATGGAAGGCTGTGATCACAGCAAACTACAACAACAGTGCCCCCACCATCCTTCTGATTCACCCCGTGGCTGATAGTGATAATGGTGCCCTCCGGCAACAAGCGGAGCAGGACATTATTCAGTGGGCCCACGATGAGGGTCTGGACCTGTGGATCGGGGACTGGAAGACCTTCGCGCAGTTTTGGGAAACTCAGGGGGTAACCTGCAGCTTAGGGTATTGACCCATCTCACCTGCTTAGCTTGAGATCTGAACAGAGAGCGTAGCTGTGTAAGAGCCGCAGATGGCCCCTCACCCTTGCGGCGTCGTTCAAGGGCCAACGTGAAGGGGCATCCGAAACGAAGAGAATAAGGAGCTGCCATTCCTTGCATGAGAATTCCTGTCCTTGATCCTCGGCTAGGCCGGAGGAGGCACGTTTTGCGTCGACAACGTGCTCTCGCCATCGTCGCTCTTGCGGGAGTCAACCTTCTCATGCTCGGGACCCGCGGAGGCAACGCGGCGGGCCTCCCGCCCAATCCTCCTGCGGACCGCCGACCTTGGGCACTCGTTTGGAGCGATGAATTTGACGCTACGAACGGGTCCCTACCCGACCCGACGAAATGGACGTTCGACATCGGGGGGGGCGGATGGGGAAACAGCGAACTGGAGACTTACACGGGCCGCCCCGAAAACGCCTATCTCCAGGATGGCTTGCTGGTCATCCAGGTGCGCAAGGAAAGCTACACCGGCCCGGACAAGATCACCCGCGGTTACACCTCCGCGCGCCTCAAAACCCAGGGACTTTACCAGTGGACCCATGGGCGTGTCGAAGCCCGGATGAAGCTGCCTTACGGCCAAGGGCTGTGGCCGGCGTTCTGGATGCTGGGGAGCGACTTCGGCCAGATCGGTTCGCCCGCGTGCGGCGAGATCGACATCATGGAGAATATCGGCCGCGAACCTTCGATCGTCCACGGCACGATTCATGGTCCGGGCTATTCGGGCGACGACGGGATCACCAGTTCCTACGCCTTGCCGGGAGGCCAGCGCTTCGCCGACGACTTCCACGTCTTCGCCATTGAGTGGGAGGCTAAGTTCATTCGATTCTACGTCGATGGCAAGCTCTACGCGACTCGCCGGCCGTCGGACCTGCCCTCCGGCGCAAACTGGGTCTTCAACAAACCATTCTTCATTATTCTGAATGTCGCGGTGGGCGGCGAGTGGCCGGGGGACCCGGACTCGACCACTATCTTCCCGCAGACCATGCTCGTCGATTACGTCCGCGTGTACCAACGCGGCGGTTCGTGAGCAGATTGTGGGGGGTGTTGCCTTACTCCGGGCCAGCAGCTCGGGCGGCGCATAGAAAGGCCCTCGGCACGCGAGCAGTGCCTTGGCGACCGACTCCCTGGAAGGGAGCAACACGAGTAGCCGTGGGTGTAACCCACGGACTTGGGGCGGATGATAATATCCCCTCTCTCTGCCGACCCTGAGAGGGTCGAACCGCCTCTCCCCGTTGAACCCCTTCAGGGTTCGGCCGATATTCGTTGCCCGTTTCCGGGGGCGCTGCCCCCGGCTATTCACCTCCGGCCCCTCCAGGGCCATCAGAGAATTCGTGTCCCTGACACCCGGCCCCCGAAACCTGACACCTGCCCCTTCGGCTCCCACCTACCTCTTGCTTTCCTCTTGTCACTCGCCACTTGTCACTCGTCACTGCTCTTAAGAGTTGAAAACCAACTCTGCGCTACCGTGCTGCCCGCGACCCGCTATTTGGACGGATGGAAGGGCCGCAACATTGCAGGACGAATGTTGCGCTACTTGCTTGTCACTGCGTCGGGTGCGTGTCGAGGTCCTGGATGGAGATATTGCGGAAGTGCACTTCCGCGCCTTCCGATTGCAGCGCGATAGCGCCGCGCCGAGGCTCAAGGTCCGTGCCGGCGTTCACGTTCTCCCCGTTGAAGACCAGCGAAACCCGTCCGTCCTTGACCGTAATCTCGTAGGAATTCCACTCCCCCCGCGGCTTCGCCTTGCCTTTCAAATGTGCGATGGCGTCCTTGACGGCGGCGCCTTCCAGCGGAAAAATGCTCCCGGCCTCGCGGTTCATCAGTTGGACCTCGATGCACATCGGCCAGAGCTTGTACGGCTTGGCGACGTTGAGGAATACGCCGCTGTTGGGGTCGGACGGCGCGCCCTCCGGATTGAACCGCCACTCGACCTTGAAGATGTAGTTCGTGTATTCCTTCTTGGTGTGGATATAGCCATGCGGCATGCCCTTGCAGATGATGACGCCGTCCTTCGCCGACCAGATATCGGGCGGCGCAACTTCGGGATTCCAATACTCGCTGATGTCTTTCTGGGGCGAGAGCGACTCGACCTCAGCCGCTGTCCCCGGCCGTGCGGCGGCAAACCAAACCATGACCGCTGCGACCAGCAAATGTGCAAAGTGAACTCTTGTTCTGAACATGTTTCCCTCCGGTGAGACCGCATTGTAGCGCAAACAGGCACCGAATTCCGGCGGGTGGCGCCGCCATCGCATTTTGAGGAGGTAGCCACGGTCAATTCGCCCCGACGCAATTCGTCGGGGACCGTGGGTTTGTTGGCAGGGGAAAGGGGGTAGCGCGGACCTGCGTCCTTCAGGTCCGCGGTTCGCCTTAAGGCAGAGCCGCAGACCTCAACGGCGGAGGTCTGCGCTACCTTGCTCCCTGGAAGGGAGCAACACGAGTAGCCGTGGGTGTAACCCACGGATTTGGGGCGGACAACAATATCCCCTCTCTCTGCCGACCCTGAAAGGGTCGATCCGCCTCTCCCCGTTGAACCCCTTCAGGGTTCATGGCAAATTTACGTTTCTTCCCCCCGTGCCCGGGGGTTTTACCCCCGGCTATTCACCTCCGGCCCCTGCAGCGCCCTGAGAGAAGTCGTGCCCCTGACACCTGGCCCCTGAAACCTGACACCCGCCCTCTCGGCCCCAACGTTCACAGCGGCACAGTTGAAGGGCAACCCTGCCCTATCCTGTTCACTTGATTGAGGAGGAGATTCTTCGCAAGCAGGTGTCGAGATCAGCCTTGATCTGGTGTTGCCAAATTCGAATTACCTGCCAGTGCATGGCCCGAAATTTTCGGAAATTCCGCCGGTCCCGCAGCCGGTTCATGGCAATTTTGCGCCTCCAAAACCGCCTCAGTTTGTGTTCCCACGCTGGAAACCGGAACCCATGCCAGAAGTCTCCATCTATAAACACGGCGACTTTCGCGTTTGGAAACACAATGTCGGGCCTGCCCGGCAAATTCCTTACGTTTGTCTTGAACTTGTAGCCCAGCTTTCGGAGTCGCGAGCGAACCATCAGTTCCAGGTCAGTGTCTTTTTGCTTGACCCGCGACATGGCCCAACTGCGCTGTTGTGGAGTCAAGTTGTCGGCCACACGCGACTCACATTAAGAGCCCTGCCGACGTGCTCTGGCTCTCCGGAGCTGCGAGTAACGGGAGAGGAACTCGCGGTGATTTGACTTGACCATCTTCAGAAGGTCAGCGTATAGGCGGACGAATATCCTGTCGAGCTGGAGGGAGTTACGTTTCCCCCTGACCCAATGCGTATCGGCGAGGTCGCCGCAAAGCAGGTATCCTACTACGTCCGCTAATCTCGCGGCCGGATCGGTCGTCTTCTTCACGTGGTCCCGCATGAAAAAGACGTACTCCTCAATCTGGAGGAGCTCCCTTTTAGACGCCTTCGACCGGGGCCGCTTTATCTCCACCACAACAAGAGTGCTGCTCTCGCTCACGCAAAGAAAGTCGATCCGGCGGTCCTCCTCCGGCGTCTCCGGGTCTTCCGGGTACCTTCCGCGCAGCAGATCACTGTAGGTTTTCTCGTCAGCGATTAGATTCCAATGCGGGTCGAGGACCCAGGGGAACTCCTTTAAGAAACGATGGAGCGTCGGAACCTCCAGGGCATTTGTTTTGATGAGGTCTTCAAGCTTTTGTATGGTGGTGATCCTTCCTTCTGTGACCCGCATCATTTCCTTGGCTTCGACCACCTCCCATTCCCGGAACAGTTCGATAAGCTTGGTGGCGTCAGTTAGCTCAACTCCTTCCAACTCTCGCGCGAGTTCCTGAAATGAGTCGAATTCCATGTAATCAAGGCATAGCTGTATGACCGGTTCTTGCTCCTCTGGATCCTTGACGACGTTCCCGCCGACCACTTGTCTGATTAACTTGTCCGCGATTTTCTTGACCCGTGAGTCTTCGAATCGATCGGCCTCTTCTGTGAACTTTTGATACAACGGGTTCTTGAGCAACGCCTTTTCGTTATCCACTCTGCGCTTTTCCGCCCATTGGCGCGCAATGCGCTTGAGCTCCTTTTGTCCCCACTCCTTGAGAGCAGTGTTGGCCTCAGTGTCCCAGACAAGCTGGTTTCGAGTGGTCCCGATTGTATCCTCCACCTCGTCGACAAATTCCGCCGTCAGCTCCCCAACCAAGTAGGAAAGTGCAAACTGTTGCCCCACGGTCGTATCAAACATGAAGGGCTCCTGAACCAATTTACCGCGAGCCATGATGACGATGCCACGCTGGATTCCGTCTTCCAGCTCCGCAGTCCGGTTGAGAGCTCCGATCCAACCGCACACCTTCCAGCCCGTGCCAGGCTTGATTTCCACCCCATCGAACTCCCAGAGGTACGGCTTGCCGTCGTCATCTAGGTCCAGCAAGCGCTTCAGGTCTCTCTCCTCGGGAGTAATCGGCTGGTTGTTGATGATGACCTCGAATTTGTAACTCGCGCCTATCACGGAGAAACGCCTGGCCAACCCGCGCCTAATTGCATCGATGGGGATTCTTCGGGTTTTGAACTTTTTGAATTCGCGCAACGTAACCTTGGTACCCTCATTGATCGCGCCTGTGGGATCCAATGCTGGTAACAGAATCTCTCGGCGCTTCGCGTTCTTTTCTAGTTGCTCGTAGTTCAGTGCGAGCCGGGAGGACTGGCCGCCCTTGACAGTCTCCACCTCAATCTCGTTTGCAATTCCGAAGGCGCAAAACTTTCCGATCCCTTTCCGTCCCATTATCTTTCGGTTGTGCTTTGGCGTGATCTCGTTGTTTTCCTCTTTGCGCCTGTCCCGTCCCACTATGACGTATGCGTTCCGCACATCGCTGTCGGACATCCCGCAACCGTTGTCGATTACAGTTATTTCGGACCCCGGGCCCATCGGTTCGGTCGGAATCTCGATCTTCACCCAATCGGCGTCTGCGTCCCACGAATTCGCTACCGTCTCCCCTATGACAGGAGGCAGGGTGGAATACATCTGTAGACCCAGGTGCTTGATCGTGCCGATGTCGAATTCCATTTTGTACGGTTGCTTGCTCACCTTAGTATCCCCTCGCGTAATGCTGCTCGCTTTATGGCAAGTCCAAGGCGGGCACCGAGCTTGACCGGCACTGCATTCCCTATCTGGTGGGCTATGTGAAAGAAGGTTCCGTAAAACACGTAGTCGTCGCGAAACGTTTGAAGCGCGGCTGCCTCGCGCAAGGAAAGGCCCCGGTCCTGATCGGGGTGGGTGAAACGACCGCAGTAGACATCTGTACATCGACCGGTCAGTGTAGGTCCGGGACGGTCCCACGCCATTCTTCCGAACACGTCCTTGTGCGTGTCCGGACGCTCGCGGTGGCATTTCAGGAGTAACTCCTTGTCAGCCACGTCCCTTCTGCTGCCGCCATCTCTCGGGACCGCACACACAATCCGCTTCAGGTGGGGCGGCAACTGCCGCGCAATGTGGTTTTCGATGGCTCCGCACGCCTCGCCATCGACCAGTGGAGGATATTTGGCAATGTACTCCCGCACAGTGGCGACCCTTCTCGAACGCCTGGGCGGGACTATCTCCCCGTTCCTCGAAGCAAGCAGGATGAAGCGCTTTCGCACTTGCGGAACCCCGAAGTCTTTGGCATCGAGGAAGCCGGAGTATCGATTCCGAAAGCCGCAACCGTCAAGGGCGGTCACGAAGCGATCAAACACCCTCTTCCCGTAGGCCGTGTTCAAACCTGGAACATTCTCGACGAGGATGAAATTTATCCTTACCCTCCTTATGTCCTGGCACACGAACCGAGCGGGAGAGTTGTTCCGCTCGTAGGTATCCCGGAGCCGGCAATCTATGTCGACCCCGGCGAGCACATCGATCCCCGCGTCAAGCAGGCCCCTGGTGAGGCCGCCCGCACCACAGCAGAAGTCAATAGCTTTGATCATTGTGAACTGCAAGCCAGGGTTCCCGCTCTTGGGTCCCTCGGTAAGTGCGAGTGTACACCGAAAAGGCGAGCGGCGCATCCCTCGCAGTCCTCGGCGATGTGTGCGGCAAGATTACCGCCCGGAACGGCCCTCACCCAAAGGCAATCACCCGCCGCCGGAGAATCCGGCTAGGGCGGTCGTTCGGTCCAGGGCGTAGGGCGAGGAGATCGGTCAGGGGGAACGGTACTACTTTGCAACGTGAAAAGCAAGACAGTCGTTAGGGGCTAGGGACTGGGGGCTGGGGGCGAGAGGGCAGGTGCCGGGTTTCGGGTGCCGGGTGTCAGGAGGCGGAATTCGGCAGATGGTAGGCGGTAGGGGGGAAAAGGCTGAATGATGAATACGAATTGGGTGACTGAGTCATTGAGTCAATGAACCAATGAACAAATCGCTCAGTTCTTCCCGAACCCCCAAGAAACAGTCAAGTGCCACGAGGCTCGGCAGCACGACAACCGTCGAGAATCTCGCGGCAGCCTGCTGGGCGGTGCGCGCCGGAGTTCAGTCGGTATACAATAAAACGCTATGCGAAAAACGCTCCTGCTCGCGCTGAGCCTGATCGGACTATTCGATGCGCTCTATTTGTGGTGGACCTATGCCGGGCCGACGCACCCGATGGTCTGCGTGGGCAGTGGCTGCGACACGGTCCGCGCGAGCCCTTTCGCCTACCCGCTGGGAATCCCCATGCCCCTTTTCGGCGCGGCCATGTATGCGGTGCTGGCGCTGCTGGTTTTCGCCTGGCAGATGCTGCCGGAGCCGGTTGCGCGGCTCGCGACGTTGGCGGTGGCGGGGATTTCGGGTTTGGGGTTCCTCTTCTCGCTCTATCTGAGCGGGCTCGAAGCCTTTGTGCTGCACGCGTGGTGCTTCTGGTGCGTGATCTCGGCTATCACCGTGACGCTCATTTTCGCCGTCGCCATTCTCGACATGGCGCGTCCCCTTCCTCATCCCGAACCGGCGGCCGCGCGGGGATTGACGCGGCGACACGCCGTGACCCTCGCCATCTGGGTGCTGATCGGCGCGCCCGCGTTCTTGTTGCTGGCTCGCTCCGGGACCCTACCGCCACCTCAGCAGGTCAACGCGGAGGCTCTCGCCAAGCATCTCGTCAGGCCCGACAGCCACATGACCGGCAGCCCTACGGCTGCCCTCACGGTTGTGGAATTTGGCGACATTCAATGCCCGGCGTGTAGCGTCGCGGAAGCGACGGCCCGCGAGATCCGCGTCCGATACGGGAACCGTATCCGCTTTGTTTTCAGGCAGTTCCCTCTCCAGCGGATTCACCCTTACGCCGAGAAGGCCGCCGAGGCTTCCGAGTGCGCGGGCACCCAAGGAAAATTCTGGGACGCGCTGGACAAGCTCTACCAAGGCCAGGCGGACCTGAGCGATACGGCCCTCCTGCGGTACGCCGGAGAGTTGGGGCTTAACGTCGGGCAGTTCCGCGCGTGCCTCTCCAGCGGAGCGATGGCGAGCCGGGTTCACCAGGACCTAAACGATGGGCTGGCCCTGGGTGTCGCCGCGACTCCCACGTTCTTTGTCGGATCGGTGATGATCACGGGACCGATGCGATACTCCGAGTTCGCGCAGCTTATTGACCGGGAACTGGCCCGCGCCGCCATCGCCGCTTCACCTTCCGGGCAGCAAGCCACGGCCTCGGCCGGCGTCCCGGCTGCGCCTGACACGTCCGCCTCCACAGGGCTGACGACGAACAGCGGCATTGGATCTTTCGGACAGTTTCAAGCCTCCGCAGGGGGCTGCAGTGAAGCCGAGGCGCAGAAGCAAACCCCGGACTTAATCCACACGCCCGAGGCTCGGCAGGCGTTCGAGGCCGCGCCGAAGGCTCTCTTCGTCGATGTTCGGGAGAGCAGTGACTTCAAGAGGGAGCGGATCCCGAGCGCTATCAACATTCCCTTGAATGAAATCGAGCAGCGTTGGGGAGCCCTGCCCAAGACCCGCGACATCATTCTTTACGAGAGCGGCCGAACACCGGGCGACGTCTGCGCGGCCGGGCGAGCCGCGGGCCGAATACTGCTCGCGAACGGCTTCAGTCCCGACAAGGTCAAAATCTACGAGGATGGCTTGGCCGGTTGGGAAAAGGCCGGCCTGCCTGTCGTGCGCTAAGGCAACTCCCCCGACCGATCCTTTCCCTACAGTGCAGTTTGCCAGTACGAGGAATCTGCTTGCTCACGAGGCAGTGTCACCTCTGGTATCTCCGCGCGAGGACTAGCCCGGAGCACATGGGAATTGATTTTCCGGTACGTAAGAACTATGGCGTTTGCCCCGCATCGGCCTTATAATGCCGCCGCTTGACGGACGGATGCCCGTCCGCTTGACCGTGATATCAAAACCATGATGGCAGGAGGAGAGGACACCTGCCGACGTGCGCGCGAAAGCCGTCGCGAGTCTTCATAAATCGCAACGCAAGCCCAATGCGACGCGGGGAGTTGCTGCGGTCACGGTTGACCCCCACGGCTATTCGGTGCATGGGATGGTAAACGCGACGTCAGGCTCTGCGGTCGACGGTGGGCGCGCATTCACGTTCCAGCGCGGCATTGCCGATTCCTTCAGGAGTCCGTTGAGGGTGAACAAGCGGCGTACAGAAGCCGCGAAGGAAATGTGAGCCCCTGCTGAGCCGCACGCGACGGGGGCTGTGTGCGGGTCAGTCCGAGTGAGGATGATGCTAGGCACTCGGAAGCCCGCCTTCACAACCGATGCCCTTTCTCATTGAACACATCTACGAGGTCGTCAGCACAATCATCATCATCGTGCTGCTCGGCACGGGCGTGTTGATCATCCTGGCCATCGCGCGGCGCCAGCGCCGGGAAAGGTTCTTCCGCCGCCTTGACGATCTTCGTCAAAGGTACAGCCCCGTCGTCACCGCCTTACTCAGCCAGAACCTCGAGTACGAAAGGGGTCTGGATGTCCTGAAGGGCATTTCAGGCGTGGACCGCGACTTTGTCCTCGAGCAACTCTGTTTGGAGAAAAGGCCCATTCCGCGCCATGTACCCGTGCTGCGGCGTCTGTGCGAGGACTTGGGTTTGGTCGCGCTCTGGCAGAAGAGGTTGGGCGGCCAATTTGGTATCGCTTCGCTTCGCGACGCGCTGGGGCAGCCGGAGGGTCTCATCCGGCGAGTGGGGCGGCTCAAGTTCTTGCTCCGCGCCAAGGCTGCGGACAATCTCGGCATCATCCAGCACCGGGGGAGCTGGCCCCTGCTGGTTAAGGCCCTCGAAGATCCCCATCCTGATGTCCAGGGAGTGGCCGTGAGGTCGCTGGCGGCCATCCAAGAGCCTGACAGCTTCCGGCCTCTGGTAGAACGTCTGCACGCAGTCGTCCTGAAACCTGGGACGCGACTCTCCCTGCGTACCATCAAGACGGCCCTGGTCAGCTTCCCGATCAAGCTGGCGCCGGGGCTCATTCCCTCTCTCAGCCATTCACACCGCCGCATCCGCTTCCTGGCCACGGACATCATCCGCGAGATGGTGGAACGCCAGGCCGCCTGGGAAGAGGATCTCGCGCTCGACGCCAAGAACTTCGCGCCCGAACTGGCGGACATTTTCGTGGGCCAACTTTGCTTCGACGAGAATCCTGACGTGCGCGCCCGTGCGGCTTCGGTCATCTCCTACCTCGCGGATCCGCGCTCGACGCCCGTGTTGCTGACGCTCCTCGGGGACAGCCAATGGTTCGTGCGCCTGCATGCGGTGCGCGCGTTGGGCAAGCGGAAATACCTCTCGCAGGCCCCTCAGGTCGGGCCGCGCTTGACTGACCCGCACTGGATGGTGCGCGAGGCGGCCGCGCGAACCCTATTGGTGTTTGGCCGCGTGGGAAGCCAACAACTGGCCTGTCATTTCGTCGCGACCGAGGACCGTTATAGCCGGGAGCAGATCGCCGACGAGATGCAAAGAGCAGGCCTCATCCCCAACTTGCTCGCCCAGTACGCATCGGCCCAGGACGGGACGGAGACCCAAGTCATCGATATGTTGGTGCAGATGGGCAAAACCAGCTACATCGTTTCGGTCCTCGAAGGCAGCTCCGACCGGAGCTTGCGCCAGAAGTTCCTGGAAGATTTCGGCCTGGAGCCCGACCCGAACATTCACGGTTGGGTCATGAATCTTGCCTTGCACGATAGCGACGAGGACTTGCGCGCCCGGGCTTTATCCACGCTGCGCGCCGCGGGGGCCGTAAGGGAGCGCTGAACTCATGGAAGAATGGCGAACCATCTTTTACCACGCGATGAACATGTTCAACGTGGTAATTGTGTCTTATTTCTTCCTCGCCAATGGGACTTATACCCTTCTCATGCTGATTTCTCTCGCCTCGGTGTGGCTGCACAACCGCCGCCTCAGCTACCAGGGTTTGGAGGAGATCCGCGATTCGGTCGTCACGCCCCCCTGCACGATCCTGGTTCCGGCATGGAACGAACAGGTCGTCATCGTGGACTCCACGCGGTCCATCCTGCGCACCGAGTACCCTAACCTGCAAGTCATCATCATTGACGACGGCTCGACGGACGAAACCCTCGAGCGCCTGATCTCCGCCTTCCGCCTGGTGAAGATGGACTTGATCTACCGCCCGCGCCTCGCCACCAAGCCGATCAAGGGCATCTACGCGAATCCTCGCGTCCCCAACCTGCTCGTCGTCAGCAAGGTCAACGGGGGCAAGCCGGATGCCCTGAACCTGGGCATCAACATGTGCCGGACGCCCTACTTCTGCACCCTCGACGCCGACTGCCTTCTGGAGCGTGACGCCCTCCTGCGCCTGATGCGTCCTATTATCCGTTCACCCATCAACACCGTAGCGAGCGGGGGTATCGTCCGCATCCTCAACGGGTGCGACGTGAAAGACGGGAAAGTGGTGAAAGTCAACCTGCCCAAGACCGCCATCGAGCGTTTTCAGGTCGTCGAGTACCTGCGCAGCTTTCTGTTTGGGCGGACGGGATGGGATCTGCTGGGCGGAACCCTCATTGTCTCCGGCGCCTTTGCCGTGTTCCATCGCGAGACGGTGGTCGAGAGCGGCGGGTTCCTGCACGATACGGTCACAGAGGATATGGACCTGATCGTTCAGATCCACCGCTGGGCCGTCCATCACAAGCGCCGGATCAAGATGAAGTTCACCTCCGATCCGGTTTGCTGGACGG
>JAIQGH010000160.1 GCA_020072655.1 Terriglobia bacterium | reverse complement strand
CCCCGCTCGCCGGCAGTGGATTCATGCCGGAGACGATAACACTCTGGCGGGCTCCGCATCAAGAACGGGAGACCTCTCTAGGAAGTGCGTGATCGTGGTTGTCCTGACTCGGTCATCCCGTGCTTTTCATGCCGAAGGCGATGCCCGCCACGGTAAGCTGGAGGAGGTGGAGGAGAGGGTCGGAAATGCGCTCCGCGCGGCCGCGTGCCCGCTGCTTGCCGCGCCACTCGCGGAGGAAGCGGATTTGAAGGAAGTTTAGGGGGTCCACGTAGGGATTTCGGAGGCGAATGGATTCCGCCAGCACCGGCTGGCTTTCGAGCAAGTGCGCGGCGCCGCAAGCGTCAAGCACGCCGCGCACGGTACGGCGGTACTCCTCCTCGATCTGGCGAAAGATCGACTCCCGCAGGCTCGCGGGGTGAGCAAGCTGAGCGTAACGGCCGGCGATGTAGAGGTCGGTCTTGGCGAGCGACATCTCGGCGTTATCGATGATCACGCGGAAGAACGGCCAGCCTTCGTGCATCTGGCGGAGAAGCGTTTGTCCGTGAGGCGCGTGGTCAGCCTGGAATCTCTCAAGGGCGTACCCGAGGCCATACCAGGAGGGCAGGAAGTGGCGCGATTGCGTCCAGGCGAAGACCCACGGAATCGCCCGCAAGTCCTGTAAGTCATCGGAGGAGAATCGCCGGCTGGGCCGCGACCCGAGACGCAGGCTCTCGATCAGGTCGATCGGCGTCGCCTGCCAGAAGTAGGGCAGAAACTCCGGCGTCTCATAGACCAATTGACGATAGAAGTTGCGGCTCGCCGCCGCCATTTCGGCGAGATACTCCTCCCACTCCGACACTTGACCGTCCGCGACGCGTCGCTTGTGGAGCAGGTGCGCGTCGAGAACGGCCGTCACCAGTTGTTCCAAGTTGCGTTCCGCAATGGCGAGGTTTGCGTATTTGAGCGAAATGACTTCTCCCTGCTCGGTGATGCGCAGCCGGCCGCCGGGCGCGGCGTAAGGCTGAGCCTGAATGCTGCGGTGGGAGAGCCCGCCGCCACGGTCAATCGTGCCGCCTTTGCCGTGGAACAGGCCGAGGCGCACGCCGTGCCGCTCGGCGACGGCCGCCAGGCGCTTCTGCGCGCGGAAGAGCGCAAAGTTGGCGGCGAGGTAGCCGCCGTCCTTCACGGTATCGGAATAGCCGAGCATGACCTCCTGGTAGTTTTCCCGTGAGCGGAGAATCTGCCGATAGAGGGGATCGGAGTAGAGCTGATCCATGACCTCCGGGCTGGCCGCGAGATCGTCCAGCGTCTCGAAGAGCGGGATCACATCGAACGAGGTGCGGAGTTGTCCGTCGCGGGCTCGCTCGACAAGGCCCACTTGATGGCCCAGGAGGAGGGCGTCCCAGACGTCGGAGGGGCCTGCCGTCATGCTCAGGATGTAGTGTGGCGCGGCATCGGCGCCGCAGCGGTCCTGGATTTCCTTTTGCGCGCGGAACTCGTCCACCGCGCGACGGCCTTCGTTGGAAAGCGAGGCGCGAATCGCTCCCCTCGAAAGTTGCTGCTTGATCGCCTCGATGCGCGCTCGCATGGGTTCCGTGGGGAGGCCTGCGAGCCGAAGCAATTCGGCCGCTGCGGCTCGGGTTACGGAGGTGTGCTGGCGAAAGTCGAGCCCCGCCCCGTGGAATCCAAACACCTCGACGGCCACGCGCAGCCGGCCGGGACCCAGGTGCGCCACGCGCGGGCTCGGGTGCTCGGCGAGAAGGCGCTCCAGGGATTCGAGATCGCGAGCGAATTCCTCAGCCTTGGGGTAGGCGCCGGACACACCCTCCGCCGTCCGCTCCAACCGCCAGATCATGACGCGCAGCTTGCGCCGGTAGAGCTCGTGCGGTTGGTCTACATTGCGGAAGGCGCGGGTGGCAGGAAAACGCTCGAAATCGCGCGCCAACTCGCGCCCCAGCCGCGCCGCAAGCGGCCCTTCGCAGGGAAAGGAGGCAATGCCCAGCAGCCGGTCGCAGACCCCTCGGTAGTAGCTCAAGATGCTCTGGCGCAGGCGTTCCGCGGCGTCCACGCTGGTTTGCGGGGTAACAGTGGGGTTACCGTCGCGGTCGGTCCCTATCCACGAGCCAAACCGCAGGAACGGCGCGGGCGGCGCAAGGTGGGGGTCGAAGCGCGCCAGCTCGTCCGAGAACCTGTCCCAGAAAATCGCCGCCAGGTCGTAGATGGTGCGTTCCAGAAAGACCAGCGCGCTCTCAATTTCGAGGCGCGGCGTGACGTGGCGCTCGCGGACCTCGTCAGTGAGCCACAAAGCTTCGATCCAGGGATCGATCGCCTTCTCGGCTCCGGGTCCGTAATCGCCGGCCAGGGTATCGAGCGTTCGGCCGATCCGCAGCACGTGATTGAAGACGCTCCGGCGCTTGGCCTCTGTGGGATGAGCGGTCAGGACCGGAGCGATGCGCATCGAGTCGAGCAACTGTCGGAGCGCCTTCAGCGGCACGCGGTGGCGGCGCAGTTCGCTGAAGGTGTGTCGCAATGACATGCGGGCGGCCGTTTCCTGCCGATCGTACTCGCGCAGCCGCCGCACGCGCTGCCGCTCTTCGCAAAGGTTCACGAGATGGAAAAACAGGCTGAAGGCGTGCGCAACTTCTCGGGCGCGGGCAAGCGGCAGCCGGTTCACCTCGCGCTGCTTCACGTCGAGAAGCTTGGGGTCGACGCGCTGGCGGATTTGCTTGGAGAGCTGGCGGAGGTTCTCGATGGCCTGAAAAGTCTTCGGCCCGCACTGCTCCTGCACGATCACGCCCAAGCGGGTCGTCAGCAGCCGAACTTCGCGTCGCAGGGTTTCATCCATGTAATCAGCGGCACAGGGTAGCGCGGAGTTGTTCTCAAAACTCCGCGGCTCTTCGGGAGATGAAACGCCGACGAGCTACAAAACAACTCCGCGGTACCAGGCTACACGGGAGATCCCAATAATGGATCTCCAATAAATCAGTCGAGAGCCTCAACCTTATTGTAAAAGACATCCCACTCCCCAACCCAGGTGTACCTATCCCGCATGAAGGTCACCTTCCGAATCCCACGTTCTTTAAGGCGTCGGCCGATGCCACTCCTCACGACCTGACGGACGAATAGGCGATTGACGGGCGCGCCGACGATGACGATATTTGCGTCGTTGTCGGACATTGGTAAAACCTGGATGTCGTAACCGTCCTTCACCAGGGCTTCCTCGATCTGCGCGCATGCGTCCAGCCGTTTTAAGTGCCCCAGGTTTTCTTCCCCCCCAGCGCGTGGAACTTTGGCGGGGGCTGGGGCTGGAACTGGAGCGGGCGGCTTGGCAGCAGATGTGTTTTGTGTTGAGCGGCTCTGCAGATAGAGTAGGAGGATGAAGAGTGAAACGAGACCTACAGGAAACAACACCCAATACTTCTTCATACTAAGGCCCTCCCCGCTCAGGGTACTTCAACCGCCGCCCGTCGCCATCCTTAGAAGCTTCCGACTTCTTCCGCACGAACAAGAGCGACAAACCGCATCCTAGGCTGGCACGCCAAGAGCCACGTCCAGCGCTTTGCGCAGGGCGTCCAAGTCCGGCTCGACGCGCAGGCGCTGGCGGCTCTCCTGCGATTCCGAGCGGTGGCGCATAATGTATTCGGTATCCTTAAGCTGGTTGCCGGTGAGCACGCAGACGATGTCGGCGTGCCAGGGAATCCTGCCCGCGCGCACCAACTTGCGCACGCCCGCGACCGTGGAAGCCGAGGCCGGCTCACAGCCCACGCCATCCTCGGCGAGCATTGCCTTGGCTTCGAAGATTTCCTCGTCGGTCACGCACTCGACGAACCCGCCTGTCCATTCGAGGACGCGTTGGGCTTTCTTCCAGTTCGCCGGATGCCCGATGCGGATAGCCGTGGCTTGCGTGTCAGGCCTTTCAACCGGCGTCAACTCATTCGCGCCGGACGTCATCATCTGGTAGAACGGGTTGGCGCCCGCAGCTTGAACGACTACCACGCGCGGAACCTTCTCGATCAAGCCCAGCTCCTTCAGCTCACGCAGCCCCTTTCCGATGGCCGAAGAATTGCCGAGATTGCCTCCCGGCACGACGATATAGTCCGGCGGCCGCCAGGCGCGCTGCTCGAGCATTTCGGCGACGATCGTCTTCTGGCCCTCGATGCGAAAGGGATTGAGCGAGTTCACGAGGTAGAGATCCAGCTCCGGCGCGATCTCACGGAGGAGCCTGAACGCCTCGTCAAACGTGTCGCCCACCTCCACGACGAGCGCCCCGTAGTCAAGCGCCTGGGCGAGTTTGGCTGCGGAAATCTGCCGGTAGGGAACGAAGAGCAAGGCCTTCATCCCGGCGCGCGCCGCGTAAGCGGCCATCGAGGCCGAGGTATTCCCCGTCGAAGCGCATCCTACTCGCCGCACCCCCCGTGAGGCGGCGCGCGTGATACACGCGGTCATGCCCAGGTCCTTGAACGAGCCGGTGGGATTGTTGCCCTGATGCTTGATCGTCAGGTGGACCGGGCCCGCCCACCAGCCGGCGCGGCGCGTGCCCACGAGGGGCGTCGAGCCTTCGGAAAGCGAAATGATTCGGTCGCCCGGCTCGAGGAAAGGAATCAATTCGCGAAATCGCCAGACCCCGCTGCGGTCGATGGGCTCGCCGCTCAGCCGCCGCTGATGCCAGGCGCGGCGCATCTCCTCGGGGTTGAATTCCTCGAACTCATATTTCACCTCGAGCAGGCCGCCGCAGAAAGCGCAGGCTTGCAAGTCTTTCTTCGGGTCCTGCGGACGGCCGCAACGCTCTTCGATGCACTGGAGATAGGCAGTTGACATCGGCGCAGAGGATCGAGGACTAAGGATTAAGGATCAAGGATCAAGGGAAGACGCCGCCGGCTTTCTTCCTGAATCCTGAATCCCTGATCCTGAATCCTTGATCCTTCTCTTCACAATTGGAATTCCTCGTGAATCGCCTTGACGGCTTCCTTCACATCGGTGGATTTTACCGCAAAAGAAATGCTTAATTCCGACGAGCCTTGCGCGATGGCGATGATATTGATCCCGCGGTGACCGAGCGCGCTGAAGGCCCGGCCCGCGATGCCGGGCGTGCCTTTCATGTTCTCCCCGATGGCCACGACGATGGCGATCTTGGGCATAATTTCGAGCGTGCCCACATACTCATGGAGCATTTCGAGCTCAAAGGTTTTTCCCAGCCGCGCCTTGACCCGCGCCAGGTCCGAGTCATGAATCGCGAAGCAGAGCACGTTGTCGGCGGAGGACTGCGTCACCATGAGCGTCGAGACGTCCTCGAGGTGCAGCCCATTGAAGACGCGCGTCGCCAGACGCGGAAAGCTCAGCGATTCCTTGCCACTCATGGTGATCAGGTCGGCGTTACTGACGCTGGTGATGGCCTTGACGCCCGGCGTGCGGTCCGTCGGCGCCGCGACGATCTTCGTGCCGGGACAGGCGGGATTGAACGAGTTCTTAATCCACACCGGGATCTTTTTCTTCATCACGGGTTGAATGGTCTTCGGGTGGAGCACCTTGGCGCCGAAGTAGGACAGCTCGATGGCCTCGCGGTAGGAAATCTCCGGGATGATGCGCGCCGAAGGCACCAGCCGCGGATCGGCGGTCATCACGCCGTCAACGTCGGTCCAGATCCAGACCTCGTCGGCATCGAGCGCGCCCCCCACAATCGTTCCGCTGTAATCGGAGCCGCCGCGGCCGAGCGTTGTGCAGATGCCCTCGCGCGTGGCGCCGCGGAAGCCCGTAACCACCGGGATAACCCCCTTCTTGCCAAGCGCGATGAGCGCCTCGTGAATCTTGGGATTGGTTTCATCGAAGAGGGGTGAAGCGCTGCCGAAATTGTCGTCCGTGACGATGAGCGCCGTGGAGTCCACGGCCTCCGCCGCATGGCCCATCGAGCGCAGGATCGCCGCCATGAGGGTCGCGGACATGACCTCCCCAAGACTGGAGAGCATGTCCATGGCGCGGGGCGTGACCTCGCGCACGAGGGTAAAGCCTGAGCAGAGGTTTTCGAAATTCGTCAACTGCTCCGCCAGGCGCGGCAGCACCGCGGCCTGCTCCGCCGGGGTCAGAAGCTGATCGGCCACTTCGCGGTGACGCCGGGCAAGCTCCTGTCGCGCGCCTTTCCAGTGCTCGCGGTCGCCCTTGCTGGCTTCGTTCGCGGCACGTATCAGCATGTCCGTCACGCCGCCCATGGCCGAGACGACGACCACCAGCTCCGCCCGCTTCGCATGGTCCGCGACAATCTCGCCCGCGCCCTTCATCCGTTCGGGGTTCCCGACGGAAGTCCCGCCGAACTTCATTACGATGGTCGGCTTCTTCCCTTTGGGCTGTGTCATGTCTCCCTCTCTGGAACTCCACGCCAGCGGAGAATCTCCGTCGCCTCGAACCGGAGCCTGAAAAGCGACCCCGGCCCGTCAGCGCGTCATGTTCGTCTTCGTCGTCGCAGGGGAAGCGGGGCTGGCCGCCTTGGTGGATTCGCGGACCACCTCGATAAAAGCCTTGGCAGGCAAGGAATGATGGCGATCGCGACGATAGATCAAGCCGAGTTCCCGGAAGAGCTTCTGGCCTTCGAGCGGAATCAGCTTCAGAACGCCGGCCGCAACCTCCGGCTGGGCGTAGGCCTTGCTGATGAGCGAGATGCCGAGGCCCGCACCCACGAACTTCTTGATGGTCTCGACGCTCGCCAGTTCCATGGATATCTGCAGGTGGCCGCGGAAATCGCGGAGCATGCGGTCGATCATCACCCGCGTGTGGCCCGTCTTGGGCAGAATGAGCGGATAGTGCGAAAACTCCTCCACGCTGACGCTGCGCTTCTTGGCGAGCACATGGTCCTTAGGCACCACCACCTGAACGTCGTCGCGAAAGACCGGGATCACTTCCATGTTCTCGGCGTTCTGCGGCAAGGTCACGATGCCCAAGTCCACGGCGCCCTCGTGCACTTTCTGCAGGATTTTGTGGCTG
>JAIQGH010000159.1 GCA_020072655.1 Terriglobia bacterium | reverse complement strand
CCAGGATCTTCATTGCTCTTTGCCTCACTTATCGCACGCATCACAAACCGCGCGGTGAACTTGTCCCGACTTGTCCCGATGTTCTGTGTCGGGATGCTTCTCAATCGGGATGCGCCAGCCCCCCGCTTCTTTGCCGGCAAATCTTATCTCTTCTTACCCTCTTTGTTCTTCTTGATGCGTGCTTTGACCAACTTCCTAATTAGCGCGACGGGTAGCGGCTTGTCCATTGGAAAGCGAACAGTCGCTTTGGCGGTTTCATAATCCTTTAGTTCGCTTTTGTGCTCCTCGATGACTGGAGAGGGCACATAGAGTCCAATGTGTTTCTTGAAAGCCGCAAAATAGGCCAATCGCCCCATGTAACCGTAATAAGGCATTCCGTAACTGATGCGTTCCTCGGCCTCGGGAGCCGTTTTCCTGATGGTTGCCCGCAGCTCTTCAAGCTTACTTCGCACTCCTTCGGGGGCGGCGGCAATATAGGCGTCTACATCTTTTGGTTTTTTGTTCATCTTTTATCGTGGCCATTTCCTTGATTTGGTTTCGATCAGCGGGTAGCGCGGACCCCGATGACGTTCATCGGGGTCCGCGGCTCTGGTCTAGCCATCGCGTTCGCGGTGTCGTATTCTAGCGCCGTGCCGCGGCTCCGTCGTCCCTTTCTTTCGGGCCGATATTTCTTCATCACCGTGTGCCTGCGCAAAGAGCGCGCCAAGCTCGCGGAGGCCGACTTCCGTTTGCTGACGTTGGCCTTCAACCGGGCGCGCCAGATGCATCCATTCTATTTGACTGCCTGGGTGTTTCTTCCTGACCACTGGCATGTCATCTGCGCGCCGGCGCACCCGCTCACCATCTCACAGCTGATGAAGTCCCTTAAAACCAGCTCGACGGTTTTGATCAACCGCCGCCGCGCCGAGTCGGGCGAGCTCTGGCAAGCGCGCTTTTTCGACCGCGCGCTGCGCACCGTGAAGGAATACAACGAGAAGGTCGAGTACGTTCACCTCAACCCTGTCAACGCAGGGCTGGTGCGCCGTCCGCAAGATTGGCCATGGTCGAGCGTCAACGAATATTCCGGCATCAGCGCGGACGAGCAGAAGCGACGCTGTGGTTTGACCATTGACCGCGTGAGGATGCCCTCCCATCGCCGAGCGCGAATCTGGCAAACGTCCGCGAGAACACGAGCCGCGGGACGCGATTACGGGGCCAGAGCCGCGGACCTCAAAAACGGAGGTCCGCGCTACTCGCTCCATGTTGAGAATGGAGGCAAAGTGGTCTTTACAGAACGCCTCGAAGTATGAGACGAGGCCTATAAAGCAAACCTCGTTAAGCCGGTTGACGCCTCGTTCGTTAGACGACCTATCGATAAATGAAGAAAGGTCGTCCAAAGTGAGGCGGAAAAATTCGCCCGTTGGAACTCCACCAGAAAAGTAGTCAAGGCTGCTTGGTTCAGTGTTATCCATTGAGATAGACCACTAGCAGGTAGCGCAGAGTTCGGTTTTTCGAACTCTGCGGTTCGTTATTCAGAAACAGGGCCGCAGAGTTACAGACCAACTTTGCGCTACCCGCTCAAACAGTCAAAGTTGCCCCACCTGTAAGCTTGGGCGCTCGCCCAGGGAATTCGTAGATGATCTTTAGGAGCATTTCAACGAGGGCGAGGAGATCCTGCGCATCACTCGCAGCCATTACTTTGATTTCGTGATTTGCTTCATTGCCTTTGGTTCGAATTGCGTCCACCCACGCTCTCGCACCGGGTGTGATATACCCCTTTTCGGAGAGGTATTCGACATACTCCACGAATGATTTGCCGGGAGCTGCCCCTTTGTCCACCGCGGTATGCATCAGGATTTTTCGGCAGGCCAAAACAGCTGCAGTCTGGGCCCCGGCACCCGTGCATCTCCGAGCTTCTTGGTACAGACCATCAACTTCAGGCGATATGTGATTGACCTTGTTCCCGAACGAAACCCCCGGCTGTTGGGACTCTCCCTCAAAGAAGGTCGGCCGCTTGCAGTGTGGGCAGACATAGATTGCTGCCGCCATTTGACCGGAACCTCCTTTGAAAGTCCAGCCGTTAACGGAGGCCACTATGCTGTCGCAATGACCACACGTGTACTTTCTTGGCCCGACCGTTTGGGGGCTACTCCAGTCACCGTTTAGAGGCTTAGGCATTAGATCTCCTCCTTGCCATGGAAAGGCTGGTAGCCGCGGTTAAATCACGGTTTGAGTTAACCGTGACTTCTTAAACAGGACGAAAGCCCACGCCCAGATGAGCCCTGAGCGTGGCTACCGGCTTGATGGAGCCGACGACCTCATGGATGCGCTACCCCGTTGCGCCCGGCACCCCGCGCAGTTGAAGCTGCTCGATGCGTGTGGACGCTGCGCGGGCCCTTCGTACTATACCCTCGTCGGCCTGCTCCACATGGCCATGGAAGACTAGGTTACGGTATTTGTTGATGTCCATAAGCTCGTTGAAGAAATCTCTATCAATGACCTCGTTCTGTAAAAGGGCCTCGGCCATCTGGCGAAAAGAGAATGACATACGCGGTGCACCTCTGCTGGGGACGTAAAGCTCCCTTGCGCGCAGGTAATCCCGAAGGAGACGCTCCAGCCGTATGAACTCCTCGAAGAATTCCGAGGACGATGTCATTCGATTGCTCAGGTGTAGTTCCTCCTTCTTTTCTTCGAGTACCTTGGCGGCGGCCCTCTCATAGCGGCTCGGGTTTACGATTGAAACGACAAAGGCCAGTCCTCCAATGATTGAAGCAAGGTCAACAGCAGTGGTGAAAACGAGCAAGGGGGTCTTGTAAGCGAAAATCCATCGGTTGAGGAAAACGACCGACAAGCTGAGAATGATAGCAAGCCCCGTTATGCTGGCAAGCAGTGTCAGGCGAGAGTGGTATTTCTGTCGAAGGGCGAGGTGAATCTCCTCGAGAGTATCGTCCCCCTCGCGAGAGGTCTCCATCAACGTGTGAACGAAGACATAACCCGTAAGCAGGAAAGCGACAAACGCCGAGATGCTCTGAGCCGCCGCACTAAAAAGCCAATAGATATTGTCGTTATTCACGTGATACTCGACGGGGGTGACGGATACATCGCGCATCTTGCGATGTGCGCGACCGCCGGGCGATAACCGCGATATTAAGATGATGGTATACAACGAGCGCGCTTGAAATGCAAGCGCGAGGGAGTAGGGAGTAGGGAGTAGGGGGCTCGGGGCTAAAAGCGGGAGTAGGGAGTCGGGAGTAGGGAGTAGGGGGCGGAAGAGCAAGAATCAGAAGACAGGAGACGGAAGGGCCGAACTTAGACCAAGTCGGATTCCTGCAGTCCTGCCATCTTGAGAAGGTGTTTCAACAGGCCGATCTTTAGGGGCTTGCTGCCGTGAATTGGAACCGAAAGTCTGACCATGCTCCCTGACTATCCGTAGATGTGATGGCTGCCCTGGATGCGGAGAAGTGTCCAGCCGTGGCGCTCGAAGACCTGCGCGAGCTCCTTGCCGGAAACCGATTTCATACGACGATTTCCAGCACCTTATCCTTGTCGGTTTGCTTGGGTTCTTGCACGTCGACCGATAGGCATCCCTCGACCGCTTCGTGAACGTTCTTCATCAACTCCTCGAGCGTGTCGCCCTGGGTCGCACAGCCCGGGATGGCCGGGACTTCCGCCCAGTAGCCGCCCTCTTCCGCTTCGTGCACCACAACTTTGATCTTCAAGCCTGGCCTCCGCTTGGATTATCTTAGGCCGTCCCCGCGATAAAAGCAAAAGCCCACGATGAGGGAGGGCGCTCGTCGTGGCTACCACTCGGCTATTTCTGATAGCAGACGCCGTAAAAGCGTCCGACGGAGCTATCTGCGGTCCAGACGATTTTGGCGGGGGTTTCGATGGGCGCCTGGTTGTCGGCGAACGGCAGAGTGATGTAGACCATGTCGCTGATGTTATAGCGCAGGGCGCTGACGAAGCAGAGGCCGGCTTTCGAGACATCGCGCGTCTGAGCGATATCCGCCACGCCCCAGGCATTGCGCACGCGGATGCGCATGACCAGCTTCAGCCGGCGGGTCCTCCGCTGCTCGCCTCCCTTGGAAAGACTCTTCACACTGGAAGCGATGAGCTCCGCCGTAATGGGTTGCTCGCTGGGTTTCCAGCGCGTGTGCTCGCCGCAGCGGTCACAGTGGCGGGAAATCAGGCCGGTGGAGAGCAGAACGTCATACTCGATGGTCGAGAGCGGGCTCTGGGCGGCCTTCTTGCACGCCGCACACTCGATGAGCACCTTGGGCTGAATGCCTTCCGCCGGCTTGGAGAAGGTCACGCCCCAGATCTTGCTTTCCGGATTGAGCGCTTCCACGCCCCACTCGCGCCGGTCGCCAAAGACCTGCTGGAACACGCCGACCACGCGGAACTCTTCTTCAATCTCGTTCTCGAGATTCATGATGAGGACAACGTCGTCGGGAAGTAAGGAATGGGTGAGGCTGATTCGCGCGCCCTGCTGGTTGAAACTAACCGTTATCGTCTCCTCACCGAAAGAGACGCCATGCATGTCATTGCCGATCACGCGGATGCGCACTGGCGCCAGAATTCGGTCCGAGCGTCTCCGGGCGGTTTCGGTGACTCGAATTTCGCCATCGGGCGCCATAGTCGCGATTCGTTCCGCTCGACCCCCTCGCCTCGCTATCGCCGCCGGGCCACCCGGCCGCGTTCTCCTCCACCGCTACGCGCCGCCGGTCGGGGGACGCTTTCGAACCCGAGCAGGCTTCGCTGGTGCAGCCCCAGGATCTTCGGCAGGGAGAGGAGCTTCCTTTAATTTGGCCAGCGCCGCAGCTTCACTCTCCGCAATAACGAAGAATTGCGTGAGCTGAACGCTGTCCAAGACCTTGCGAACATGCGGGTTAAGGCTCGCCAGGACCACGTTAGCGCCGGCGGCCTGCGCCGCTTTTTGGCTGCCCGCCAGAAACCCCAATCCTGTTGAATCGATGTAGGGCACATCCGCAAAGTCCAGGATTAGTTTGCGGCTGCCCGCTTCGATCAGATCGTTTACTTTCTGACGCAAGAACGGCCCGTCGCTGCCCGCCAGAAACTTCCCGCTCAGGCGGATGATCGGGATATCCTCGGAGAACTTCAATTCGATCCTCACAGCTCGACCTCGCTCTCGGATGTGACTTCGCCAGGATTATGACCGAGGAGGAACATGCTCACAGGCGGCAGCCCAGGCCCGCTCTTCGTGGCCTGCCGCGGCGAAAAGAGACGCCGCGACTGAGATTGCCATGCTATGAAACCGCATGCCCCGTGTCAAGGACATAACTAGAGCGACAAGCGGGTAGCTGTAGCGGCGATCGATCATCGCCGCCTTCGGCGAGCGCAGCTCGCCGCTACAGGCGGGGAAAGCCTATGCCGCCCGCGGCAGGGTTTGGGTACCACCGGCGACGCTGATCTTCATCTCGCACTCATCGCCGAAACTGTTCTGGGTTTGAAAGCCAACCTTGCGGTAAAGGCTTAAGGCGGGAACATTCGAGAGTTCAGTGGTAAGGAAGACTTCCGCAAACCCCATCTCGCTCACCCACTGGAGCGCCAGGCGTGTCATCGCCAAACCTACGCCCTGGCAGCGATAGTCCTGATGCACAAAGATGGTGTACTCGACGGCGGCATCGGAGATCGGGCAAAGGATGACGTGCCCCACCACCCGTTTGCCGTCCAAGGCCAGCAGGGAACGCGACTTCGTTTGCAGGCGATCGAGCCACTGCGCGATGCGAGGCACATCGGGCGGGGGAAGCCCCTGCGCCACCCGCTTCGGCTGAAAACCTTTGTACATTTCGACTAGCGCGGAAAAGTCCTCCGCGTCGAACGCGCGGAGCAGCAGGGGACGGCCATCGTTCATGCGGATTTCTAGCGGGTGAAATACAGCGTCGAGAACCGGCATCATAACCACTCAAAATCATCAACCGCACGCCCCGTGCCAAAAAGGACAGGGTCGAAGTCTGACACAAGGCAAACCCCTGCTCGACAGAATGTCTGCAACTTCGCGCCCCGCGCTCGATTTGTCCGGCCCTCAACGGCAGCGGGCGAGGAATGTTGCGTGAAATACCGCAATCGAGCACGATTGCTCGCGTTGCACACCACGCCCTCGGTGATGGCATCCCGCGTCAGAGCCTCTCTCAGAGTGGTGAGGGAAAGACGTGGAGCGAAGAAATCACCCCTCAAGCCCCCGGCAACACAGGAGGCATCGAATTGATGGCAAGGGAAATAACGGAGACGGTCTCAGCGTCCCGACCGATTCGTCAGGGTCCGGCAAAAGCTGCGAGGGAGGCGGCTGGCGGTCAGCCGCCCCCCCAAGGGAGAGTCAGAGGCGAGCCTCGATGGCATTCACCACAGTCTTCAGCGCCTTGACGCGCGCCCACCACTTCCAGTTGCCTTCGATGATCGTCCAGGGCGCGTACTCGACGTCCGTCTTCTCGAACATCTCTTCCAGAGCCTCGATGTACGCGTCCCACTTCTCGCGATTCCGCCAGTCTTCCTCGGTCAGCTTCCAATTCTTCCAGGGGTCCTTCTCGCGTTTCTTGAAGCGGTCGAGCTGCTCTTTCTTGGAGATGTGGATCCAGAACTTGACCAGCACCATGCCGTCATCGGTGAGGGCGCGCTCGAACTCGTTGATCTCTCGGTAGGCGCGCTGCCACTCCTCCTTCTTGGCGAATTTCTCCACCCGCTCAACGAGCACCCGGCCGTACCAGGTGCGGTCAAAGACCCCAATGCGGCCGCGCGGCGGCAGACGCAGCCAGAAGCGCCGCAGCCAATGATGGGCCTTCTCCCCGCCCGAGGGCGCGCCAATGGGATGGACCTCATAGCCGCGCGGGTCTAAGGATTCCGTCAAACGCTTGATGTTGCCGCCCTTCCCCGCCGCATCCGCACCTTCATAGGCCACGCAGAGGGCGATGCCTTGATCAACGATCTTGCGCTGCAACTTCAGTAGCTTGAATTGGTACTCTTGCAGCAGTTCTTCGTATTCCTCCTTCGACTCCAGCTTCTTGTCCAGGTCGAGCTTGTCGAGATATCCCATGGCGGATCCTCCC
>JAIQGH010000158.1:14050-19144 GCA_020072655.1 Terriglobia bacterium | reverse complement strand
GCGCTCCAGGACTGACTGGGCGCGCGTTGATGCGATGCGGGATGCGGATATCGATTATTCCGATATCCCGAAGCTGGGCTCTGAGTTCTTCGCGGAGGCCATTCGCTGGCCCGGTCCCAAGAAACAAATCACCATTCGGCTCGACCCCGACGTTCTGGCGTTTTTCCGCAAACGCAGCACACGCTACCAGACGACGATCAATGCCGTCTTGCGGAAGTACGTTGAGATGCAAAAACGCAGGACGGGCTGATTGCCTCGGAGCTCTAGCGCAGACTTGTTCTGTAAGTCTGCGGCGGTTTTCGATGGAGTGGAATTCAAGAGCCGCAGAGTTCAAAAACAACTGTGCGCTACCTCGCTACCGCATCGTGGAGACACTCGGCGGCGGTGGGATGGGTGTGGTGTACAAGGCCGAAGACACCAAGCTCAAGCGTGCTGTCGCGCTGAAGTTCCTGCCGGAAGAACTCTCCAAAGACCGAAAAGCCCTGGAGCGATTCCAGCATGAAACCCAGACTGCCTCGGCGCTCGACCGCCCGAATATCTGCACGGTTTACGACATCGAGGGACGTGACGGCCAGTTGTTCATCGTGATCGAGTTTCTGGAAGGGCAGACGCTCAAGTACCGCGCGGCCGTGATAGCATTGGGCCACGCACGACACGACACAGGGGACCGACGGCTACGGTGGCAGCGGACGCAAAAAGCGTGCTTTTGACTTGCGGCGTCATTGTTGCGGGCTTGCTCTTTTCTTTCGGCGCACTGTACTTCTGGCGCTCCGGCCGTGAGCTGCGCGAGCGTGGCGTGACCGCGCAGGCAACCGTCGTCAAGAAGTTCCGCAAGGGCAGGGGCATTGAAAATTACTACGCCTTGTTTGCATTCACCGATCTGCATGGAAGGCCGCAGACAGCGGAAGCGAAAGTACTCTCGCGAGCTTGGCACATGCTGCGCGAAGGGGGCACCGAGGGCATAACCTATCTTCCTTGGCAGCCCGAAAAGGCGGCGCTCGGTCCGAAGTGGGCCAAGGAGCTTCTAGGCTGGGTCCTTTTGTCTTTCGCCCTCGTGGGGGGCTCGATGGCGATATTCGGCCTGGTCGTCCTGATCGGGTTGCTCACCGGCAAGTTCAAGCTGTGAGAGGCCTAAGGCCTGGTTCTTGGCGCCTCTTGCGATCGAATCACGGCCATGATAAGGCGGTCGAGAATGTTTGGTGATCCTCGGGTAGTTTTCCCACTCGTCATTTTCGGGGTGATTGCGGTCGTCATAATCATTCTGTCGCTGCGGCAAAGCGCTAGGGTAAGAGCGGACATGGCGCAGTTCGCCGCGAGCCACGGTTGGGTATTCTTAGGAGGAGATCCGTCCGAGAGGCTGAAACTGAATCAGATACTCGACCAAGTGGACCCCAGCAAGAACTGGAGAGCAGAATACATCGTCTTGGTTGGGGCCCCCAGGGAGAGCATGTACCTGTTCAGGTACTTGGCTAGTAGCAAGGGCGGTCGCAGGGGCGGTCGCACGAATGAGTACCGCTTTGCGTGTCTAGCAGAACACGCCGGCTGGCGGAATGAGGATCTTGTGTCCATCTCTTCGCGCGTGCCGCTCCTGGAGAAGCTGCTCCCCAACCGGGTGGACGTGGGAGGGCCGGATTTCCGACGCGAGTTCAGCGTCGAGTGCCGCCGAACTGACGTTGCAGCCACAGTCGTGAACGACAGTGTGCAAAGCATCCTGCTCGAACACGCGGCCGGGCCCCAATGGTATCTCGAGGTCAGAATTGTCGGTGGACGAATCCTTGTAACAACTGCCTGGGCGCAAAAGCCGGAAGAGTGGGATTATCTGATTACCATGACGACGAGGGTGCGCGCGGCACTTCCCTGAAGGGGTGCGCAGTTGAGGCCCACGACGAGAGTCGGCTGGAACCGCTGGTTAGGCGTGCTGAACCGACGCGGCCCACAGTCATTCTTCGCCCTTCGAAATAAAGTAGGCCACCCATTCAGACTCCGCGTCATAGTACGTGAGAAGGTCCGGTCCGAAAACTGAAGGATGGTTCACACAAACCACCTCGAACTGAAAGTATTTTGAGTCGTAACCAGAGTCATTCAGGACCTTGAAGCTTCTTAGATGAACACACCGGACAAGAGAACTCTCGTGTTGTGCCTTAAAACGCTCGTTGTCGCGCGACGGGTCGTGACGCCATCTGTAATTACCGTAACTAGGTGCTGCAAGAGACGCAGATAGGGCTTGCTCTGTCAGTTGTTCCACATAGTGAATAGCAGTCGCCTCATCTGAAAACCCTTTGAGTAGCTGCAGATTCTCCATGAGCCCGTCGAGGTCGTAGTCTTGGCGAAAGGTGAGCGTGAGAAATGACAAGCCGGAAAGGCGATTCCTTTCACGTTCAATGCCACGCGTCAGAGCATCGAAGGCAGAGGGAATTAAGCTCCCTCGCCAGCTAGGATGAATTTGGCTGAGTGGTAGCGTGGTTATCTTCATGCCCCTTCTGACCAGCCCGAGTTTTTGTACCACCACGAGTGAGAGAGTTTACATCGTATCCGTCCGGGGGACACCGCCATGGGTTCACAGGACGCTCACCCTGTTCTGAGAGAAGGCGGGTGCCTTTGCGCCCATCGGGGAATCTGCCGGTTGCTCCCACCTTCATCGTAGGCCTCCTCAGTTGCCCTTGGTGCGGCGCCAGCGTTCGTAGAGGGCCTTCATGTTCTCCGCGACTTCAGGAACACTGAGTAGCGTTTCCGTTTGATCCTTGGGCAGGAACGTCAGCTTCATCTCTTCATCGAACGTCATTGCACATCCGCAGCACTGGCAGATCGAGACAGACTCGGAATCGAAGAGCATGGGCGGGCCCACTGATTTCGCCCAACCCGGAACCTCCCCGCACCGTGGACATTGGCATTGAGGGTGAAGTAGCTTTTTCATCCTGCCTAAGCTCTCTTGTTTCGGATATGTGGTGACTCAGTCCGAGACATAGACATACACGAGTCCGCGCCCGCATTGAGGGCATATCTCTTCGCCAATTTGGCTGGTCGAGATCTCACAATAGGGACACTCTTGCGTCCACGATTCTCCCGGCGGGGGCGTGGGCCGGTCCTTCATGTGAGGGAACGTGAGCGCGTCGCCGACAACATGCAAGGTCCAGCAGTATTCGTAGCGCGCTTCGGGGGTGAGATCAATACCCCAGGATGTGTAGCCCCACAGCCTTCCACCCAACCGGATCGGGCCGCGCTTTTGCAGCGACTCGGAAGCCAACTGCTCGGAGGACTTACGGGGCCATTTGGAGCTGTCGAACCATTTGGCGCAGAACGCCCGCCACTCCTCCAGAGTCCGCACGCACTGGCGTTCAGCGCTGAACTCCTCGAACCTCTGCATGAATCCAGGTTGGAAGGGCACGCCTCAAGATACCACCAAACCGTCGGTGACACATCCGCGCGCGGCACCGGCTGGCGCATCCCGGTTGAGATGCACCGGGACAGGTACATCGCGTTCGTTGCGATGTGTGGGATGGGCGGTTGTAGGGGAGGGCTTGGCCCTCCCGTTTTGCTCTGATCCGGGAGCCCCGATGCAGGTCATCGGGGCTCCACGCCCCGCCCGCAGCGAGCGGCGAGGGATTAATGCCCCGCCGCGCGGGCTTTTTCGACCAGGCGCTCATCGGCTTGCGTGATGCTCCCCGGGAACAGTTCGGTCTTGAGCAGGAACTTTTGGTGAGCGAGAAGGTCCACTTCGGTGCGAAACATTTGGTAGCCGGGAAGCGCAATCTCGACCAGATGTTTTCCTGGGCCGACGAGCAAGGCCTGTCCCAGGCCGTTGAACTCATCCACATGGCCGAGATACATCCCATCCACGAAGACGGCGGCGCGGTTGGGCTTGACCTTAAGCTTGATGGACGCCGTCTCGCGCGGATACGTGATTTGCGGATTGGGCTCCATAGCGACGACGACGTTGTATTTCACGCCGGGGTCCAAGACGAACTTGTACCTGAATTCCTTGTACCCCGCCTGCTGGGCGACCACCTCGTGTTCGCCGGGCAGGAGCAGTACCTTCTTCGATCCCTTCAGCTCGTGCAGATAGCCTACGTACTGCCCATCAATCCAGACCCCCGAGGTCTTGGCCCCTTTGCCCTGCCCCTCGAACTTGACTTCGCCGAGAACCTCGTTTCGGGCCGCGAGGCCCGCACTGATTCCCAGAACAAGGCCTGCCAGCAAGGCGGCCTTGCGCAGGGTGCTTCGCTTCAGCATGGCGTCACCTCTTTATCCTCTCGCTTGGGTCAAGGTGCACGTGTCCGGTGAAATCGCCGTCGGTCGCCCGCGATGAGGGGGAAACAGTTTCCCGATGCCTTTCGAGCACGCTGCCTTCCAGGCGTCGGGTAATGCATGCATCCCCTTATGGCTCAGCGTATTGGCTTCTGAGTAGGCCTTCCTTTAGAGGCCTTGTGAGGGATGATTTTACATAGGGCGAGTAGGGTGTATACCCCTCGCAGGTCTCAATCTGCGGGCTTGTTGTTGGCGGCCTGCGGGCGCAGAATGAGCGTGTAGCGCAAGTCCCGCTTTCTGGACTTGCGGCGCGGGTTCTCGCCCGTGAAAGTCCGCGAACATTGATAAAGGGATGCTGCGCTTCCTGCTACTGGGAGGGACCAGCGATGGCGGCAAAATCAGAGAAGGAGATCAAGAGACCGGCCGGGACGCGGCGGGGGAGGGAAGTACGCGCCGCGACGGCAAAGAAATTCTTGGCCCGCTACCAGGAAGCTTGGGAGACCCGCAACGCGGATTTGGCGGCGAGCTTGTTCACTCGCGATGCGCACTACTGGGAGAATCCCTTCGGCGAACCCATCGTGGGGCGCGAGGCCGTGCGCGCTTACTGGCACGCGGCCACCGACCGCCAAGAAGACATCCACTTCAGCGTTACCAACTCCTTCCACCATAAATACACTCTGGTCGCGGAGTGGACATGCCACTACCGGCACAAACCCAGCGGCGAAAGCCGGGAACTCGCCGGCATGCTGTTTGCGGATTTCTACGGCGAGCAGGTGCGGACGTTTAGGGAGTACTGGCACCGCCGCGCCCGATAAGGCAGGCTCGCGATGTAGGGGAGCCCCGATGACC
>JAIQGH010000158.1:0-14044 GCA_020072655.1 Terriglobia bacterium | reverse complement strand
GGGGCTCCCGCAACAAACCAAAACGGGAGGGCCGTAAAGGCCCTCCCCTACTCGCAGAGTTCATCTAACCGTCGGCAATAAACGTGCATCCAAAGGAGGAAGGCTAGAGTGTGAAGGGATGCGGCGGATGCGATGTGTCCGAAGCAGCTCGACCGACGGGCAAAAGCATCTTGGAGGGTAAACGGTGAAACGAATCATGGCGCGAAAGTATCTTCTGGCGGCAGCGGCAGTGCTGCTGCTCTCCGCGACGGCATGGGCGGACACACTGGAACTTAAAGACGGGCGGCTGATCCAGGGCAAATACCTGGGCGGCACGCAGGATACCGTGCGCTTCCAAGCCCAGGGCAACGTCCAAGTCTATCGAGTCACGGATATCCTTGCCCTGACCTTCAGCAATAACAGTGCTGGGACGTCGGCCCCGGTGCCATCGCCGGCGACGCAGGCCGAGCCCTCGGCGCAGCCAGCCGCCCTGACGGCGGCTCCGGCGCCGTCTGCACCGGCGACAAATGCGGTGACCGTTCCCGCCGGCACGTACCTGCGGGTGCGGATGATTGATGGCGTCGATTCCCAGCGGAACCACATTGGCGACCGTTTTGCGGCCAGCCTGGACGAAGACCTGGTCGCGGAGGGGACCGTGGTGGCGCGCAAGGGCACGGACGTTTACGGCCGTCTGGCCGACGCCAAGCAAGCGGGTCAGATGACCGGGCGAAGCGAGCTGAAACTCGAGCTGACCGAAATCCTCATTAATGGCGTCGCGCACCCTATTGTTACCGGAGATTATCAGACGACGGGTAGTTCCAGAACCTCTAATACCGCCAAAAAGGTTGGGGGCGGCGCGGCGCTGGGAGCCATCATCGGCGCCATCGCCGGCGGCGGCAAGGGGGCGGCCATCGGAGCGGGCGTGGGCGCGGGCGCGGGAACCACCGTCCAAGTGTTGACCCACGGCGAGCAGGTGCGCGTGCCGAGCGAGACGTTGCTCGAATTTCGCCTGGAACAGCCGCTGACGCTTCACCTGCCGTCGTCGGTCGGCTAAATTGTAGGGGCACGCCATTGTTTGCAAGGTAGCACGGGCAGCCCGCCCCGATGCGCCGGGGTCCCGCCCGTGGCCACCCCGATGAAGTGCATCGGGGCGCCACACCGCGCAGCATGACGAGTCACACCCATCGAGGCGGCAGACGCGGTCAGGGCATTCGGTGATACAATAGATCCTTCCCACTCAGGGCGAGGTGCGACATGCTCATCAAGATTCCGAAGGGATGGGAGATCCCTGAACGCGAAGTGACGCTGGAGGACGTTTACCTCAACCGACGAAAGTTCCTCACGCGCGCCACCGCAGCCGCTGCGGCAGGGATCGGCGGCCTGATTTTGCCCGGCGCCGCCACGCTTCGCGGCGCCAGAGAAGAGTATCAGCCGCTCAATTTGCCGCCGCTTACCGCGCCCCGCAACCCGGAATACAAGGTGGACCGCCCGCTTTCCTCGGAGCGCGCGGCGACCGGGTACAACAACTATTACGAGTTCACGGAAGCCAAAGACCAGGTCTGGAAGGTGGCCGAGCCTTTCAAGCCGCGGCCTTGGGAGATCGAGTTCAAAGGACACGTGGAGAAGCCTCGCAAGATCGATGTAGACGAGCTCATCAAGCAGATGTCCCTCGAAGAGCGCCTCTACCGCCACCGCTGCGTCGAGCGGTGGGTGGTCATCGTCCCCTGGGTGGGCTTCCCCATGAAGAAACTCGTCGAGTGGGCGAAACCGACCTCGCAAGCGCGCTATGTGCGCATGGTGAGCTTCTTCCGCCCGGCGCAGGCCGAAGGGCAACGGAAGGGCACCTGGTATCCGTGGCCCTACTACGAAGGGCTGACCATGGCGGAAGCGACCAACGAGCTGGCTTTCATGGTGGTGGGCATGTACGGCAAGATTCTCCCCAACCAGAATGGCGCGCCCATCCGCGTGCATCTCCCCTGGAAATACGGATACAAGAGCATTAAGGCGATAACCAAGTTTGAGTTTGTCGAGAAGCAACCGCCCACATTCTGGCACGACGTTGTGCCAGCAGAGTATGACTTCCAGGCCAACATCAATCCCAACAAACCTCACCCCCGCTGGTCACAGGCAACCGAAAGAATCGTCGAGATCGGCGAAACCGTCCCCACCCGCCTCTATAACGGCTACGGGAAGTATGTGGCACAATTGTACGAGCCCTGACGTCCGCTCGGCTCATTGTCGTTGGCCCCCCACCTCGCTGGCGGGTAGCCGGGACCGTAGACCTGCTCTGTGACTCAGCCGCTCGCTGCTTCCCCAATCCTTAGCCCCTACCCTTGCCGCTTGCCTTTCCACTGCCGAGGGTGTAAATAGAAGTCATCTTAATATCGCAGTCATCCCTCGGCCTTGTGGGGATTGGCCCAATCGCGGCGCAAAGGCCCCCAGGGGGCACGATGGCGACCAAGCTGAGCCGATATTTCGACATTCCGGCAACACGTTTGCGAAAACTCGGGGTCTTTAACGCGCTCATCGGGCTGGATAATTCGCTCTTCGTTGATCCACATCTCCTCAAGCTTGCGAAGGTCCGGGAATTCAGGGGCTCCCGCGCGGAGCTCGAGCGCTATTTCAGCGAAGTAATCCATCTCCTCAAGGCCTCCAAATACACGCACGACCTCGCGTGGAACGAGGCCTTGAACCGACTGGCCTTTCGAGAAGAGCACGGAGCGGCCCTCGGGTATTCGGGAGTCGGGGGGCACGGAAAGGCCATCGGCCGCGACCTCGCTGAGCGGCTCTGCGACAGAGCTGCCGAAATTGTCGCACTGGGCATCGAGGACCCCGTGATTTTCGAACTTATTCCACTATTCGAGGACGGGTTTGGCGCGGATAGACTGAGTGACATGGCTGTGGCCATCCTCCGCAAGAGATTCCTTGCGTACACCCAACGGGTCGCGCTTAATTTAGGGTTGAGCAAAACGCGCGAATTCCCGATCCGCGGAAGATCATTTCAACTACCTGTTCATCCAGACGGCAAGACACCGTTCGTTTTCGTCCCCTCGGAGCTTCTTAACGACCTACCTGTAGCCCTTAGTCGATCAGAGATTGATGCCGTCGCCGAGATTAACGATGAGGTTCGGAGGGCGTGGAGCGAAATTGTCTGGGCCGCTGCACGCAAGAAACGATCACCGGCGAAGAGCGAGATCCGCCAAATGTTCTTGGCGAATCGCAAGAACTTCGACGACCTGATTTCGATTTACAGAAAGGAAACTGCAGCGGGTTACGACTTCGCGAAGGACCCCAGAGGCTTATTTGACTGGGACGAGATTGGGAGAGAATTCGCCCAACGATTTCCCCTCAAGATTGAGATCAAGAGACCGACAACCCTTAGCGAACTGCGCGTCGTGGTGGATGCCATAATCGAGCAATTCAAGCGTAACGTCGAGGAAAACGGATTATTCGAGGTCTTGTACGACGATCGCGGAAAGCCGCGGCGCGAGCGCTTTAGTCAGCGACTGTTCTACGCCATCGCTGACTCGTACTGTGCCGCTAACAATGTTGACATCAGTAGAGAACCCGACGCCGGAAGTGGTCCCGTAGACTTCAAGCTTGCATCCGCGTACGACGCGCGTGTTCTTGTTGAGGTTAAGCTGTCGTCTCACCCCCGGTTAATGCACGGCTTTGAAACTCAGTTGCCAACGTATCAGAAAAGCGAGGGGACCGAGCAAAGTGTATATCTGATCGTGCGTGTTCCTGGATCGGATCGAGTCGTCAAGAACGTCCTGAAACTGCGCGATAAGAAACAAGCGGACGGGCAGAAGGTCGCAGATGTTTACGTTGTCGATGCTCGACCCAAGAAATCAGCGTCGAAAAGGTAGGACCTTAAGGGTGGCGCACACATCGCGCAACTTGCGATGCGTGCGATTGGGGGCAGCCACGGCGCCGGTCGTGAGAACCTCGCCACGTACCGGCGCGACTTGCAATCCTCTCGTAATGAGCATAGCCTCAAAAGAGGACTGGAACCCGCAGTCGGACAGAACGTCTCCCCCTCGCGGACGAAAGGACGCAGCTATGTGGTCAATCTACTTTGTCGAAGCGCTCACGGCGCTGGCGGCCTGGACCGTGGCAGGGTACGCGATATGGAAATGCGGCCCTGGTCTTAGGAAGCTCGCTGTGAGATGTCCGAGCACGAGCCGCCGCGCGGTGGTCTTGGCGGAGCAGCGCGAGACGGAATTCGCCTGCCTCCAGGTCATTGACGTTAAGGCCTGCTCGCTCGTTCCCTCGCAAGCTCTTTCCTGCGGCAAGGGTTGCGTTGCGCGACTCTAGCTTTCCGCTGCTACCAGTTGACTCTCAGAGAAAACTGAATCTGCCGGGAGTTCTCCGCCGAGCTAATGCGGCCGAAGTTTGACGTGCCGAAGATCAGCCCCGGCCGGTCAAAGTTTGGGTGGTTAGTCAAATTGAAGAAGTCGGTGCGCAAGACGAGGCTGGCATGTTCGGTCAGAGGAATGTGCCGCTCCACGCTCATGTCCCAAACTCTCAAGCCCGGTCCGCTGATGACGTTACGGCCCTCGTTTCCGGGAATACTGAAGGCGCCGGATTGGTCGAAGTAGACAGGCGGCATCTGGAAGGCGTCGGTATTGAACCATCGCTTCGGGGTCCGCTGATTCAGGCCCCGGTTGGGGTCGCTTACCAGGTCGGGCCGGTCGGTGCCGTTTGATTGCGTCCCGCTCAGGGCGGAAGAAAGCACCGCCGTCATGGGCTGGCCAGTTTGGAGCGTCAGAATGTTCGCGAGCTGCCATCCGCCCAGAGCCTTGGCGCCGACGCCCCCCGTCACCCATCGTCGGCCTCTGCCGAAGGGCAGTTCCCAGGTGCTGGAGAGGACGAACCGTTGGCGAACATCGAAATCCGAAAGGCCGCGTTCGGCGGCCAGGTTGTAATTGTCCTGCGGCTGATTGGTGCCGTTGAGCCCGGAAGCGGTGTCGATCGATTTCCCGACCGTGTATCCGGCGACAAACGACAGCCCGTTGGTGAAGCGGCGCTCGAGGCGGACGATTAGCGCGTTGTAGTTCGAGTTGACGTCCGTAGCGCGAACGAACTGATTCGATCCGGGTTGCGGATGATAGCCGAGGCGCTCGCCCGGGAGGTTGGGCGCCCCTTGGTTTTGCAGCCCGCGGCGGGGCAATTTGCGCGCAGCCGACCCGGAGTAGCTGAGCGAGAGCGACGTGGTCGGGGTCAGCAGTTGTTCGAGCGAAAGGCTCCATTCGTAGGCGTAGCCATTGCGAATGTTGGGTGGAGAGGAAACGGCCACCGGCGGCGAGTTGCCGAGCTGGTACGCCAGGCCGTAGCTCAGTTGCGCGGGCGCCCAAGGCTGACCGCACGCTCCCGCGCCGTAGAAGCGGCACAGGTCCAGCCCGAACAGAAACTCGGTGATGGGCGCGCTCAAGCGAGTCTCCGCGGCGTAATCGAGCTCGCCGAGAGAGTTGAAGACACCCAAACCTCCGCGCAGGGAGGTCGTTCCCTTGCCGGAGAGGTCGTAGGCGAATCCCAGGCGGGGCGCCCAGCCGGCCCAGTCGGGCTTGATCAGCGAGGCTGGCAGTCCGGCGGCCTGCGAGGTCTCGAACTCGAGGCCGAAACTCTGCTGAAGGCTTTCGACGAACGGATTGCCGAGGAGGCTCGCGGCTTGTCCGTGGTCGTTGCGGACAATGAAGCGCAGGGCGTCGGTCGGGTCCAAGATGGACGCGCGGCCGTCGGCATTGGTCGGGGGTGAATAGAATTCCTCACGCAAGCCGTAGCTCAGCGTCAGGCGGCGTGTGGCGCGGAACTCGTCCGCGAAATAAATCCCCAGGTAATCCAGGCGATCGTTCCCGCCGGAGTTGCCCGCCTGCGCGAAGGAAAGGAAAGGCCGGCCGATCAGAAAATCGGCGAAGGAATTGCCAGTGACCGAGCTGAGGCCGTCGCTGAAAGAAAAAATGCCCTGGCCGAAATCCTCCACGAGGTAAAAGAGCCGCAGGCGGCGCACGTCCGCGCCGAACTTGAAGGTGTGCCGGCCCTTCACCCAAACCAGGTTGTCGGTGAACTGAAAGGTGCTGTTTCTGCGGATCTGGGGCTGGAAGATATCGCTCTCGCCCATGTCAGCGTAGCCCGGAACATTGATCGCCGGGATGCCCATGTTCGTCGAGCCCGGGGCGCGCTCGATGCCGAGCTGTTGCAGGAAGCCGCTGTGAATGTTCTGGGCTTCCTTGGTCCCAAAGAAGTAAGCGTAGCCGAAGCGGAAATCGTTGATCAGCGTCGGGCGGAAGACCGAGGTGAGCCCGAGCGCCAGATTCCGTCCCCGATCGTTCTTGTTGGTTCCGAATCCTGGCGGCGCAGGCGGGTTCTGCGCAAAGGTATTCGGCACGAAGGGGAAGAGCTGGTCGCTGTTGAAGAACAGGAAGCGTCCAAAAAGCTGATGCTGTGCGTTCAACTGGTGGTCAAGCCGCCCGAGGAACTGATCGGTGGTCACGTTTCGAAGCCCGACGTTGATGTTGTTGTTGTCGCCGGGAGTCGCAGCAGGCTGATTGGGCAGCGGCACACGATCGAGAATCGCTCGTGAAAGCGAACTGATCTCGGAACGCGGAATCTGGTTGCCCGGAAACGGCTGTCCTGTCGTGGGGTCAATCAGGGCAGGGAAGGGAACGCCGGTCAGAGGATTGATGCCGCTGAAGTCGCCTTGGCGCAGGGCGTCGGTGGGGAGAAGCGTTGTATTGGTGATGCTCTGGTGAATCCGCAAGCCCTCGTAGTTGGCGAAGAAGAATGTGCGGTCGCGCTTCAAAGGCCCGCCCAGGCTCGCGCCAAACTGGTTCTGGCGGAAGGGCGGGATCGGACGGCGCGGATCGTCGAAGAAGTTTTTGGCGTCGAGGGCGCTATTGCGCAGGAACTCGTAGGCGGTACCGGAGAAACGGTTCGAGCGTGATGCCATCGAGCGAGAAGTTGTTGCGCTCCGCGCGCTGGCCGTTGACCGAGAACCCGATGCCCTGCGCGGCGGTGTTGAATTGCTGCGAAGAGCCGTTCGGATAGGGAGGCGCAGCGCCCGCGGCGAGCAGCGCAAGCTGCGAGAATTGCCGGCCGTTGAGCGGGAGCAGGCTGACCCGGGCATTTTCGATTTCGTCGCCGATGGCGGGCGTGGCGGTTTCGATGAGCGGTGGCCGGGCGTCCACGCGAACCATCGTCTGCTGGCGGGCGAGCACCAGCGTCACATCCACGCGCGCCGTCTGGCCTACTTGGAGAACCAACCCCGCCAGCGTCTTGGACGCGAATCCGCTCTTCGAGACTTCCAGATCGTACGTCCCGACGGTGAGCAGCGGGAAGGCATAGAAGCCGTTCGCGCCGGTGGAAGTGATCCGGGTGAGTCCGGTCGCCGTGTTCCGCAAGACGACGGCTGCGCCCGGCACGGCACGGCTGCTCGGGTCGAGGACCACGCCTTCCAGATTACTGTTCCAGTTCTGGGCGACGAGGGGATCGGCGAACGCAGTCAGAATAAGCGCCAAGGCCCAGAGTTGGATCAAACGGACCGTAGCGCCGTTCGGAGCCTGCCCCGACTCAGTCGGGGACCGGCGACTTGCCAGTGACTGGCGACCAGCCTGTGGCTGGTGAAACTCGGTAGGACTGACTCGGGATGATTTCAAACGCGCTGCCCCTTTTCGGGGCAGTGGTTGTGGGAGGAAAAGACGATGTCCCCCGCCAAGCCGGCGCACCTCGCGGCACGAGGTTTCGCGCGGCCGCTGGCGAAGGGCCGTCCCTGACCTTCTCCCATCCGGACTTTACCGTCGGCCCCGGAGTTTCACCGGATCGTGGGAGCTGCAGGGACAAGCGACAGGCCAGACCATACACCCCAGGTCCTTCTGCTCGTCACTCGTCACTGCTCTTGCTCCCTCGCGGGCTTTACCGCCGATCGGGAATTGGGAAGCCCTTGCGGATTTCCCTCACCCTGCCCCGAAGGTCGTATTCAAATGTCGCTAACAGTCTAGCATTTTCGTGTCCAAGCGCTCAAGGATTCTGCGGTTCCAAACGTAGCGCCGGACTTCAGTCCGGCATTTCCACTACCCGTGGTCCCGACAGCCACATTTCCCTCCTGACGCATAGTCATTCTCCTCGAACTTACTCCGCAGTGTGTTTGTGGCAGGTCAAAGTTTTGTCAATTCGGTACATGGGCGCCAAACCTCGCTTATACTCGATGGTCGTTTCGGGTTGCCCGCAACGTTCAGAATGGTAACTCCTCCCAAGCAAGAGAAGGCTCGGCGCGGTGAGCCCTGGGCGCTCGGCTCGGTGCTCGGGTACGCGTCGGCGAACGTTTTCGACCGTTTCGCGGTGATTCACGTTGACCCGCTGATCGGCCCCTTGCTGCGCGGCCTGCCCAGCCTGATTCTGGGCGTCATTCTGGTTCTGCGGCACCGGACGCTCGGCCAGCTCAAGCCGGGCTCCGCGGACTACGCGGGACGCCGCGCCATCCTGACCTTTGTTCTCGCCGGAATTCTCTCGACCTGCGGGCTCTTCGTTTATTACTTCGCGATGCGCGTCGGCGGGGTCATCATCACCGTCCCGGTGCTGGAGACCTATGTCATCTGGGGAACGCTGATTGCCTGGGCTTTCCTGGGGGAGAAGGTCCGGAGCATGGCGCTCGCGGGGGTGGGATTGATTGCCCTCGGCCTTGCCGTGCTCTCGCTCGGGCAGATGGGCGGGCAGCCGATCTCGCGCTTCTGGTACTGGGCCATCCCGCTGGCCTTGTTCACGGCGTTGACGTACGGCGTCTCCGGGGTTCTGTGGCGCGACGGGCAACTGCGCGGCGCGCATCAATCCACCGCCATCTTTCTGCAATTCACCACGAGCATGATTGTTGCCGCCGGCGGCCTTACGCTCCTGGGGCGATGGCAGGCGCTCGCGCGCGCGCCGGTTCACGATCTCGGGGCCTTGCTCGCGAGCGGAGTGCTCTCAGGCATCCTCGGAATCTACTGCATGTTCACGGCCCTGCGACTGATGGCGGTGGCGCGCGTCTATGCTTTTTCCTCTCTGACCCCCCTCGCCGCCACGCTCTTCGCGCACTTCTTTCTCGACGAATACCTCAACGCGGTGATGCTCGTGGGAGTCCTGCTGGTTTCGGTGGGAGTCGCGCTGACCCAGATTTTCCGGCCGCGTGAGGAGCGGCAGGCCAGTTAGGGGTTAGGGATTAGGGTTTAGGGATTAGCGAAGCTGCCCGCCTTGCGACCACTTACGCCTGCTCGCTTATCCCTAATCCCTAATCCCTGTTCCTTACAGGTGCGGGACTCTGCGGTCCTTGATCTCGTTCAGATGATCGCGCAGCCGCGTGAGCACCTCCGACCCTTTCCCTTGGGCGATTTCCAGCTCGATTTCCCGCAGCGCGAAGTGGATGATGTCGTGGTGGTGCAGTTCCTCCGGCCCCAGCTCGTTGCTGAAGCGCAGCCAGATGTGATGCAGGAGATCGATTTCGTTGGGGGTCAGATGCGGCGCGTGCGGGCCGAGGTAGAAGATGTCCTCTTGGCCGGTGGGGGTGAAGATTTCGAGCGAGAGGTGGGGTTTGGGATCGGGCAGACCCTCCCAGGCCAGGCCGGCGCGGCGGGCCTCTTCGGTGACGGGCATCTTCGAGGACGCCCCGAGGACAATCGTGCTGGCCTGCAGGCTTTGTGCGGCGCGCAGAATGCCGTCCCAGATCTCACTGGCCCCCGCGACCGCCAGGTAAATCTTCTTCCCGCGCTTCTCCGCCACGGAGAGCGCCTGAGTGAAGAGCATCTGTTCCCTGGCCCCGAAAAGTTGCTCGGGTTCCAGCGGATGCTCGCCGGATCCCGACCGGCGGAGGATGCGAATATGCAGGACCACGACGTCCTGTTGCCGTGGATTCACACGGTCGAGAACCGCCGCGAGATGATAGACCGTGTTGAAGTCCCGCACGAGAACCAGAACCGAGCCGGGCCGGCAGCCCACCATTTCCGGGTTGATCTCGGCCCCCGGCGCCAGGTGGAACTGGTCCATCTCCGAGACTTCCGACCGGCGGCGGCGGGTGTAATGCTCGGACGCCGTGAAGATGCCAAAGAACACCAACGTAAACGCGACTCCGGCTGTGGTGGCGATCTGCTTCGTGAAGAGATTAACGGTGGCCACCGCCAGAAGAGTGAGGGTGATCACGCCGAGGCCGATGGGGATCTCAATCCGACCGATTCGCAAGTTCAGCGGGACGCGGAACTCTCTCTGACCGGGGTCCTTGTAGCGAAGCACCACGACCGCCAGCCCCTTCATGGCGAAGCTCCACATGACGCCGAAAGCGTAAGCTTCACCCAGGACGATGACGTCGCCCTGGCTCAGAAAGATCGTCAGTAATTGGAGGGCGACAACCAAATTGATGATGCGGTGCGACGTTCCGTAGCGTGGGTGCGGATGGCGAAACCAATCGGTCAGCACACCGTCCTCCGAGACGCGGTTGAGAACCCCGTTCGATCCCACGATGGCGGTGTTGACGGCGCCGGACAGAATCATGATCCCGACCACAACGACGAAGGCATGGAACAGCAGTTTCAGCGTCGTCGGCCCCACCACGTGCATAGCCAGGCCGCCGATCAGGTTGTCCTTGAACTCCAGCCGGGCCGCATCCGGGATGATCGCGAAGGCGAAGAAGGAAACCAGCGAGGTGAAGACCATGCTGTAGATGAAGATCACCAGCGCCGCTTTTTTCAGGTTGGGCAGCTTGGGATGCTGGATTTCGCGGTAAACCTGCGCCAGCGTTTCCAACCCGCTCATGGCAAGCACCGAGTGCCCAAAGGCCACGAGGATTCCGATCACGCCGATCAGCTCCGGCAGATGGCTGGAGCGCAGCCAGCCCTCCGCGTCGGGCGAAAAATGCAGATTCCTCGGCAGCGGGGTCGGCGGCAGATGGCCGCCTTGCACCCAGATCGTGTAGCCGCACCAGGCGATCATCAGGACCACCATGACGGTGGTGAATTTCATGATGGTCGCGGCTTTTTCGCTGGATTCCTCGATCCCTTTGGTGTTCTGCCACCAGAAATAGATGGTGACGAGGGCGGCGAAAAGGGCGGCCGTCGCGTTGGTGGGCAACGTGACGTCGATATGCGCGTAGTGGAGCAATTCGTTAGCAAAACCAACCAAGTATTGTCCCGCGGACACCCCGCTGATGGGTCCGGTGAGAATATAGTCAAACATGAGGGCGGAGACGGAGACCTTGGCGAGCGTTCCCCCCATTGCCTCCTTGACGACGCGGTAGACGCCGCCGCGCACGAACATGCTGCAGCTCTCCACGTACATCTGGGAAACGGCATAGGCAAACAGCATGACGGCGAGAATGAACCAGGGCGCCGTTCTGCCGATGGCCTGCTCGGCGATGCCGCAGGCATAAAAGGCCGAGGACGCAAGGTCGTTCAGGACCACGGCCGCCGCCCGCCAGAAGGAAATGAACGTCAGCATGGCGGTCGTCGCCACGAGGACGCGTGGCACCGTCACGGCTGACGATTTGACTTGGGGTTGTTCCGAGGAAGGGCTGGCCATGAATGGTTTGGCGCGATAGGCGCGATCCCTCGCGGCCGGTGCAAAATGTCCGCTACACTCAACCGTGTGGCATCAACGGGAACGATTGCATTCTCGCACACAGACGCCGATGATGGAAGCCCTTTGTGGAAACAGCGCGCAGAAGGCAGCAACACCTCGATGATGCTTGTAGCGCAACTTCCGCTTTCTCAAGTTGCGGCCCTTCCAGGCATTTCGAAAGAAATGGTGAAGCCGTAATCTTGCCTGGGCGGGGACAGGCGGAGGTCACATGCGAATTACGAAGCAGGTCGGTCGTGAGGCGGGGCGCAAGAAGTCGGCGACACAGACTGCCCGAGCCCTCAGTCGTGACGAGCAGGAAGTGCGGGCGACGATCCGGAAGGCTATGGAAAACTGGTCGGCGCTGGAGGCCGACGCCAACGCCGCCTACTACACAACAAGCGATCGCGCCGTCTACTTCGATTTCACGCCCATGCAGTACGTCGGCTGGGAGACTTACAAGAACGAAATCAAGAAAGTTCAAGAGTCGATTAGAGATTTTAAGATCATGCTTAACGATGACTTAGACGTGCGCGTGGTGGGCCTCGAAGGCCGTCTGACGGAGGTCTTGGAAAAGCAAAGGGGCAAGTGGAAGATCGTCCACGAGCACGCCTCCGTGCCGGCTCCCTCCGGTCCCTGACGACGCCCGTGGGAGCTCTTGATCGTGTCTGTTTCGGACCATGTGTGGACGCGCTACCTGCCCGGACTCGTGGCGGCCACCGGCGGGGCTGCGCTGATCGGATTCGCGCCTCGCCGGCATAAGATCGCCTTCGCCGTCTTGGCGACGCTGCTGGGACTCACCTGCATGGAGGCGGAGTATTGGCTGGCCCACGGTTTCCCGCAAGACGAGGTTCCGTTTTTCATCGCCACGGCCTTCATGACATCGACGGCGCTTTTTCTCGGCAAGCGTGGCGGCTTTGCGCTGGGGATGATGGGCCTTGCCTTCTTCGCCTACGTTAACACTCGCTACGGCGCGCCTTATTTGCTCGACTATATTCTGCCGGTTTTCTACGCCGTCCTCGTGGCCCTGTCGCGGCGGGAGATGGACTGGTCTGGGTCCACAATGCTCAGACCCGGCTGGCCGGAAGCATCTTGGATCGTCATCGTCCACGCTATCACTTTGTGGAGAACGACAGAGCTCGGCAAATGGGGATGGATCCTCGGCCGGCCTTGGTAGCGGTCGCGGTGAGGCGACTCACGAGATGCGGCTGGTCACGGCGCACGGGGGTCGTGTGACCCGGCGGTGGGCGTCGAGGGGAAGGCCTCCGCAGAGGTTGCTGCGTGGCCGCGATAGGGAAGCGCCCGGCTCCCTCAGCGGAGCCGTCAACCGCTGGCCGAGGCGCAGGAGGCGCCGGAGGGTTTAGGGGTGGCGGCTGCGGTCGCAAAGGCCGAAAACTTCTGCTCGACACTCCTCGAACCGCAGTGCGGGCACGCGAGATCGCTGCTGCTTTTGCCGAGCACCAGCTTCTCGAAAACCTTCCCGCATTCTTGGCAGGCGTATTCAAAGATAGGCATAGTGATCCGAGATTATTCCTTAGTTTTCTGGTCCTTGCAGGGCCCCGACGGGGCCGGAGGGCGTGCCGCTCAGCTATAGCGTGAGACCCCGGGAATGCGCGGCAGCACGAGGAAATAGACAATCAGGAACAGAACGAATACCGCAAATCCTTCCATACCTACCAGTATACTGCCCGAGCCTCATCTTGCCTATGGACATAATGTCGCTTGTTCTCGCCATCCAGTCGCAAGCGCCGACACACCGCCGATCAGGCCAGCACGGAGATGGGAATATCGGTAGACCATTTGGTTCCCCCCGCGATATCGAGCCGCACGGCGACGAACCACAGAATCTTATGGTCAACCGCCAAGAAAGTCGGCGGGTCCTCCGGCGGCACAGGGATCTTGCCGGAGAGTACGGCGCTTTCCTGCGCGAGCAGCGAGCGTCCCGCTGCCAGCGTAACCTCATGCTGGCGAACCAGACGAGTGGTCGGCTGTTTGTTCCTGACATAATGCGCGACCTCAAAGGCCTCCAGCCGCGCTGTCGCTTGGTCGAGCTGGACCGGCGCTGCGGGTTGAAACTCGACCGAGCAGTTGAGGTCATCACCGCAGTGAACCTCGGTCGGGGCGAGGGTTACCTGCACGCGGCCGACCTTCCACCGCACCTTCAGAATTCTCAATGATTTTACGACCCCGCTCACCGTGCCGAGAGTCAGGGCCAGCCCGAGAATCAGAAGCACGACTTGTGAGGCACTGACTCGCGTGGCGGCGCGTCCGAGAAAGGCGATGGCGCCTGTGAGCAGGATAATCAGGCCGAGCGCGTTGAGGGTGAGCGTCAGGATAATCTTGGCCCATCCACGCGGCGAATCCGTGGCCCAAGGTTTTTCCCAGTACTTCCCGGGCGGCTGCGGAGGTTTTTCCCCCGGCTCGAGGGGACGCGTGCTGAGCTGGTTCTGAGCCACGCGTCGTCTCCGCAGCATAGCCCGGCGGAAGATCT
>JAIQGH010000008.1 GCA_020072655.1 Terriglobia bacterium | reverse complement strand
GCGCGCGCCTGCCGTCGAGCCTCTGCTATGAGGGCGTCGAAATCGCCCGGGATGGCAAGCGGGTTTCCCTCAAAATGACCACAGACTACGCCGATCTGGAAGCCGCGGGCGCTCTCGGCGCCGGCCGGTAAGCGCAAGCAGCGCCGCCCTTCAGGGCGGCACGTCCGCCAATCGGAGGACTGAAGCCGGGCGCAACGAGCAGGCGAACCCGTCAAGTACCCGGAGAGCAAGATGTGACGACGCGTGGATTGCGAATCGGTTGTTGCGGCTTTCCCCTGTCACTGGCGCGATACGCGCAGAACTTCTCGGTCGTCGAAATCCAACAAACTTTCTATCAGCCTCCCCTGCTTCCGACGCTTGCGAAGTGGCGCGCTGCGGTGCCTGCGGAATTTGAGTTCACACTCAAGGCCTGGCAGTTGATTACTCACGAAGCGTCGAGCCCAACTTACCGCCGCTTGCGCGAGAAACTTTCCGACCAGCAGCGCCGCGAAGCGGGATCGTTTCGCCTCAACGCGACGGTGCGTTCGGCCTGGAAGCGAACACTTGATTGCGCGCGAGCCCTTGGAAGCCGGGTGGTCCTCTTTCAGTGTCCGGCGCGATTCGGGCCTTCGGCAGAAAACAAAGCCCGCTTGCGCGAGTTTTTCCGCGAGATCCGAAGGGAACTTCCCGGTCCGCGAGCCGAAGGCGAATTCACTTTCGTGTGGGAGCCTCGGGGCCAGTGGACACGGGAAGACGCGGGCGAACTCTGCGAAGAATTGGGCCTCGTCCACGGCGTGGATCCGTTCGAGCAACCTCCCGCGACCCCGGGGCTGGGCTACTTTCGCTTGCATGGGAAGGCCGGCTATCGTTACCGGTACAGCGACGAGGACCTCCACCGCCTTGCCGAGCTCACGGGGGGCCACAACCCCTGCTACGTCCTCTTCAACAATCTTTCCATGCTCGAAGACGCTCGCCGGTTCGCATGCCTAGCCCGCGGCGGCGCATAAAGTCGCATTCCCGGCGCCTGGGGCGCGAGGGCGTTGACCTTCTGGGAGCTGTGGTATACTGCGCCCAGCTTGATCCGGCGTCGCACGCCATGAAAAGCTGCCCGAATTGCCAGGCCACTTACCCGACCAATTTCGCGGTCTGCCCACAGGATGGCACGCCACTGGTGGAAACCGGGGCGTGGGCCGACGGGAGCCTCATCCGCGGCAAGTATCGGATTCTCAACAAGATCGGACAAGGGGGCATGGGGGCCGTCTACAAGGCCCTGCACGTTACCTTCGACGAGATGCGGGCCATCAAGGTGATCAGCCCGGAGCTGGTCAACGACCAACTGTTCGTCAAGCGCTTCCGGCACGAAGCATGCCTCCGCTGATGGCGCAGGCACCCATGGCGATAACCCACTTGGGTTCGGGCATCTGGTCATAGAGGCGTTTAATCTGGGGGGCCATCTTCCAGCTCAGGGGCCTCCTCACGGAGGGGCTTCGCCGCAGCCTCATCGAGCAGGGCGGCGCCATGGCCGTCCCGCGAGCTTGCTCCGTCGTCAAGCAGGTGTCCTCGGCGCTCGACGCGGCGCACCGCCTGGGATTGATCCATCGCGATATAAAGCCGGATAATATCGTTCTGATTGATACTCCCGAGGGCGAGCAGGCCAAAGTTCTCGACTTCGGAATCGCCAAGCTCAAGGAAAGCCGCCGGAGCGATACCTCCGGCATGACCTTGACGGGCACGGGCGTGGTCATCGGAACTCCGCAGTACATGTCGCCCGAGCAGGCAATGGGGAAGCGCGGCGACCAGCTCGATGGCCGCTCGGACCTCTATTCGCTGGGCATCGTCATGTACCAGATGCTGACCGGCGATCTTCCGTTTCACGCAGATACGACCATGGAGATGCTGCTTGCCCATCTGCAGACCCCGCCCACGCCCATCCGGTCGATCCACCCCGAACTGCAGATTCCGGAGCCGATTGCCAACCTGGTGATGCGCCTGCTCGCGAAGAAGCCGGAGCAGCGTCCGGCGAGTGCAGAGGCGTTGATAGCTGAGATTGAGCGCGCGGAGACGGCCGGTGCCGGTCCCATGGCCGAGCCGGGGGCGGTCGAGGAAACCCGCTTGGTCACACCGCGCGGCGTGTACTCCCCTGACGCGGCTGCTGAGGCGCTCAGGTCGGCGCTACGGGCGAATCCACCCCTGCGCCGGGCTGGGTCGCAAGCTGCGGTGGCCACGCCGCCGCCCGCGGTCGGTGCGCGTCCGGCCCCCACGCCACCTCCGGCCCCTCAGCCGCGTCCCGCTGCGAGGCCGGTGGGGCCTGTACCAGCGCCCGTCCCGGCGAGGTCGTCGCAGTGGGGAATCTGGGCAGGAGTGGTGATCCTCGTCGTCGGGCTTGGGGGAGGCACTTGGTATTATGTCGAACACAGTGCGCCACGCCTGCCGGAGGCACCGGTTTCAGGGACCACTGCAGCGCCTTCGGTTCCGGCTGCGAACACGCCTTCAGCGACCCAGCCCGCAGCAACAACTCCCTCGTCGGCAGGACAGCCGGAGCCTTCAACGACACGGGCGGCGCAGCCAGCGCCGGAACATCCAGCGGTCACTGGTTCGCCCAGCGAGTCACGGGGGTCCACGAGGACGGCAAGGCCGCAGCCTTTGCTGCCGGCGCGGGAAGTCGCGCCCGAGCGCGCTCCGGCGAGACCAGTGGTGGATCCCAGACAGATCAACGCTGCGGTCAAGGTGGGGGACCTGTTGCGGGAGCGCGGCGATTACGACGGGGCGATTGCCGAGTATCAGCGGGGCTTGCACCTGGATCCGACCAATCAGGTGATTAAAGATCGGATCGAGCGCGCCAGACGCGCCAAGGCTGCGGAAGAGAGAGTCAACCAATAGGCTGCGACGGGATGGCTGGCGGATCGGGTCAGTGACTCGACGCCGCGCAAAGCCAATTCCCCAGACTTGAAGATGACTCACCGCGCGAGTACACTTTGCGTCGTGCGCACCGCGCTCCAGCGAGAACCGGGACGCGCGCGCCCACGGCAACTGCTCCGAGGGCTGCTGGCGCTTGCCGCGGCGCTTCTTTTGTTCCACTCGCTCGAGCTGACATCCGTCCAGGCGCAGACCTCCCGCAAGGCCCTCAGCAAAAACGAGGTGATAGAGCTCCTGGAGAGCGGCGTTTCGCCGACGCGCGTCGAGGAGTTGTCGCGCCAGTACGGCTTGGCGTTCACCATTACGTCCAGTGTAGAGACGGAGCTGCGCGATGCCGGTGCGACCGACGAGCTCGTGGAGGCGCTGCGCAAGCTTGGTCCTCAGGCTCCCGCGGCCCCACCGTCAACGCCCACGGCTCACGAGCCACCGACGACCCCGCCGATCCTCTTGATTGAGGCAACGCCCGGTGGGGCGCAGGTCTATGTCGATGACAAGCCGGTCGGAACCACGAGCAGCTCGGGGCGCCTCAAACTGACCCGCCTTGCGCCTGGCGAGCATGCTGTGAGGCTTTCCTCTCCTGGTCACCGCGATTACGAGACACGCATCACGCTCAGCCGCGGGGAGACGACCCCGGTGGCAGCTATCCTTGAGGCTGCTGGCCCGTCTCGCGCCGAAAAGCCGCAGGTCGGCGGGTCTGGGGCTACGCCGGGGACTGCCGCTTCCTCCGCTGCCCTCGGGCAGGCAACCTTGGGCGTGGGCCTGGCTAGGCAGGCCCCCGCGGGCGTACGCGGCGCGTATATCAACGCCGTCGCCCCGAGTAGTCCAGCGGAAAGGGCGGGACTGCGCGCAGGTTACTCCATCTTGGCGATCGATGACCACGCGATCAATTCCCCTCAGCAAGCGATCGAGGTGCTGACCCAGTTCCAGCCGGGTGCGATCGTGCGGATTACCTACTCGGACGGGCAGAACGTTCAGATCACGCGCGCCCAGCTTGTGCCGCGTGCCGCCCTCCCTCCCCTTCCTACTCAAGCAACGCCGTCGTCCGGCGCAAATCCACCCGCTGCCTCAGCAGCGCTTCCTGTTGTGAGCTTTGCCGTGGCCCACGATCACGGCCCTCCGCCGCCCAACTATTGCGTTGGTATCATGACAATCGGGAATGGGATGATCCAGTATAGGAGCGCGAACGGCATGCACTCCTTCGATATCCCGGTCGATTCGGTCAGAGAAGCAAGGAAAAACGCCGTCTATATGGCCGTGAACGGCGCGTTCCATATCCGGCTCAAGAAAGGCACCAATTACAATTTTGTGGTCATCAATGCCGCGGGGCAATTTCTGCCTCCGGACACGTTGCTTCAGGCCATTGATCGGGTAATGGGCCGTCAATAGCCGCTGCTTGACTTCCCCCGCACCCAAAACCATACTGATTTTTCAGGGCGAGCAGAGCCTTCGCTGCTCCTCCGAGAGGCAGTTGAGGCGCGATAGCCGAGAGTGCTGCGGGCGGCTGTGTGCCGCCGGAGGGACGCAATGGATGACGCGAATTCCGGGCATGCGTTGCTCGTGGACTTGTACGAGCTGACCATGGCAGCGGCTTACTTCGAGCACCAAATCGACTGCCGCGCCACCTTCGAGCTGTTTGTGCGCCACCTTCCGACAGAGCGGAGTTATCTGGTGGCGGCAGGCATCGAGTCCGCACTCGACTACCTGGAGAACCTTCACTTTACCGACAGCGACGTCAAGTTCCTGCGTGCCCAGCCCGCCTTCCGCATGGTCTCCGACAAATTCTTCGCATATCTTCGCGGTTTCCGCTTCACCGGCGATGTTGAGGCGGTGGAAGAGGGCACGCTGGTCTTTGCTGAAGAGCCCATCATGCAGGTGACTGCGCCGGTACTGGAAGCTCAGGTCGCCGAGACGTACCTGCTCTCGGTGGTGAACTTCGAGACCCTCGTGGCGTCGAAGGCGGCGCGCGTCGTTTCGGCGGCGCGGGGCAGGGGAGTGCTGGAATTTGGGACCCGACGGGCGCACGGGCCGGAGGCGGGGGTGCGCGCTGCCCGGGCAGCCTATGTGGGCGGGTGCGTGGCCACGTCCAACGTCCTGGCCGGCTACCGATACGGCGTCCCCCTTGCCGGGACGGCGGCGCATTCCTGGACGCAGGTTTTTCCAACCGAGCGCGAGAGTTTTCAAGCCCTGCTCGAGACGTTCCCGGAGCAGGCCATCCTGCTCATCGATACTTACGACGCCCTCCTCGGAGCAGAGACAGCGGCGGCGCTGGGCCGCGCCGTCCCGGGCGTCCGCCTGGACAGCGGCGATCTGGTCGAAAAGAGCCGGCGAGTGCGGCAGATCCTGGACGCGCGCGGGATGCAAAAAACGAAGATCGTCGCGAGCGGCGACTTGAACGAATACAAGATCGAAGAGCTTCTGGCGTGCGGGGCGCCCATCGACCTCTTCGGGGTGGGGACCGATCTTGCCACCTCGCGCGATGTCCCGGCGCTGAGCGTCGTGTACAAACTGGTGGAGATCGAACGGGACGGTCGCATCGAATACACAACCAAGTTCAGCGACCAGAAGGTGTACTGGCCCGGCCGTAAACAGGTCCACCGATTCCCGCGCGAGGGACGGTATTCGCAGGACGTGGTCTCACGGGCTGGCGAGCATTACGACGACGCCGAACCACTGCTCGGCCCGGCCATGCGGAACGGGAAGCGAGCGCGAGCGCAGCGGCCCCTTGCCGAGATTCGCGCGCAGACGCTCGTCAATCTCGATTGCCTGCCAGCGCCATACCACGCGCTGCGCGCCGCGCCAATTTACCCGGTCAGAAAAAGCGCGACGCTCGATCGCCTCCTCGATGAGGCTCGCGAACGTTATCTCAGTGCGCCTCGCGCCACGCGGGTGAAATAGTTGCCCCGGGAGGTCCAGCGGTGAGCGAGCCGTTGGTTTTCTTTGATATCGACACGCAAGTCGATTTCATGCTTCCGCACGGCAGACTCTACGTGCCGGGCGCGGAGCAAATCGTCCCCAACCTGATTAAGCTGATGTCGTTTGCGCGAGGGCATGGCATCCCGGTGATATCCTCCGCGGATGCCCATACTCCGGGCGACCCTGAGTTCGCGCTCTGGCCGCCACACTGCGTGATCGGGAGCCCGGGCCAGCGGCGCGTTCCGGAGACGCAATTTGCCGATGCCACGGTCGTTCCCAACCAGCCAGGCGCGTTTGTGCCGCCTGCGAAGTGGCCAAGCCAGATCATCCTCGAAAAACCGACTTACGACACGGCGGACAATCCCAATTTCGATGCCGTTTTGAAAGCGCTGGGCCCGCGGCGAGCGATCGTGTTCGGCGTAGCGACGGAATTCTGCGTTCGCGCCGACGTCTTGGCCCTTCGCCAGCGCGGCTTCCCCGTGGATCTCGTCCTCGACGCGATCAAAGCTATTACTAGCGAAGGTGGACGGAAGGCAATCGAAGAGATGACGGCAGCAGGCGCCCGGCTCGTGAATACGGCCGACGTTTGCCGTGAGACTCAAGCCAAAGCCACGTGAGTCGGTTGCCCAGCGGTTACTGAGGTGAAGCATGAGGCGATTTCCGGCGACGGTTGGAATGATGGCGATTTTGCTCGCTACGGTTGTTGCAGGAGTTGAAGCCAGGGCGGACCACGCCGCGGCGGTTTCCTCCTATCGTGACGGAAACGCATTGTTCGATCAAGACCGCTTCGCTGAGGCTGCGGCGGCATACAGTCGCGCGATTGCGGAAGACCCCCAGTACGCCGAGGCCTATCACAACCTGGCGCTGGCGACGGAGATGATCGAGCGGCAAAAGGCCATCAAGGCATGGCGCCGATTCCTGGATGTGGCGGCGAACCGGGAGGATCTGAAGTACGACGTCGGTCGGGCGCGGGCGCGCCTCCAGCTCCTGGAGTCCATGCCGGCGTTGCCAGAGCCGATGCAGCCCAGCCACTATGTCTCGGCGGCGGGGGATTACTACTGGACAGTTTCCAGCGAGTCGGAGGGCAATGAATGGACGAGCTTCCCCGTCAAAGTCTTTCTCGGCAGTGCGCCCCAACTGAAGTGGCAGGAGGGCGCGCGCGAAGCCTACGACAACTGGAGCAAAGTCTTCCCTTTGGAATTAGTGGCCCTCCCCCAAGGCGCGGACATTCGGATCGGTTGGCATGAGTCCATGATCGGGGAGGAACACGTTGGGGAGGAATCGGACTGGCTGCAGACGCGTTATGAAGGAGGCGGGCTGAAGGGCCGAAAGTATGCTCTGATTAGGGTCGATCTCAGCCGCCTTTGGTCGAAAGATGAGATGCGGGCCATCATGTCACATGAGATCGGTCACGCCTTGGGGATCAAGGGACACAGCGAAAGCAAAGGCGACATCATGTACTGGCAGGTCCAGGAAAGCATCCGCCAGATCGGCACGCCTAGAATTCCCCTTCCACTCTTTTGGCGATCGCTTGTCAAACAGCCAAGCCAGCGGGATATCAACACCCTGATCCGCCTGTACAACACCGCGGGCTCCAGCAAGCGGTTTCGATAAAAGGCGCGCATACTGCCGCTGTCAATGATGGTTGAAGCGGAAAGCGCGGACGCCTGCAAAGGCAGGTTGGTCCCAATCCCGAATTAGCAATTGAACAAGCCAGTTTGGTCCTGTTTGAGCCAGTGGCTGACCTTGTGCAAATCCACAGTAGGTGCCCGTTTCGGGATCGGGGTTGAAAACCGCCCGCGAGACGAATATTCTGCTGCATATTTTCATTCATAGCGGAGGTCGAAGTGGGGAAAAGCACAATCCTCGTGGCGCTTCGGGACGTGGAGTCCGTCGAGAGTCTGGTGACCCTTGCCTGTCAGATTTCGGGCAGCATGGAAGCTGAACTCGCGGCGCTGCACGTGGTCGAAGTCCCCATGGCCACGCCCATTGAAGCCGACGACGAAGTCCTCGATCGCCCGGGGCACGCGATTCTCGAGCGTGCCAGGAATGTCGCCGCGCAGCAGTTTTCCCGCCCGATTGCGACCAAGCTGCTCCGCGCGCGCCGGGCGGGCGAAGCCATCGTGGACGAATTGCGGGAGCAGGGAGTTGAGTCTCTGATCATGGGTTACCATCGCCCGCACACGTTGGGGGAGATTCTTCTCGGATCCACCGTCCAGTACGTGGTGCGTCACACGCCCTGCCGCGTCATCGTGCAGATTCCTCCGGTGCATCCTCGCTGAGTCGCCGCGAGCCCGATCTTCGTGGGCGTAGGCCACAGGGGACGTGCTGTTCATTGTGATCTGTCGGCGGACCGGCTGCGCGGTCGGTCTCCCCCATCCGCTTGACAAGCCTGCCCGAGTAACATAGAGTTCGCCCGGATTAGATCGAAGCAGTTCCGTACCCCAACTTGAAAACTAACGCTTGCCGGGTTGGTCTTCGCGCTCGGACACCTGCATCAGCGGCGGTCGTGTGTCTCGCGGCAGACGTTCGTAACCCGGGCGGCAAGCCAAAATCTACGCGGAGGGAATACAAATGAAGAAGCGGACATGGTTCGCAGTCGTGGGGCTCTTCCTCGGTGCGCTTTCGCTATTGGTCCCCGTCCGGGCCGCTCTGGCGCAGAGAGAAGGCGAAGAGGCTGGCCTGGCCTTCTTGGGCGCGTTCATGATGGTCTTCTTTGTGATCTTCATCGCGCTTTACGTGTACATGGCGCTGGCACTCTCGACGATTGCCAAGAAGACTAACACGGAGAACGCCTGGCTGGCTTGGATCCCCATCATCAACATCATTCTGATGCTCAATATCGCCAAGAAGCCTCTCTGGTGGATCATCCTGTTCTTTATTCCACTGGTTAACATCGTTATTCTGATTATCGTTTGGATGGCGATTGCCGAGGCGCGCGGCAAGCCCAATTGGTGGGGCATCCTGATGATCGTGCCCTTCGTCAACTTGATTGTGCCCGGCTATCTGGCCTGGGCCGATTGAACAAGTGAAGGGCTCCGGTTTCGGGGGATGAGAGCGGCAAGGTAGCGGAGAACTCCGCCGTTGAGATCTGCGGCTCTGCCTTAAGAAGAACCGCGGACCCCGATGAACGGCATCGGGGTCCGCGCTACCCTCACTTCCTGTGGGTGAGCCGTGCCCCGATGGAATCTATCGGGACTGCGTTACTCAATCTCTCCCTGCTACGGTTCATGCGGTCCACAGGAAGCTTCCAACCCACCCCGCGTGCTATACTCGGCTCGAAAAGGCGAAGACCTGAGAATTACGATCTCACGGCAGGTCGGCCATGGTCATAGCTTCACAACTGCGTCCGGGCATGGTGCTGAAAATCGGTGAGGACTTGTTGAAGGTGGAGGAGTCGACCTTCCACGTCGGCCAGGGAAAGATGCCGGGCAGCGTCCACGCCAAGCTCCGCAATGTGCGGAAGGGGTCGTTCAAGGAGCTACGCTTCCGGCCGGAGGAGCGGCTGGAGGACATCGTCCTCGAGAAACAGGTGATGGAGTTTCTTTATAGCGACTCCGATTCGGCCACGTTCATGAATCCCGTCACCTACGACCAGGTTTCGATCCCACTGGAAGCGATCGGGCCGGCCCGGAAATTCCTGAAGCCGGAGATGAACATTCCCGTAGAGTCCTACGAGGGCGAGCCAGTCAGCATCGACTTTCCGCCGGTCGTCGAAGTCAAGGTCGCGACCACGGCCCAGCCTGTGCACCAGCAGCAGGACAACACTTACAAATACGCCACGCTTGAGAACGGCCTGGAAATTATGGTCCCCCAGTTCATTCGGCCCGGGGAAATCGTCCGCATCGATGTGGCCACAGATAAGTACGTGGACCGTGTCCGCACGGACCTGAAGCGGTCAGAAAAATCCTGACCGTGGCTACCCGCTTGAATTGACCGTCGGTTCGTCGTCATGGGAAAAGCCCACGGTCAGAAAAATCTTGACCGTGGCTGCCGCAGAGGGATAAGGCCGAGCATCTGGACAGCCGTACTGCAGCGGCAGAGGCCATCAGGAAAATGGTTTGCCAGGGATCGCTTGACTTTGGATTGAGCGCCACCGGAGCAAATGGGCGTCGAGCAGAAGCGCAAAGCGGAAAGGACCCAAACACGTGAGCCATCTTTGGTCAGCTTTACTTATCGGTGTTGTTGCAACGGCTGTGGCCCGACAGCCCGCGGCGCCCCCCTTGCCAAGTACGACAATTACGGTAGCCGCCGTCTCGCGCGATGAATCCATGCTTGCGGGAGGGATCGGACCCATCAAATGGACCCGCGAGGGCACTGTTGCCGTGGAGCCATTGGCTCATCTCACGCCGTTTGGCGAATGGAGCGGACTGCCTTGCTCGATTCATACCGATGACACTCCTGCCGGGCGGAAGAACTGCATCAAGTTCGCGCAGGGGTACCTGAGCGAGGCCCGCGTCTACACAGTGGTCAGCGCAGATGGGAACGGCGCTGTTGTTCACGCAGCACCCACGACTCTGGATGAATGCTATTCCTACACGGGAACGGGAACCTACTCAGGCGCCGCTATCCGAAAATCCGCAATTGCAGCTAGCCCTGCCGAATTCTTTGCCGCGAGCGCGCCGCCAGATCTTCTAAACCACCGAGAAAGCGTCACTGTACGAAAGGCGCTTAGTGCGTCTCTCCCACGAAGGGTCGATACTACAGAGGAGTTACAAGTCTTCGCCTTGCGTCTCGAAGGCCACGACATGGTTGTGATTCAAAGGGCGTACGCTGAGATCGCTAACAAGCCGGGACGGTACAAGCTGATTTTCGCGATCGGAACCATGGGCGGAGGCCAGTTCCATCTCCTCCATTGGAAACAGAATACCGAGGACGAGGAAGAGACCTTGCTCGGGAGGATTTGTTTGAAGAACGGGCGGGAATTCTTGATCACGGCGGTGAGCGACCCTGAATCGCATTTCTTTCGCGTATATGGCATTCGAGCTGGCCGTCTAACCCTGATATATACGGGCGGTGGATCAAGCTGCTGATTTGCTTCGGCACGTGTTAGCTGGCCTGTTTAACTCACGCTTGCCGAAAGCACACGATTCCCACATCCGGGAGCGCCATTGAACTCAGAATGAGTCGCGGCGCGAGCCGGACCCGATGCACGTCGTCGGGGCGCCAACCCCCCGTCACAGCGTTTTCAGGTACGCAATCAAGCTGCCAATTTCTTCCGCCGAAAGCTTCTTTCCGAAGCCGGGCATCGTTTTGCTGCCATTCTCGATCTGTTCGCGCACGGCAGCATCCGTGGCTGGCTTGTGGCTCTGAGGCAACTCCTTATTCTTGAAGAGCCCCTTTAATCCGGGGCCGAGCTTCTTGTCGGTCTTATCCGGGTAGTGGCACATGTTGCAGTTCTTCTTGAAGACGGCCTCGCCGTCCGCGACCTTCTTGTTGTCCGCGGAAGAAAGGGACAAGGGGAGAATCAGGCCTAGCGTGATCATGGCGCTCAACGTGAAAAACTGGAATTTCTTCATCCGTAGCCTCCTTGAGGTTAGATGCGCCATCTGTTGGTCACATTCGCTTCCTTAATCGAATCTGCCCCGGCTTCCCGCAGGGACCTTTCAATCTCGACGCGGGAATCGTGGCGAGGGTTGACCACTCCCACCAGAATACACCCATCGGCGACCGCCGGGTCGTAGACTCGGGGGGTCCAATCGGGTATATGCGCGCTAATCAACAAAGTTATGAGGGTCACGAGGATCGCCCCAAGCATCGTCAATTCGTAGGTGATAATTCCATTGGTCCAGGGCACGTTGATCGCCATGCCGCCGGTTGGGATCGGATAAGCCTTCTGCGTGAGGCCGGCCAGTAGATAGCCGCTGACGCCGCCCAGCAACCCCCCGAGCGCCGCCAGCCACGCCATGGGTGTGCGGCGGTCCCGCCGGGCGAATTCGTATTCTTCCCAAGGCACGGAAGAGACGACGGCGATGCCGTGCTCTTCAACCCCTGCCGCGCGCAAAGAATCGAAGGCTCGCTGAGCCCTGCTGGGATCGGAATAGAGTCCGTATACCGCCTGCATAGTCAAACAACCTGCTTTGGCTTGGCGCCAGCCTCACCAAGAAGCTGGAAACTTGAAATCGGAAAATAGAAATTCGAAGATCGAAACTCGAAAACCCAGGACCATTTTCCAGTTTCAAGTTTCCAGTTTCTCTTGTCCGCCGAAGGCCAATTTCCCTCTTCCTTCTGTCTCCTGACTTCTGACTTCTGACTTCTCGTGAAGGCCCAGTTTCAACTCCCAAATTGAAATGATCGGCACGGCTTTCGCGAACAAAGCGTAAAGCAGCGCCATGCCCGCAAACGTTCCGACCATAATGGTAATCTCGACCCACGTGGGCCGGTACGTTCCCCAGTTGTATGGCAGGAACTTGTGGCTCAGTGAAGGTACAATGATGAGAAAGCGTTCAAGCCACATGCCTGCCACCACGGCCGTCGAGGCGATGACTGTCCCGGTAATGGTCCGCAGACGCTTGATGGCCAGGATGGGGAAGGGAAGCAGGAAGTTGCAGAAGACCATCGTCCAGAAGAGCGGCGCGTAAGCGCCCTGCTGCGTGGTCCAGAAGACCGCCATCTCCGACGGTTCGTTCCCATACCAGGTGGTCAGCCGCTCGGCGAACACGAAGTAAAACCAGAGCAAGCTCATCATCAGCAGGAGCTTTCCGAGATTGTCGAAGTGCAGCGGCTTCAAGTAATCCTCGAGGTGGAGGAACTTCCGCAAGCACGCCATGGCGAGGATGAGCGCGGCGATGCCGCTGAAGATCGCGCCCGCCACAAAGTAAGGCCCAAAGATCGTCGAGTGCCACATCGGCACCGGCGCCATGGCGAAATCCCAGGAAACGATCGTATGCACGGAGACGGCCACCGGAATGATGACGATGGCCATGATGTGCATGGCGGATTCAAGCCGCGACCACTGGCGGGGTGTGCCTCGCCAGCCGAGGGAAAGAAACCCGTAGACCCTCTTACGCCAGCCCGAGGCTTTGTCGCGCACCAGTGCCCAGTCCGGAAGGATGGGCAACGTCAGAAAGGCCACGCTGCCGATCAGGTAGGTGTTGATCGCGAAGAAGTCCCAGACCAGTGGCGAGCGGAAGTTGGGCCAGATCTGGCGCTCGCTCGGATAAGGAATCAGCCAGAAGGCAAGCCAGGGCCGTCCGAGGTGAATGACCGGGAACATCGCGCCGATCGAGAGGGCAAAGACCGTGATGACCTCCGCGCAGCGCGTCACGGGCCGTCGCCAGGTGGCGTTGGCGAGTCGCAGGATGGCGGAGATAAGGGTTCCGGCATGGCTGATGCCGATCCAAAAAACGAAATTGGTGATGTAGAATCCCCAGAAGACCGGCCGGCGAAGCCCCGACACTCCAAGGCCACTGTAAGCCTGGTAGCCAAAGGCCGCGAAGGCCACCACCACCACGGCCGCGAGCAGGGCGACGGCGAAATAATACTTCGGCGACGTCCGCAGCAGAGGCCGCAGCAGGTCCTCAGTGATCTGGTTAGGACTCTTTTCCATCGCCCCAGGATTCACGTTGCAGATAGATGACCTTCGGTTTCGTTCCTAACTCTTCGAGCAATCGAGTCGCGCGATTGGAACCCGCGAGGCGCGAGACTTCGCTCGTGGGATCGTTCAGGTCTCCGAAAACCAACGCCTTCGGCGGGCAGGACTGCGCGCAGGCCGGCTGCACGTCTCCATCCTTCAGTTCGCGCTTGTCGGCCTTCGCCGTGATTTCCGCCGCCTTGATGCGCTGCACGCAGAAGGTGCACTTCTCCATCACGCCCACTTCGCGCACGGAGACGTCCGGGTTGAGTTGCAGGTGCAGCGGTTTCTCCCACACCGGGTTGTAGAAATTGAAGAAACGCACGTTGTAGGGGCAGGCGTTCGCGCAATACCGCGTGCCGATGCAGCGGTTGTAGACCTGGCCATTCAGACCTTCGGCCGTGTGGTAGCTCGCATAGGTCGGGCAGACCGGTTCGCACGGCGCGGCGTCGCACTGCTGACAGAAAACCGGAATGAACTTGACGCGCACGTTAGGAAAATCGCCTTGGTAATAGCGCTCGACACGCATCCAGTGCATGGCACGGCCCATGGCGGCCTGCTCCTCGCCGACCGTTGGGATGTTGTTCTCGGCATGGCACGCCACCACGCACGCCTCGCAGCCCGTGCAGCGGTCGAGGTCCACCACCATGGCCCATTTTTTTTGCGCTTTCGATTCCATCGTTTGAACCATTGACGAGTGACAAGTGACGAGCAAAAGAATGGCGAGAGTTGAGAGTCCAGAGTCGAGAGGCGCATCGTGCCTCTGCATCTGCTTTCACTCCCAACTCTTGACTCTTAACTGCCGGGTCGTTTTCTCATCACTCGTCACTTGTCACTCGTCACAGCCTTTACCGGTGTTCATGCGGGTGCTCGCGCATGCCGCCTGCAAACAGCGCCAGCTTCCCCTTGCCGACTCTCGAAATCTTCACGCGTGTCGCCGCCCAGGCGAGGGAGCCGGTCTCATACTCAGCGAGGGGATGCAGAATCTTGACCGGATTGGCCCCTCTCGATGTAGCGTACCGAGTGTACTGGCTGTGCCCCTGTCCCACGGGCATAGCGACCACTTCAGGTGAAATCCCAGGTGAGAGCAGGGCGGGGGCCTGCAACTTCCCGTCCGCAGACGACACCTCAACGAGGTCGCCCTGCGCAATGCCCATCCTCGCGGCTGTTTGGGGATTGATCTCCAGCCAAGTTCCCCACATGATGGTTGAAAGTGCGTCCGGCGCCTCCTGAAGCCAAGGCAAGTGCGCGAGTGAACCGTCGTAGAGCAACTGCGAGGGGTAGGGAAGAAAATGCAAAGGAAAGTTCCCCTCTTCTTCGTAGAACTCAGCCTTCAACAACCTTTCGAAGCTGTACTCGAGCTTTAGTGTCCGTGTTGGGAGAGGGACACCCTCGCTGCTCCACCACCCGCCATGTTCCTGCATCATTGTCCAGAACTCATCGCTGGTATTCGCGCGGATGGAGCCTTTTTGATTCCGTAAGCCGCTGTAGGTTTCCTTTATCATTTCCTCATAGGTTTTCCACGGGAGGGCCTTCTTCAGACCCTCGCCGAGTTGAGGTGCGATTTCCAGCAGGGTGTCCGGCATCGCCCGCGTGTCGTGCAGCGGACGCATCACGGGGGGAGCGAGAGTCGCCACTGCCTGTGTCGTGCCCGATTCCGGCACGTCGTCGAGCCACGCCTCCAGCGGTGAGTGGACCGGAAGAAACTCCAGATCTCATAGGTTGGAGGATGCGGTCTACCAACCGGCTGAATGCTGGATAGGAGCCTTCGAGACTGGGGCCCTCCGGCGCGCGATTGGGCTGACTGAGCTTGGGTTGTGGAGTAAAGAGAATCCCGCCCGGTTGCTCAACCGAGCCGAGCAGCGCATTTAGGGCGTTCACGGCGAGGGCAGTCCTTAAACCGTTGGTCTGGGCGACTGCGGCGTCTCCCACGATTGTCACGGCGGGCGGATGCGCCACCATTTCCCTGGCGAGCCGAACGACCGTTGCGGAAGGCACACCCGTTTGTTTTTCGACCTCTGCGGGCACGAAGTTTCTTAGGCCTTCCGACCAGCCCGGGATCAGGTTGCCAGCACGCCCCGCTGCCGCGGCCGGGCGCAACTTCGCGTCGATGACTACGTGTGCGAGGCCTAAAGCCAGGACACCTTCGGTTCCTGGGCGAGCCGGTATCCATTCGTCCGCGTTGGCGCCGGTTTGGGACACGCGAGGCTCGACCATGACGAATTTGCCGCGCTGGCCTGGCCGTCCTTGGCGCATCTGGCCATAGGCGATGGATTGGGCGACGGGTGAGTTCCAAGTGCCGAGGAAATCTGCGCCCAGGCACAGCACATAATTGGACTGCGCGAAATCGAAAGTGGGGAGTTGCGGTCGGCCAAAGCTCAGGGCGTTCGCCCGGCGCAGCACCGCGTATTCGAAGAACTCGAACTCCACTACGGGCGGGGCGCCGTACGCAGCCAGGAAGCGGCGGACGAGTTCCCGGCGCTGGCCGCGCAGGGGTTTGGTCAGGAAGGCCAGCGAACCCTCCTGCTTCGTTGCCTGGAGTTCCTGGAGTTTTGCGACCAGCTCTTTGATGGCCTCGTTCCAACTGATCTCCTGAAACTGGCCGGAGCCGCGCGGGCCGGTGCGCTTGAGCGGATGCTTGATCCGGTCGGGATGATAAGTGACCTGGAGCATCGCCTGACCGCGTGGGCAGAGCTTGCCCTCGTTGATCGGATGGTTGGGGTTCCCTTCGATCTTTTTGGCAAGCCCCATTTTGATGATCCCGAGCCGGCCGTTGCGGAGGACCTCGGCGTCGCCGGGCATTACCTTCACGAGCGTTCCGCAGCCGGCGGGGCAGAGCGTGCAGATGCTCGGCTTCCACGTGGCCACGCCCGGCGTCAGGTCCTCCTCCGGGATGAAGCGAATGAGCTGGACGTCCGGCTGGCCGCAACTGTCGAGCGCCGCCGTCGCCCCGGTTATTGCTGAGATCTTGATGAAGTCACGACGCTGCATAAGAACAGTGACAAGTGACCAGTGACAAGTGACGAGCAAGCCGTGAAATTCGAAACTGAAAACTCCCGCACGGGCATTGCCGCTGCGAAATCGCCGCCACGTCAATCCAAAATCCAAAATCGCAAATCCAAAATCCTCCAGTTCCTAGTAATGGCATGTAATGCAATCGGTCGAAGCTTGCTTTTGCCGGTGGCAGTTCACGCAGTAGCCCATATTGAGGTCGACGGCGCGCACGGCCACCGTCTGTTGTGTCATGTCCCCGTGGCACGTTTTGCACTCCACGCCGGCCCGAATGTGTGGCGCATGGTTGAACTTCACGTGGACGGTGGGGCTAAAGGCGTAAACCCGCTGCCAGGGGATGTCCTCACCGCGTTTTTGGTAAGCCGCAAGTTTCTTGATCTCGGGCTTGTCCGCCGCGATCATCTGGTGACAAGTCATGCAGAGCTCGACGCCGGGAATGCCCGCCACGGGGGCGGCCTCTACAGCGGTGTGACAGTCCGTGCAATGCATCCCGTTCGCCAGGTGGACCTTATGCGTGAAGGCAAGGGGTTGCACGGGAACGGGCCGGCGATTGAAGAAATCCCGCACCGCGTCGAGCACGCTGCGGTGGGCGGGCGTAAAGACCGGCGAAACCCGGGCACGCGTGTCCTCGTCCGCGCGCGGCGAACGGGTATCGGCCCGGCCCACATAGATCAGGAACACAAGCGCACACGCTGCGACGAAAATGACAATCCACCTGCTTTGCGAGCCGGAAAGCACGCGCCGATTGTTCCTTTTCGACCAAAGTCCTGAGAAGACTCTAATATGCTACACGGCACCAAACGACCTGTAAACTCCAAGATAAGCCACGCCCCCGGGGGAAGTCGTAATCGCCTGGTCACATTTTGGTCAAAGGCGTGTTGCCAGGGCGGGCTTCGACGGCGCGGGTGAAGGCAGTCTTCGTTCTTGGTGAATCCGGCCTCTCCTGCTATCATCTTGGCGGTGGGCCCATGGACACGATTCCGACTCCGTTTCGCGTTGATTCCCTCCCGCAGCCGCGAATCCGCAACGCTGAAAAGCGTGATGCGGCGGAAATCGCGCAAATCTACCATCAGGCGACGCAAGACGGGCTCGCCACGTTTGAGAGCTTCCTGGCCTCGCCCGACGAGCGCGAGCGCTGGGTAGAAGAACACCGCGGGAGATTTCCTCTGCTCGTGGCGGAGTGGTCGGGCCGGCTCTTGGGCTGGGCTTCCTTGAGTCCCTATCCAATCCGTCCGCACATTGATGGCGTTGTGGAGATGCTGATCTACATCGATCGGGATTTCCGGCGGCACGGTGTCGGTCGGGAATTGATGCGGGCACTGCAGGTTGCCGCACGCGAATCAGGCCACCGAAAAATCATCGGCCGCTTCGTCGTCCACAATGATGCCGGTCGGACGCTCTGCCGGCAGACCGGCTGGCGCGAGGTCGGCGTGCACCTCAAACACATGTACCTCGACGGCCGCTGGCAGGACATGGTGATTGTCGAGTACCTGATTCCCGAAAACCTCAAGTAGCGCCGCCCTTCCTCGGCCCGTTCCCGGATCGAAGGGCCGGGGCGGGCAGGGCGGCAACTCATTGAGAGGGCGGGTGCCGGGCTCCCCCTCGGCATGCTCGGGGCGGTGAGCGAAGTCGAACCGAAGCCCGGCGCCACAGGGAGCGATCATCGCACACGGCCTCGGAGCCGACTCCAGAGGGCGTAGATCGGCACGCCTGCGACGACGAGCCCGAGGCCGATGAAGGACTCGCGCGGACTGCGCACGAGCGTATTGGCCACAATCGAGAGCGCCGCAAGGGAGAAGGCGAGCGGCACGAGCGGGTATCCCCAGACCCGATAAGGGCGCTCCAACTGCGGTCGCCGACGGCGGAGGATCACGACGGCGGCCGTACATCCCGCATAAAACATCCAGGCAGTGAAGATGACGTAGGTATAGAGCTGTTCGAAGGTGCCACTCACCGCCAGGACGGCCGCCCAAATCCCCTGGATGACCAAAGCCACCGCCGGCGTCTCGTAGCGTGGATGGACGCGCCCCACGGCATTGATAAAGACGCCATCCCGCGCCATCGCGAAAAGCACCCGCGCGCCGCCTAGGATGTTGCCGTTCAGCGAGCCGAAAATCGAACAAAGAATCAGTCCCGAGACGAGGGCCGCCCCGCTGGGTCCGGTGAGCGCCTGCATGGCTCGGGCAGCCACGCGCTGGTGTTCAGCTATCGCGCCGAGGGAGAGCACACGGAGGTAGGCGAAATTGGCGGCGAGATAGACCAGGATCACCAGCAGCGTCCCCCAGAGGAAACTGCGCGGCAAGACGCGGCCGGGGTCTTTGACCTCGCCCGCCGCGTAGGAAAGGTGATGCCAGCCGTGATAGGCCCAGAGCACGCCGACGAGCGCCACGCCAAACGAGCTCATCGTAGTGTGCGGCGTGGGGAGAGGAAGAGAGGCAGAAACCTGCGTGGCCTCGGGTGGGAACAACGCGTATCCCACGATGACGGCCAGGCCGGCCAACTTGGCGAACATGAAAATGGTCTGCACGGCCGCGCCCTTGCGCACGCCGAGAACGTTGACTAGCGTCAACAACATGATGACGCCGGCGGCAATCAGCTTCTGCTGCAAGGGAGTGAACGGGAAGAAGCTGGCGCTGTAGATGCTGAATGCCACGGCCAGCGTGGCGACAGCGCCGGACTCGACGACGAGCAGCATCGCCCAGCCGTACAGGAAGGCAACCAGTTTTCCGTAAGCCTGGCGGAGATAAATGTAGATGCCGCCCGCTTCCGGGGTGGCCGCGCCCAACTCGGCGATCGAGAGCGCGCCTGCCAGCGACAGCAGTCCCCCCACGACCCAGACCAGGTAAACGCTGCCAACCGCTCCCACGTGCTGGGCGACGTTGTGGGGAACGAGGAAAATTCCCGACCCGATGACCGTGCCCACCACCATCGCCGTCGAGGCCAGTTGGCCGATGGCACGCGGAAGCGACCTCTCACTTGCGGCGGCGGTGGCCGTCGGTGGCGGTGTCAGCATGCGGGGCAACAGATTCTCTTTACGGGCCCGGAGCGGCCCATTATACCGAACCCGGTCGGCAAACACACAAGAGTGTTGGCAGGCCGCGCTGCCGCTGATGGTGTCTCTCTGGGCAGCCCGTTTTGTGTTGCTGACCGTGCTACACTAGGCTGCGGAGGGATGGGTGAGCGGTTGAAACCGGCGGTCTTGAAAACCGCTGTGGGGGAAACTCCACCGGGGGTTCGAATCCCTCTCCCTCCGCCAGTTTCTAAGGAGACTCGGCCACGGCATGGAAGTCATACCGGAAGGCGCGTAATGCGCTTGCCGCCTGACCGCGCTTCTTTGCTTGCCTTATTCGGGTGATTCACTATATTTTCTCATGGGCGCTCTTCGGCCCGAGCCCCGATGAAATCTATCAGGGAGGAAACCCGGAGACAGCCGCGTACCATCTGACGGAAGGATTCTTTTTTCAGGAGGTCTATCCCGCAGCGCTCCGCCAGTCGAGGAAGGGCTGGAGCTGGAGACGCGGGCGCACTTAGATGAGATCGGCGAGACGCGGATGGAAAGCCAAACACTCGTGGGCGGTGGGCTTGGCGCTGGGGTCGGCGGCCCTGACGCTTGCCAGTTGTGGCGGCGGCAATAGCAGCAGCGGGGGCGGAGTGGTCCAGAACGGAGCCCTTTTCGCGCTCATGGGCGACGCCCCGGTGGGTAATATTCTCTCACTCCGGGTCAATGTTTCGGAACTGGACCTAAGGGTGCAGGGGCGTACCCAACTGGTTACGGTCTTCCCCACCTCGACCAACGTGACATCGTTGATGAAGGTGAATCTTACCTCGCTGCGGGATTCATCGACCATCCTCAATCTGTCGAGCATCCCCGCCGTAACCTACGACCAAGCCATCCTGAGTCTGACTTCGGCAGAACTGGTTGTGTACGATCCTTCCCAGAACCCTCCCATCCGCACGCTGCCGGTGACCCTTTCCGGCCACGCTCCGGTGATGCCGCTTTCGCCGCCACTGGTTATCCAGGCAAACAAGGTCAGCGCTCTGCTGATGGATTTCGATATGGTCCGGTCGCTGGCCGTCGACGCTCAAGGCCAAGTCACCGGGAAGTTGAATCCGGTTGCCGCCGGTGCTGCCATCGTGCCCACGGATCCTGACGGCTTTGGTTACTTTGACGACTTGGTGGGCTTCGTCCGCCAGGTTACGCCTTATCCCGGCACGCAAAACTTCACGGGCGCCTTCAGCCTGCAACTGCTTTCCGGAACCGGGCCGTCGTTGTCCGTGAATCTGGATCCCAACACGCAGCTTGACGGCATTGCCAACTTGAACCTGATGACCACCGGGTCGGTGGTGGAGGTTGGCGCCTACATTGATAGTGGCGGAAACATGGTGGCCCGGACAGTGCAGGTTGAAGACCGTGCCGAGGTCGAAAACAAACAGCTGGCCTTCCTCGGAACTGTCCTTTCGGTGGCCAAGGACGCCAACGGCAACGTCAGGTCATTCAGTTTCTTTCTTCGCGAAGAGGAGCCGGACATCAGCACCACCGTCCCCCTCGACTCGGTGGTCGTGGTGAACGTGGGTTCAGCGACCACCTTCCATCTCTCCTCGCCGCCGGTCAATTTCGCCAACCTGCAATTCGACGGCGCTTCGATTGCCCCGGGCCAGGAATTGATTGTCCACGGCCAATACGCGGTAATCACGGGTCAGCCGGCCACCGTCGCCGCCAACAGCATCTACCTCCGGATTCAAACGCTCCAAGGAACACTGCAGGGCTCGCCCGTCTTGACCGCCTCGGACGGCCGCAGCGGGGCCTTCTGGCTGACGCCGGCCCTCTCCCTGCTCCAATCGACGCCGGTTTTGGTGGTGACGGACGCGGACACGGTTTATCTTAATCTGGCAGGGCTGGGCCAGATCACGACCCAGGCCAATCTACTCGCCCGCGGCCTAGCGTTTTATCAGGTGCAGGCGGCAACGATCAACGGTGTTCCTGTGCCGGCCGGCACACTGGTGCTCTTGACCCGCCAACTGCACCGGCTTAGCTGAATGCCCCTCGAGAAGCATCGCGAGCGAATGTGCGATGCGCACCGCGCGGGGACTCGGGTCTCGAGTGTCGAATTTCCAGTTTCAATTTCCAGCCTGACGACGTTGCGACCGACGCGAGTGCGCGAGCTCCTCGATGAACCGCTCGTTCCAGGCGCGGTCCTCCCAGTAAGTCAACCACAAATAGAACGTTGCGTAGCTCCTCCAGCCCGCCCAGCGACGCGCGATCTGCTCGACGCGAGCCGGGGTGGGGAGTTTGCGCAGGCCGTAGAAGCGCTGGATGGCCTTCTGCAAGCCGACGTCCGCGGCGGGCAGGGAATCGAGATGGCCGAGCGCACGCAAGCCGACGTACTGGGCCGTCCACGTCCCCACGCCCTTGTAGGCGCGAAGCTTGGCGTCGGCGGCGCGCGGGTCGAGCGAGCGCAAGCCTTCCAGGTCGAGGCTGCCGTCGACGACAGCGCGCGCGATGGCGATGATGTAACGCGCCTTCGGGCCGGAAACCTGGATCCGGCGCAGCTCGCGCGGTGTGGAGATGGCCAAGGCGGCCGGTTCCGGGAAAGCGTTGTATCGGCGGCCCTGGAATTCCAGACCCATCCCGTAATTCTCAATCAGCGCCTGCTTCACTTGGTGGGCGAAGCTGAGATTGACCTGCTGCTCGAGAATTGCGGAGATCAGTGTCTCGAAGATGTTCACGGCCTGCGGGATGCGCATGCCACAAAAATGCTCCGTGAGCCGCGCCAGGACGGGGTCGGCGGCCACGAGGCGATAAAAGGGCTGCAGGTCAAGGTGGGTGGAGAATTGTCGTCGCGCCAGATTTTCGATCTGGCCGAGTGCGCGCTCGTCGGATAGGCCGGCTACTGCGCGCAGCCGAAGGTTTGTCCTGTTTCCATCGCGCTCTTGTCGAACGCCGTAAAGAACCGGCTCATCGCCCAGATGGGCTATCCGCCGATACTCGCCATCTTCGAGATAATCGAGCAGGGGTGCGAACTGGCGGTTATTCGGCAGCGCCGGCGGGCTGAGGACGAAGCGCAGCGTTAGAGAGAGATCGAAAGGTTGAACGGGTGTGATCAGCATTGTCACGTGGCTCTCTTAATATACAGCATTTGTGGCGGCGCGATTCATCGCGGCAGGTGCCTGAAGGCCGGCGCTACGCAGGTGGGCCGGGACGCGGTTTCTTGCTCAACCGCTCGACGCAGTGGCCCAGGATGTATGTGCGCACCGGCTCGGGCATGCGGCGGTCCAGGCAAATGTCGCGCAGATCATTGACCGCCATGTCGGGAATGAAGCCCAATACCTGCTGGAAAGGCGTACGCGGATTACGGATCAGGGCGAGCCGGAGATAATAGCGGTGACACCACTTGGGGTGATGGGCGATGAGCTCGACCACCAGGGCAGGGAGGTTTTCGAGCGCCAGAACTTTAAGCAGATGGCCCTCGGTGAGAAACGGGTTCTCAAGCGCCGCTAGGATCAACTCGCGGTCCTCCGACACGATCAGCCCCGCAGCTACGCGTCCCGAGCCACGGCGTGCCAGAGTGATTTTCTCCCCGCGCGGCAACATATCGATTTTCTTGAGGATGGTCTGCTCAGCTACCAGCTTGACGTCGGCGGGAACGGCGGGCGTCTGCGTCACGCGCAACAAATCAAAGAGGTAAAGAAATTTCAAGATGGGCAGGGAAATGAGCCGAGGGGTCTTCGGGTGGCGAGCCAGCGCAAGCTTCACGCTGTAGTTGCGGGCGGCCTCTTTGTGCGCGGCGATCTCCCGCAGGACTTCACCAGGCAGATCCTTGCGCTCCAGCAGGCGAAGCAGGTCGCGCTCCTGCAAGTTGGGATTGCGCGCTAGGGCGAGCAGGACATCCTTCGCCGTCTCCTTGAAGAAAGGCTCGAGCATGTGGTGCGGCGCCACCGCCGCCCGCTCGGCGCGCTCGGCCAGGCGATTCCGCAGGTCTTCATCTGCCATGCTGCTGGGATTCTACCCACGGCCTCAAGCGCATTCAATACGTGGGGTGCGTCGATGCGCCTCCCCCCAAGTGGCCGTGTGGCTTACAGTCGCCGGGAATGTAAGCCTCGGAAGAGACGCGGCGTGGTAGCCACTTGCGCGGGATCACGGGAAGAGAGCCATTACGCGAAACCGCAGGCCGTCAAAACCTACGGTGTGCGTCAGCTCCCGGCAAGGAGCCGGCCAGGCGAGAGAAAGGATGTACCTTCCGGGTGTTGGCCACGGGTGCAAGCGACTTCGCATCCAACCAATAGGGGTTGAGTCGCCCCCGCGGTGGAGATGCAAATTGTGCTTGAAAAATGTTGCAAGTCCTGATATTTGGAGTGCGGCACCTTACGGCACACCGGATCGCCGGGCGACCCTTGAGGGAGCGAGGAAGAGCTTCGCAGGCCGCCACCGGGAGCCTGAGGCCCTTTGGAACACTCACACCCTAATGACCGAGGTAGCCCCTCCATGAAGAAGACAACTGCGCTTTTCACGTTCGCCTTGTTGCTCGTGGCCGCTCTGTGCATATCGCCTGGCCCGTCCGCGGGAGGAGGGACGGCCCTCTCCGCAGGGCCCGCGCCGGCCTGGGCGGCATCGCCCCCAATCCCGCAGGCTCCGCAAGCGTCTCAGCCGAAGGCGCCCCAATGGAAGAGTCGGGAAGAGTATGACGCCTTCCAGGCCATGGCGGGCGAGAAGGACCCCACTAAGAAGGTCTCGCTGGCCGAGGCCTTTCTCCAGAAATTCACCACCACGGATTTCAAGGATCTGGCTTATTTGGAGGAAATGAAGGCCTACCAGCAGTTGGGCGACGGCGCCAAGGCGATCGAGGCCGGGCAGAAGGCGATTGATGCGAATCCTCAAAACCTCGATGCCTACACGCTGGAGGCGTATTTGTTCCCCTTCGTGTTCAAGGGGGATGATCCCGATGCCGCCGCCAAGCTCGCGCGCGCCGAGACCGACGCCAAGCGAGGACTGGACGTGCTGCAGAAGGCTCAGAAGCCGGCCAACCTCTCCGACGAGCAGTTTAACACGAGCAACAAGGCTCGGCGGGCGGTGTTTAACGGCCTGATCGGTTTCGTGGCTCTGCAACGGAAGGACTATCCCGCGGCCGTTACCTCGCTGAAGCCAGCCGTGGAAGACAACCCGACGGACCCGTACTTGTTCTATCGACTCGGCGTAGCCTACATCTCGTCAGAGCCACGCGATTACGATAACGGCATCTGGAACCTGGCGCGGTCCTCCGCGCTTGCCAAGGCCTCCAACAACCCCGCCCAGGCGGATATTGACAAGTACCTGAAGCAGGTCTACATCAACTATCACGGGAATGATGAGGGTCTCGCCGACATTGTTGCGCAAGCCGCCAGTTCCCCAACTCCTCCCCAAGGCTTTAAGGTTGCGCAGATGGAGGCCCCCAAGCCCACCGGGAACGCAAGCGTCGACGCTTTCAATCAGACTTTCTTCCAGCTCAAGCTCGGCGGCGAGCGCGCCCAGAAGCTCTGGGACAGCCTCAAAGGACAGCCCTTCGGGGTCGGCGGTTTCGTGGAGAGCGTGGATAGGGGAACTGACCCGGGGACGTATGTCGTGAAGATCGACGTTTTAAGCCAGTCGAAGACCGCCGAGGGAGTTTACGACATCGAGTTGAAGGATTCCACGCAGCCGAACGTCAAGAATCTGAGCAAAGGCGACGCGGTGCATTTCCAGGGGACGATAGCCTCCTATGCCGCGACGCCCAACCTGGTCGTTACGCTTGACAACGGGAAGATCAACGAAGACGAGATTCCGGATCAACCCAAAGTCACGGCGAAGCCGAAGCCCAAGCCGAAGCCGAAACCACGGACGACTCGTCGGACGACCGGCTGATCGGTCGAGAGGCGAGCCTCGGTTCATCCCTCTCTGCATTTCAGGCCTGCCTCCCCGGCGCGGTGAAGAGGCCGCGTCGGGCGGAGGTCTGTCTCGTGCCGGGCACACCTGCAACGCGGATCACGCGCCAGAGGCGCGTGCCACCTCTTCCTCATCAGGTTAATCTAGCGTCGAAGGCGCTTGCGGCGGTTGGGGCGCTGGTCGAGGGCGAGGATCTCGATCTTGCGGCTCAGCGTGTTGCGGTGAATGCCGAGGGCTTTGGCGGCTCGCGACTGATTGCCGTTGGAGTTCTCCAGGATCCGCTTAATAAACCGCCTTTCGAACTCCGCCACGGCATCTTCGAAACCGATATCGTGCTCGATCATCTGTAACACAAGGGCTTCAAGCTGGTCTTTCACGGGAGAACTCCAGGTTGCGAAATCTCGCTGGGGGTCGCGGTCAGTTTCCGCTCGCTTTCCGATCGTTCTCGATAAGTGCCTGCCGGAATTTCCCGAAACCGCTCTGGAATTCCGCCTTTAAGTCGGCGGGCATCGTCAGGACGATGACGCGGGCCCCCAGGACGATGTAAGGCGCCAGAGTGGAACGCTGCACGGCCTCCACCTTGATGGAGAACGCCAGCAGCACCATCAGCAGGACACCATCGACGACGATTCCCCGGGCCAGGCCGAAAACGCCGCCCAGGAACCGGTCGAACCACTGCAGTCCCGCTTTCTGAATAAGTCTCTTGGCGAAAAATGAAACCACAGCGCCGACTACCAGGGCGCCGACAAACAACGTCAGGAAGCCCAATCCGAGGGCCACCTGATGCGAGCTCGTTAAATCATCAAACCACGCGCCGGCCCGCCGGTAGCAAAGGGCTGCGATGACCAGGCCGGCCAGAACCGACGCCAGAGAAATCAGTTCCCGAACGAAACCTTTGAGGGCCGCCGCGACAACTGAAACCAGCACCACAGCGACCAGAATCCCGTCAAGCCACTTCCCCATCCCCATACTGCGCTGCCCAAGCAGGGGCCCAAGCCCTCAAGGGAGCGGGCGTCCCGTGAGGAGGCGATAGGCGTCGCGGTACATCTCGCTCGTCTTCTCGACCACCGCGGGCGGCAGCGGCGGTGGCGGCGGCTGCTTGTTCCAATGCAGCGATTCCAGGTAGTCGCGTACGAACTGCTTGTCAAACGACGGCTGCGAGCGGCCCGGCTGGTAGCCGTCCTTGGGCCAAAAGCGTGAGGAGTCGGGCGTCAAGACTTCGTCGATCAGGATGATCTCCTCGCCGCGCAATCCCCACTCCAATTTCGTGTCGGCAATCAAGATGCCACGGCTCTCAGCGTACTCTCGGGCTTTCGTGTAGAGCCGGAGCGTGTCATTGCGGATTTTCTCAGCCGTAGCCAGGCCGACAATCTCCACGGTTTCGGCCCAGGAGATGTTCTCGTCATGGCCCGACATGGCCTTGGTGGCGGGCGTGAAGATCGGCTCGTCGAGCCGCGAGGCTTCCTGCAGGCCCGCGGGTAATTCCACGCCACAGATGGTGCCCGTCGCGCAGTAGTCCTTCCATCCCGAACCCGCCAAGTAACCGCGCGCCACGCACTCGACGGGCAAGGGCTTGGCTTTCTTCACCAGCATCGAGCGCCCGGCCAGTTGGTCCGCAAAGGGGCGCAGCGCTGCAGGATATTTCTGCACATCCGCCGTCAAGAAATGGCTGGGGACGTCGTCCCGGAAGAACTGGAACCAAAAACACGAGAGCTGCGTCAGGACCCGCCCCTTGTCCGGAATCCCCTGCGCCATGACCACATCGAAAGCCGAGAGGCGGTCCGTGGCAACAATGAGCAGCTCATCATCGCTCGCCTCGTAGATGTCCCGGACCTTCCCCCGCGAATGAAGAGGAACGCCGGGCAAATGTGTTTCGCGCAGAACTAAGGATTGGGTTGATTCTGTCACGGTGGTTGCGAGTCCACATTCTAGAACAACACTCCGGCTTGTCAATGGAAAAAGCGCGCACGCGATTTTCTCCGGTGCGACAGATTTTTGCGGGGTCTTGACAAAAGAAAAAGCATTTGGCCCGATGAATCGGGGCGTCACATCAGCGGGCCATTTCTTGGGTCAGGAGACGTCAGGCGAGGACGGGGACCTCCTCCGGCTCGCGGGCCACGTCATCGAACCGGACAGAGACAAGTTTGGAGACGCCGGGCTCTTCCATCGTGACGCCGTACATGACCTCGGAGATCTCCATCGTCCGCTTGTTGTGCGTGATGAGAATGAACTGCGTGTGCCGGCTCATCACCTGGATCAGACGCGTGAAGCGATCGACATTGGATTCATCGAGGGGCGCGTCCACCTCGTCGAGGATACAGAAGGGGCTGGGCGTGTAGCGGAAAAGGGCGATCAGCAGCGCCAAGGCTGCCAGCGCTTTTTCGCCGCCGGAGAGCAGCAGGACGTTCTGCAGCCGCTTGCCCGGCGGCTGGGCGGCAATGTCAATGCCGCTCTCGGCGTCGCTCTCATCGCTGAGGCGCATCTCCCCGATGCCTCCGCCAAACAGCGTCCGGAAGGATTCGGCGAAATAGATGTTGATGGCCTGGAAGGCTTCGAGGAACTGCTGCCGCGAGACCTGGTCGATTTCCTTGATCGCCTGCGCGGTGTCCTCGATGGAAGCCAGCAGATCTTGCCGCTGCGTTTCCAGGAAGTCATAGCGCTCTTCGGCTTCTTGAAGTTCTTCGAGCGCCATCATGTTGACCGGGCCGAGGTTCTCGATGCGCGTCTTCAGCTCGCACACTTGCTCCTCGGCGGCGAGGAGGGGATCGCCCGAGAGCGCCTGCTCCGCGGGAAGCTCGGCGAGCAGCGCAGCGGGCTCGCTGTGAAGCTCTTGGCGGCACTGCGCGGAGTGATGCGCCTGGTTGGATTCCGCGCGCGCCAGGGCCACCTCAATCTCCGAGCGCTTCTCGCGATGCGCATCGAGCTCCGCGCGGGCGGCCTCGATCTGCGGGTTGAGCTCGTCGCGGCGCGCCCGGACGGTGTGCGACTCTTCCTCAAGCAGGTGGTGCCGCTCGCGCGACGCGCGTTGTTCGCTCTCCAAGAGCTGGAAGCGCAGCCGGCTGGCCTGGCTTTCCTGCGCGAGCTGGCGCTGCTGCTCGAGCCATCCCTGGCACTGTTCTTCGAGGCGGCGGATTCGCCCTCGAACTTCCTCTGCCTGGGTAGCGAGGCGCGCGCGCTCGGCTTCGAGCGCGCGGTTTCGTTCTTCGAGCGCGCTCGACCGCGCCTGCGCGTCCACGATGTCCTGGCTGAGCGTGTCGAGCTGCGCGCGCAGTTCGCGGACTAGGCCGGAGGCGACGGCGACCCGCTCTTCGCGCCGGGCCCGCTCGCTGGCGGCCGTCTCGAGCTGAGCCCGCAGGGAGGTTTGGCGCTCCGCAACGGCGCGATGCTCGGATTCCAGTGCCGCGGCCTCCTGGCGCAGGACCCGCAGGCGTTCGCTCGTGCGGTCGAACGACTCGCGCGTCTGGCGTAGCTTTTCAGCGGCGACCACGGCTTTCTTTTCCGCTTCGAGCTTGGCTGCGGTGAGGCCGCGAAGCTCTTCCTCAAGACGCGCGGTGCGGACCGTGACGTCGCTCAAGGCGGCCTCCGCCGCGCGCAGCTTGGATTCCACTTCCGCGAGGCGGCGCTCCAGCGCGCGGAAATCGCGTCGCAACGCCAGCGGGCCAGCGCTCTTGCCCTTTCCTCCCTCGACCAGCCGGTGGTGATAGTGCTCGCCGGAGGTTGTCAGAAAATGACACTCGGGATAGGACGCCGCCAGGCTTTCGGCAGTCGCGGCGTCAGCGACCACATAGGAGTTCGCCAGCTCGGGCAGCGCGAGGCCACCGTTCAGACCCAGACGAGGTTCGAAGCGAACCAGCTCGCCCACTGGCGCCACCACTCCCGCGGTCGCGCGAATCTCGGCATCGGAGTTTTCGTTGGTGTGACCGTTCGCGGGGAAGTGGGTCACGAAGAAGGTCGAGCGCCCGGTGCCTTCGCTCTTGAGCAAGGAGATTCCCGTGCGCGCCTCGTCGTGGCGTTCAACGACGACGCAATCGAGTTCGGCCTTGAGAAAATCCTCCACGACTTCCTCATAGCCGGGAGCGACTTCTACAAAGTCCGCCAGTACACCCAGCGGATGGAATCCGTTCCCACTGCCGGAGCGGTTTGCGGAAAGAAGCCTCCGAACGCTTTCCGTCGAATAGGCATGGCGCGCCAGGGATTCTTCGAGCGCCTGCTTGCGCGCTACCGCCCCGGAGAAGTCCTGACGCAGCGTTTCCACCTCCGTGCGCCGGGTGATTTCCTCCTGCCGCGCTTGTTCGAGTGCCGCCGCAGTCCGGTTCACGGAGTTCACGAGTTCGGCGAGCGTGCTGTGGCCGCGCTGCTGCTCGCTGGCAAACGCTTCCAGCTCGCGCTGCAGATGTAGCCTCGCTTGCTCCACAGCTTCGCAATCCGCGCGGGAGCGGGCAGCCTGGCGATCGAGCGCCAAGCCCATTTCTTCAGCCTGCACAAGCTGATTGCGCAGCTCAGCGGACTCGCTGACGGCGACAAGCAAGGCCTGCCGGCTGGCTTCGATCTGGCCTTCGGCTTGGGCGGTTTGCGCGACCAGTTCTTCCTGGCGAGCTAACAATTGCCGGGCGGCATCCTGGGCGGTCGTGAGCTCGCTTTGCAGCGACTCCGCTTGGCGCGCGCGATCGACCGCTTCCTGATCAAGCGAAGCGAGTCGGACTTGCAGGGCCTCGGCTTCCCGCGTTGCATCGACGCCGCGGGCTTCGAGGCTCGTGGCCTGCTGGCGGACCTGCTCGATGCGCGCCTGCAACCGTTCGCGTTCAAGATCACCTTGCGAGATGGATTTCCGCAGCTGGGAGAGCAGTGTTTCGAGGTCATCGTAGCGGGTGGCGGCGGCTTTCTGCTCGCGATCGATTTCGTCCAGGTGCTGAGCAGCCTCCGCGCAGGAAGATTGCAGAGCGCCGAGCTCGCCGCGCAGCTGCTGGCATTCCCCCTCGAGCGCCATCAACCGGGAAGTCAAGACGATCTTCAGGCGCCCGCGCAGCTCCTCTTGCATTTCGCGGAACCGGCGAGCCTTGGATGCCTGCCGCTTGAGCGAGTTCACCTGCTTGGTGACTTCCTCGAGGATGTCGGTGATGCGCGCCAGATTCAGCCGCGAGGATTCGAGCTTGGCCTCGGCCAGGCGCTTGCGCGTCTTGAATTTCGAAACGCCGGCGGCCTCCTCGATGATGGCGCGGCGGTCGGACGGCTTGGAGCTCAGGATCTGTCCGATGCGGCCCTGTTCGATGATGGCGTACGACTCCGGCCCGAGACCCGTCCCCATGAACAGGTCCTGGATGTCGCGCAGGCGGCAGGCTTCGCCGTTGATGAGGTATTCGCTCTCGCCGGAGCGGAAGAGTCGCCGCGTGACCACCGTCTCGCCGGCGCGATGGGGAATCGCGGGCGCGCGGTCAGCGGCCGGATGATCGCCCTTCGATCCAGGCTCCGCGTCAGCCGTCGAGCCCTCGGTCCCAGGAAAAAGCGATGGGTTCAGCTCGCTCTCGCCAGAATCGGCTTGCGTGTACTCGGGATTCACTAGCGTCAAGCTGACTTCCGCCATGCCGGTTTGCGGGCGTGCGCTTGTGCCGTTGAAAATCACATCGGCCATGCGCTCGCCGCGCAGCGACCGGGCGCTCTGTTCACCGAGCACCCAACTGATGGCGTCCGAAAGGTTTGACTTGCCGCAGCCGTTCGGGCCAACCACCGCCGCAATGCCGTCGGCGAGTTCCAGACGCGTGCGATCCGCAAAAGACTTGAACCCCAAGAGTTCGACCCTTTTGAGCTTGTACAAGGCGCTTACCTCCCCAGCCGTCCCCCAGGACGTGGTGGGCTCAAAGCTGTCGAAACTTTACACACCGGACCTGTAACCAGGAGCTTTAGAGAGACAAGCAGCCCTGCCGGGGACATATCCGGTGGGTTTCGCCTTTTGGGCGAATGACGTTGCCGCTCAATCCCTCTTCTTTTCGACCCGGTCACTCCATCTGGCGCACAGATGTGGTTGACGCGAGGATCCCCGAAACGTCGAGGTAACCCTAGCATGAAACCGGCGGCTTGTAAAGCGAAAAACCACAAGATTGTGGGGTTTTTCCGGGGGCGGCCCCAGATGTGGTAGCGGACGGCTGGCCCTCAGCCCTCCGAGGCGGGACCCCGGCCATCGATGTCGCCCGTAATCAGCCTTGCCGCGCGCTGGTAGGTGAAGTAGGCCCAGGCCCATTCGAACATGACAACGAAGCGATTGCGGAAGCCGATCAGGAAGAAGATGTGGACGGAGAGCCAGGTTATCCAGGCAAAGAACCCCGAAAATTTGATCCATCCGAAGTCGGCTACCGCGGCGGCGCGGCCGATGGTCGCCAGGGTGCCGCGGTCGATGTACTGGAATGGCTCGGGGGAAAGCCCCCGGCAGGCGCGCGAGATGTTTCGCGCTGCATGCCGACCTTGCTGGATGGCGACGGGGGCGATGCCTGGCAGCGGCTTGCCGTCCTTGTCTCGCAAGGCGGCTAGATCGCCGATGATGAATACCTCGGGGTGGCCCGGTAGCGTCAAGTCGGACTGAACATTGACGCGACCGGCGCGGTCGAGTTCGACGCCGAGCGAACGCGCGAGGGGCGAAGCCTCGACGCCCGCAGCCCAAAGCGTGGTGGCGGCAGGAACCTTCTGACCCTTCACAACGACGCCGGAGTTATCGACGCCAGTCACCACCGAGCCCGTCCACACTTCGACGCCGATCCTCTTGAGCGCAGCCTCGGCCTGGGCGGAAAGGTCCTCGGGATAAGTTGCGAGAATGCGTGGGCCGCCTTCGATCAGGATAATGCGAGCTTCGCGCGGATCGATGGCCCGGAAGTCGCGCACCATCACGTGCCGGGAAATCTCGGCGAGGGCTCCGGCCAGCTCGACGCCGGTCGGGCCGCCGCCCACGATGACAAAGGTGAGGAGTTGCCGGCGTCGCGTCTCGTCGGTCTCCCGCTCCGCCCGCTCGAAGGCCAGCAGAATCCGCCGGCGTATCTCCAGGGCGTCTTCGAGAGTCTTGAGGCCGGGAGCCCATTTCTCCCAATCGTTGTGGCCGAAATAGGCGTGGCGGACGCCGGGGGCAAGAATCAGGTAGTCGTAAGAAAGCTGGCCGTCGCGCAGGAGAACCTGGCGGGACGCGAGATCGACGCCGACCGCTTCCCCCAGCAACACGCGCACGTTCTTCTGTCGGGCGAGCACGGCACGAATGGGATAGGCGATGTCGCCCGGCGAGAGCCCCGCCGTCGCCACCTGATAGAGCAGCGGCTGAAAGAGGTGATGGTTGCGGCGGTCGATGACGGTGACCTCGACGGGCGCATTCTTCAAGGCCTTGGCGGCATAGAGCCCGCCGAATCCCGCGCCCACAATCAATACTTGGGGTTTTGCCAAAGGGGTCATGGATTCATCTCCGAACGGCGGCGAGCAGCCCCGCCCTTCGCTTGTCACCAGTCGCTGTCCTTCCTCCCGCTCCCTGAATCCTTGATCCTTGATCCCGAATCCTTTTATTGATTCTAAAGCACATCTTGGGTTCGTTTCCTCAATCCTCGTTGTTTTTCTCGCTTTCCCATTGTCACTTCTGACTCCTGGCTTCTGAGCGCGGTCTTTTTGTCCCCCTCTTGATTCTAAAGCACATCGTGGGTTCGTTCCTCGAGTTTGAATTGGCGTCTTGGGTCCCTCCAGAAACGCCGAAGGGCGGGCAAGCGCCCGCCCCTTTGCTATGTACACCTGCAGACTAGCATATTTGCCATTAGAATTCAACGGACAAAATGGCGGAGGTGGGAAAAGTCTCTCGCCGCAGCCGCGGGTACCCCACCGATTTGGCGGTCTCCAGCGCAGGGCGCGCTTACGGGCGACGGTCGCTTTGGGGAGGCAAGAGGAGGCTTGTCTGTGATCCGGGGCTATGCTGCCGAATAGTCGCGTGCTAGGATAGCTGTGATGCGGATCGAGTACACGGTTCAGATCTGGAAAGAAGGGAACTACTTCGTCGCGCATGCGATGCCGCTGGACGTGATGAGCGCCGGTCCGTCGCCAGATGCCGCTCGCCAGGCGCTTGATGAGGCGGTCCGTCTCTTCGTGGTCACGGCGAAAGACCAGGGGACTCTCGAGGAAGTTCTCACCGAGGCCGGGTACAAACTGAGAGATGGCGTGTGGGCGCCCCCGCCTGCGGTGGCCTTTGAAAGCCAATCCACAGCCGTTGCCGTCTGAAGATGCCGCGCATCACTCCCGTCCATTGGAAGGACCTCGAAAAGGTTTTCCTCGCATGCGGCTTCCGGTTTGCCCGCCAGGAAGGCAGCCACCGCTCCTATGTCAAAGAGGGCGCTTTGCGGCCTATCGTGATTCCAACCTATGTCGACGTCCCCGTATCGATCATCCGCCACAATTTGAAGACGGCAGGAATTTCGCGCGACGAGTATTTTCACCTGTTGGAGCAAGTTCGCTGAGGTGAATTGCGTCTCGGGTGCCGCCCTACGCGGCCCGGCGCTTTGGTTGGGGAAGGGCGGCGCTATTGCGGTTTCCAGCGCAGGATGGGTGTGCGGGCGGCGGTGGCTTCGTCGAGCCGGCTGACGCGCGTCGAGTAGGGAGCCTTGAGGACGAACTGCGGGTCCTCATCGATTTCCGCGGCGATCGCGCGCATGGCTTCGATGAAGGCATCGAGCTCAGCTTTGCCCGCGCTCTCGGTGGGCTCGATCATCAGCGCGCCGGACACGATGAGGGGGAAGGCGGCGGTGTAAGGGTGGAAGCCGTAATCGATGAGCCGCTTGGCGATATCCATGGTGCGCACACCACGCGCCGCCTGACGACGGTCCGAAAAAACGCACTCATGCAAGCAGGGCTGGTCGTAGGGAAGCTCATAGACATCCCGCAGCCGCGTCATAATGTAATTGGCGTTCAGCACAGCGTCTTCGGTGGTTTGCCGGAGCCCCTCCGGGCCGTTGGCCAGGATGTAGGCGAGCGCGCGCACGGCCATGCCGAAGTTTCCATAGAATGCGCGCACGCGGCCGATACTCTTCGGGCGGTCGGAATCGAGCCGATAACGGCCGTCCGGGGTTTGCTCCACCACCGGAGCGGGCAGATAAGGCTCCAGGAAGCGCTTAACCGCCACCGGCCCGGAGCCCGGCCCTCCGCCGCCGTGCGGCGTGGTGAAGGTCTTGTGCAGGTTCAGGTGCATGACGTCCACGCCGAAATCCGCCGGCCGCGCCACGCCCACCAGCGCGTTCATGTTGGCGCCGTCCATATAAAGCAGGCCGCCGCGCGCATGGACCCGGTCGGCGATCTCGCGGATCTGCACCTCGAAAATCCCCAGCGTGTTGGGATTCGTCAGCATCAGCCCGGCGACGTCCTCGGTCATGGCGCGTCCGAGCTCGGCGAGATCCACGCAGCCCTGCGCGTTCGACTTGATATTGCGGACCTCGTAGCCGGAGGTGTGGACGCTCGCGGGATTCGTGCCATGCGCCGAATCGGGAATCAGCATGTACCTGCGCGGGTTGCCGCGCTCGGCGAGGCACGCGCGGATCATCAGAATGCCGGTCAGTTCGCCTTGGGCGCCCGCGGCGGGTTGGAGCGTAACGGCGTCCATGCCGGTAATCTCCGCCAGGCAGCGCGCCGTTTCGTAAAGGACTTTCAGGCATCCCTGCGCGAGTGATTCCGGAGTGTAGGGATGATCGGTGGCGAGGCCGTCGAGCCGCGCCACCACCTCGTTCACCCGCGGGTTGTACTTCATTGTGCAGGAGCCGAGCGGATAAAGGCCCGTGTCCACACCGTAGTTCCAGGTGGAAAGGCGGGTGAAGTGGCGGAGGACTTCCAGCTCCGAGACCTCCGGAAAACCCTCGACGTCATCGCGATAGAGATTCGCTCCTAGGATTTGGTTTGCGGGCGCGCTCGGGACGTCGAGCGGCGGAAGGGCTACTCCTGACTTGCCGGGCGAGGTGCGCTCGAAGATCAGGTCTTCGTTGCGCGTGACGTGGGTTCGGGCGTAACGTATGCGGTTTTCCACGGTCGTCAGTTGCGGCTGGCGGGGGCCGACTGAATCTCGGGCGCCGAGCCTTGCGTATTTGCGCGAGCCTGGAATCGGCGATAGACCTCGCACATCCGGTCGATGGCCGCGCGGCCGATGGTTTCGGTGGCGCAGATGAGCAGATGGCTCTCGAGTTCCGGGTAGAATTGCTCGAGGGCCAGGCCGCCGATGATCCTTTCCTCGCGCAGAGCGGCCAGAAGCTCTTCCGCGCTTCCTGGAACTTTCACCACGAATTCGTTGAAGAACGGTGCAGCGAATGGCGTGCCGACGTCCGGCACGGCCCGCAGTTGCGCCGCCGCATAATGCGCCTTGGCCAGGTTGTGTTCCGCGACCGACTTTAGCCCGCCCTTGCCCAGCAGGCACAGGTAGATCGTGGCCGCCAGCGCGCAAAGCGACTGGTTCGTGCAGATATTTGACGTAGCTTTTTCGCGGCGGATGTGCTGCTCGCGCGTGGCGAGCGTGAGCACGAATCCGCGCCGGCCCTCGGCGTCGGTAGTTTGGCCGACCAGGCGCCCGGGCATTTGCCGCAGGAACTTCTCGCGGCAGGTCAGGAATCCGAGGTAGGGGCCCCCAAACGCCACCGGGACGCCGAAGGATTGCGCTTCGCCCGAGACAATGTCGGCCTCGCGCGGCGGCTGAATGATACCGAGCGAGAGCGGCTCGGCAATCGAGACAATGAGCAGAGCTCCGCGTTGGTGGGCTAGCTCGGCGACCTGACGAACCGGTTCGAGCGCGCCAAAGAAGTTCGGCGACTGAACCACCACCGCGGCCGTCTCGGGCGAGAGCGCCGCCTCCAGCTTTGGCAGGTCGACCTGCCCGGTCGGAGCGTAGGGAATCTCCGCGACCTCGATCCCTTGCTGCTGCACGTATGTCGCGAGCACCTGGCGATATTCCGGGTGCAGCGTGTGCGCGACGATGACCTTTTCGCGATGCGTGATGCGCAGGGCCATGAGCACGGCCTCGGTGGTGGCCGTGGAGCCGTCGTAGAGCGAGGCGTTCGAGACTTCCATCCCCGTGAGCTGCGTCATCAGGGTTTGGAACTCGAACATCGCCTGCAGCGTGCCTTGGGCGAGCTCGGCCTGATACGGCGTGTAGGCCGTGAAAAACTCTCCGCGCGAGATGAGCGCGTCGATCACCACCGGGCGATAGTGCGTGTAGGCGCCCGCGCCGAGCAGCGAAACGTATTCGCGGCTGCTCCGGCTGGCCGCCTCGCGGAAGAATTCCAAAATCTCGGGTTCCGAAAGCGGTCCGGGCAGATTGAGCTGCCCGCGCAACTTCAGGTATTCGGGAATCTGGTTGAAAAGTTCTTCGATGGAACGGCGCCCCGTGGCTTCGAGCATGGCGGCCCGCTCGGCCGGGGAATTGGGAAGATAGCGCATCAGTGGGCCTTTTCCTGGCTGATAAATGCCTCGTATTCTTCTGCGGTCATGAGGCCTTCGAGGTCGCTGCGGTCCACCAAGTGGACCTGGATGAGCCACGCCTCACCGTGCGGATCGGCGTTGACCAACTCGGGACTCGCCTGGACCTTGGGGTTTGCCGCGAGCACCTCCCCATCCACGGGCGAGTAAATCTCGGACACCGCCTTCACGGATTCAACCGTCCCGAACGACTCCTTGGCGGTGACGTGGTCGCCGACCTTGGGCAACTCGACGTAAACGATGTCGCCCAGCTCTTTCTGGGCATAGTCGGTGATCCCGATCGTCCCGACGTTCTCATCCACGCGGATCCATTCGTGGTCTTTGGTATAGAGGAATTCTGGTGGGTAGCTCAAGGGTTATGCTCCGCGCTAAACGAATTATGAATTCTGAATGAGGAAATGCTTGTGATCGTTCCTTCGTACCCTACGGCCCGCTGGCCCATAGGATGGTCATTTCATAATTCAGAATTCACAATTCATAATTACCTTGCTCTCTTATAAAACGGTAGCCGCACGATGCGGCCGGGCGCCGGCTTGCCGCGAATGTCGATCTGAATCTCCCGTCCAACCTCGGCGAGCGCGGGAGGCACGTAGCCGAGGCCGACGCTTTTTTTCAAAAAGGGGGCGTAGGTGCCGCTCGTGACGTTTCCCGCCACCTTGCCGTCGACCAGGATGTTGAACCCGTCCCGGCAGATGCCCCGGTCCGTCATCTCGAAGCCAACCAGCTTCTTGCGCGTCCCTTTCTGTTTTTGCCGGAGGAGCACTTCGCGCCCCAGGAAGTCGCCCTTCTCGAGCTTGGCGATCCAGCCGAGGTTGGCCTCGAGCAGCGTGGTCTCCGCATCGAGCTCATGGCCGTAGAGCGCGTAACCGGCTTCGAGACGCAAGGTGTTGCGCGCGCCCAGACCGGCGGGAATCAACCCGTCGGGCTTGCCGGCTTCCAGCAATTCCTTCCAGACACGTTCTGATTCGCCGGGCGGAAAATAGAACTCGAATCCATCCTCGCCGGTGTATCCGGTGCGGGCCAGAATTCCTTCGACCCCGCAACACGTCGCGGGTATGAACCAGTAGTAGCGCAAGGCCGAGATCTCCGCGGCCGTGACCCGGGCCAGGATGGCCGCCGCGCGCGGGCCCTGCACGGCAAGCTGCGTGTACTCGTCCGAAACGTCAGAAACCTCGGCGCCGAAAGTGTTGTGCTCCGCGATCCAGGCAAAATCCTTGTCCGTGTTGGCGGCGTTCACGCAGAGCAAATAATGATTTTGTCCAAAGCGGTGCACAATGCAGTCGTCCACCGCGCTGCCCTGGGGATACATCAGCGCGGAGTACTGGGCCTGCCCGTCCTGAAGCCTCGAGACGTCATTCGAGGTCACCCACTGCAGCAGGCGGAGCGCTTCCGGCCCCTTTACCTCGATTTCGCCCATGTGGCTCACGTCGAATAGCCCGGCGCGTGTGCGCACCGCGAGGTGTTCCTGGGTGATCCCGGCGTACTCGATGGGCATCTCCCAGCCGGCGAATTCCACCATCCGCCCGCCGGCGGCCTTGTGAACGGCGTTGAGGGCCGTGCGTTTTGGTCCGATTGCCTTCGACGTGGGCAAACTGTTCCTTACCCTCAAGATTCTGCCGCTGAGCCGACTTGCCAAGCTAACACAGCCGGGAAGAAAGGGTCAAGCAAGCGGAGTAAACTGGAATCCGGACGTTCCCGCAGCGTTTGGTGAGGGGATCGGCGGTTGATTTTGATTCTCCGTTGGCCCACAATGGGCGCGGACGGCGCTGCCAATCCCAGCGGAAAGGCGAGGCATCGAACGCATGGAATGGGTAGAGTTCAAGTGCATCGTCTGCGGCGAGACTGAGGAGCGCTGCACCTGCCACAAATACTGCGCGCTCTGCCAATCCGATTATGGGCCGCGGCTCTGTGAGGACGGCCAGTATTACTGCGTGGACTGCCGCGAAGCCTGCGATTACAAGACCCAGGATCAGGCCCGCTGAGCCCGCGTCTGCCGGAGCGTTGCGCGGCGGGCCGTGTACTGGCCGACGCCGGGGGCTGCGGTGAAAGCCCAATCATATCGTTTCAGGGGGCGAGTAGGGGAGGACCCTTGCGGTCCCCCCGCCCGGGCCTTCCACTGCGGGAGCACCATGAAGGTGCTCCCCTACCTTCGCGGACTAGCGTTCGAGCACGGCTTTACGCAGGGCGGCGCGGACGCGCGCGGCAGGGCGGGGGATTTTGCTCACGCGAAGGTCGCGGCAGGCCTGGATGGTGGTTTTCAGGTTCTCGAGATAAGCCAGGCAGGGCTTGCAGTCTTTGAGGTGGCGTTCGAGCTCGCGGCAGTTCTTGACCGGCAATTCGCCGTCGAGATACTCGGACAGCGCCGCGAAGATTTGTTTGCAGCGACGATCAGTCATAATTTTCGTCGTAGCGCCGCCCGGAACCTGTCCCGGCCTTGCCGGCAGGGCGGCAACTGCTTGAGATCTCGTGTGTCGGGCTCTCGACATCGTCGGGACGAGTTCCGCCCGGCGCTACGCCTCCCGAAAATACTTCTCCAACGCATTTCGCACGAACGCCCGCGCGCGGTGGAGGCGCATCTTGACGGTCTCTTCGGAGATTTCCAGAACCTCCGCGACCTCTCGGGTGTTCAACTGCTCCATGTCGCGAAGGATGAGCACCAGCCGATAGGACTTGGGCAAGGCGAGGACAGCCTCTTCGAGCCGCGCGCGCGACTCGCGGTGTAAGACCACTTCCTCCGGCGTGATGGCCCAGGATTTCGACGCCGCCGGGCTTGCCGCGCCGTGGTCGGGCATCAGGGCGTCAAGCGAAAGCATCTCGGCCGGAGCGAACTTGCTCTTCCGCCGGCTCATCAGGCATTGCGTCTTGGCCACCTTGTAAAGCCAGACGGCCAGAGCGCGGGCGTCAGGAAAGTCCTTGAGCGAGCGGGCCAAGCGGATCAGTGTTTCCTGGGCGGTGTCTTCGGCGTCGTGGGGATTCCCGCAGACCTTCATTCCAAATGAGTAGACCGCGCCCTGCAGCGACTCGATGGCGCGGTCGAGGGCTTGCGGGTCGCCGCCTCTGAGGATTTCGAGTGCTTGCTCGACTTGCGCGTTCATCTATGTCTCTAACCGGACAACGGCTGTTGTGTCCGTCAATTCGATACTAACACAGCCCGCGACGGTCGTGACCAAACCCTGGAAAGTCAGGGAGGACGGTGCCCTGCGGGAAGCCCCCTGATACTTTTCTCTTGACGAAGGATGCTGGATCAAGTATCCTTGTTTCGAAACATCGCAACCAGGCAACCGATCATGAACGAACTCTTTGTCCTTCACGCCGAGATCTGCAAGACCCTGGCGAACCCCAAGCGGCTGGAGATTCTGAATGCCTTGCGACACGGCGAAGTCTCCGTGGCGCAATTGGTGCGAATCCTGGGGCTGCCCAAGGCGAACGTCTCGCAACATCTCGCGTTGCTCCGTTCCCGCGGCGTAGTGAAAGCCCGGCGGGAAGGGTTGAATGTCTATTATCGGGTAGCGAATCCCAAGATCATCCGGGCGTGCAATCTAATGCGCGAAGTGCTGACGGAGCATCTCGATCAAAGCGTGCGGATCACCCGGAAGTGGGAAGTTGCGTCGCGGGCAGTGGGGTAGTCCCTTTCTTTGCGCCTTGGTTGTGGAGGCTCGCAGGCAGGCAACGCGCGGGGAGGCGTCCTCAAGTGGAAAGGCTTACGATCATATTGAACGATCCGCCCTATGGGACGGAGAAGGCGTACAACGCTTTGCGGTACGCCTCGGCCCTGGTGGCGAGCGGGGTCAGTGTCAGCCTGTTCCTTTTAGCCGACGGTGTGCTTACGGGCAAGGCGGGGCAGAAAACCCCCACGGGGTACTACAACGCGGGTGATATGCTGAAAGACCTCATTGCCAAGGGCGTCAAAGTGAATACCTGAGCGACGTGTTGCGCGGCCAGGGGCCTTGGCCAAGAAGAACTCATCGAAGGGGTGGAGATTGGGCACATGACCGATCTCGCGCGTTGGACGAAGGAGAGCGGCTCCGTGGTGATGTTCTAGCAGGTGAGACGAACCCGGAGTGGTTTCGGGGACGAGGTGAGCAATGAGCGCTTACAACGCGGTTAAGTTCTTGCACATCCTGACGGTGGTGTTTATGGCGGCCCCCCTATACAACCTGATCATCGTCAACGAGCGGCTTCGCTTCGGAAAAGCCCCCTATGTGGTTGACCGTTACTTTGAGAACCTGATCAAAAGCAATGCTGGGCGATGCTTCGTCTTCCAGAGTACGGCGCTCGTCACTGGCATCCTGCTGATCCTTCTGTCAGGGCTGCCGCTGAGCTCGCTCTTCACAAACCCGGTCCTCCTGGCAAAACTCCTTTTGCTGCTGGTCCTCAGCCTTCTTCTCTCGTACGTCCACTTTGCCATTCAACCACGGATTGAAGCCCTGCTCGCACAGGTTCAGAGCGACGAAATACCTGCTGCCGTTGTTGAGCAACTTCGGCCGTGGCGCGCGCGACGCAAGAAGCTGGCTGGCTTTTGCCTATTCTTCGTCATTACGATTGTCCTGCTGGGCCTCCAAGTGTTCGTGCATTTCCACCCGCTCTTGACAGGTTTGCTTGTATCATTGGCGGCGCTGTTCTCCTGGCACGTGTACAAGACCAACATTCCTTACGGGTGGGTTTGACAGGCTTTGGCTGGACTGAGAAACGGCGCTCGTCCGAGCGGCCGTGAAAACCCAAGCCGGGCCGCCATACCCCTATTGGGCCTTCCAGACTCTGAGAGCAATCGACTTGTGGGCCGAGGCGTGAGGAACAATGCCGCACATTTGCTCCCGGCACACTTTAGGCGGTTCTATGGTCCACAAGTCGATCCCGCGGCCGAATCTTCCTCCGGGAATTTCTGTTACCTTTCGTGCGCAATTGCATTTATGACTGCAAGGAACGGATCGTCCTTGGCAACTCGAGAGTTCAGGGACCGAGGTGCGTAATGATACAAGGCAAACTATGTTTGACCACCCTTCAAGGAACAGGAAGGCAATTTGTCGCGGAGTCGGGCACCGGCCACGCTTTCGTGATGGACGATGGGGAAGGGAAAACCGGCCCTAAGCCTATCGAGTTCGCGTTGCTGGCGCTGGGCGGTTGCACGGCCTTCGACGTGATCAACATCCTGCGCAAAAAGCGGCAGGTCGTGACCGGGTACGAAATCGAGTTGAGCGCAGAGCAGCGCGCGGAGCCTCCCAACTACTTTACGCGCGTCGAGATCAAGCACAAGCTTCGCGGCCAAATCGATCCGGAAGCCGTGAAGACCGCCATTCATCTTTCCGAGACGAAATACTGCTCTGTGGGTGCAATGATCTCGAAGACCGCCAAAATCGAGACCACATTCGAGATCTTGCCGGAAATCAGTATTCAACCTAGTGCCGAGGCTGCATGATGAGATACCGACAGGCCCTTCTCCTTGCACTGATGATTCTCATCTCCGGAATGGGGACGATCCGCGCCCAGACCACGAGCGGCGCCAAGCCGCTGACGCTTCAGGACGCGGTTGCCGTCGCCCTTAAGAACAATCCGACCGTCCAGGCCGCCGACGCCTACGCCGACGCGGTGAAGGAGGGAATCACCATCGCCGCCTCCGGGCGCTTGCCTCGCCTTGACTTCTCCGAGGGCGTGGTGCGCGGCAATAATCCCGTGTACGTCTTCGGCAGCTTGCTCACCCAGCGCCAGTTCGCGGCGCAGAACTTCGAGCTGGGCTTTCTGAACACTCCGCCGCCGCTGGATAACTTCCGGACGCAGTTCACCGCCTCGATGCCTCTATGGGACGCGGGTCAAACCTCCCGACGCGTCCGCGATGCGCGGCTCGAAGCCAAAAGCGCGGCCCACGCCGGCGATCGCACGCGGCAGGAAGTGATCTTCAACGTCATCCAGGCTTATCTCGATGGTCTGCTGGCGCGTGAAAACGTCCGCGTCGCGCAGGCCGCCGTCGACGCCGCGCAAGCGGATCTGGGGCGGGCGCAGGCGCGACAGGAGCAAGGGCTGGCCGTGCCGTCGGACCTGCTCAGCGCCCAGGTGCAACTCGCGCAAGCCCAGGAAAACCTGCTCCGCGCCAAGAATGCCGTCGCCTTGGCCGACGCGGCGCTCAACGTCGCCATGGGCCTTTCGGAAGAAGCGCCGGTGGCCGTTGAAGGGCAGCTTGGCGAAGTGACGTTCCAAGCCGGCATGCTCGAGGAGCGCCAGGCGAAGGCGCTTCAGGCGCGCCCCGATTTTCAGCAGGCCGAAATCGGCAACCAGCGCGCGGCCAACGGCGTCCGCATGGCGCGCGCGGAATTCTTGCCTAAAGTGAACCTGTTCGGGTCGTGGGAGGAAGACAACCAGACGTTCCTGACGCGCGGCGGGAACAACTGGGCGCTCGGCGCCACGCTCACCTTCAACCTTTTCGACGGCGGCTCGAACCGTGCGCGGCTCAAGGAATCGCAGGCGCGCCAAAGGCAAGCAGAAGCGCTACGGAGCCAGCTCCTCTCGGCAATTCGCCTGCAAGTGCGCCAGGCGTTTCTCAATCTGACCACAGCGCGCGACCGCGTGGATGTCTCGCGTGGGGCGGCCTCGCAGGCGGAAGAGAGCCTGCGCATCATTCAGAACCGCTATGAGGCGGGGCTCGCGACCATCACTGACCTGCTGCGCGCCGAAACTGCGCGCACGGCCGCGCAAAGGAGTTTCTTGAATGCCATGTTTGATTACCGATTGGGATTTGCGGCCCTGGAATTGGCGACGGGCGAACTCGCTGCCGATTCCCAGGCGGTCGCACGCTAAGCAGCAAGGTAGCGCAGACCTCCGCCGTTGAGGTCTGCGGCTCTGGATGGCGAAGAACCGCGGACCCCGATGAACGGCATCGGGGTCCGCGCTACCACTAACCGGAATTCCTAAGGTCAAGGGATACAAGCAACCATGGAAAAGCACACGATCACAGGCGGAATTCTCATCTTATTGGCAGGCGGTTTGTTCGCGGCGTGTGGCTCGACGGAGAAGGCGAAGGAAGCGCAACCCGAGACGATCCGCGGCGTGCGGCTTGAGACTGTGCGCCTTCAGCCGCTGCCGGATTTCTACGAAGCGACCGGGACCGTGCGCTCGGCAACCACCAGCGTCCTGAGCACGCAAATTAGCGGGACCGTCCTGGAAGTACGCGTCAAGGCGGGCGATCGCGTCCGGCGCGGCCAGCTTCTGGCTACGATTGACGACCGCGGCCCGCGCGCCCAGGTCGCCGCCGCGCAGGCCGGCGTGGAGGAAGCCGTGCAAGGTCTGGCGGAAGTCGAGCAGGCAATCCAAGCGGCCGCTGCGGAGCGGCAATTCGCCGAAGCCAGTTACCGGCGCTATCAGGGATTGCTCGCCAAGAATTCGGTGAGCCGGCAGGAATTTGACGATGTAGAAACGAAATACAAAGCGGCGCTCGCCAATGAGCGCGCCGTCGAGGCGAAGAAGAAACAGATTGAAGCGCGCGGCGAGCAGGCGCGCTCGCAGCAAGCCTCCGCGCAGACGCTCTTCAGCTACTCGCGGGTCACCTCGCCCATTGACGGCGTGGTGACGGAGAAGTCCGTCGACCCGGGCACCGTCGTCATGCCCGGCATGCTACTCCTGACCGTCGAAGACACGACGCGCTATCGGCTGGAAGCGAGCCTGCCCGAGCAGCTTCTCCTCAAGGTGAGCTTGGGAACGGCCGTCCGTATCCGCACGGAGCGGGGCGAGTTCCAGGGCCGCATTGCGGAGATCGTTCCTGCGGCCGATGTAGCGAGCCGCACTTTCCTCGTCAAGCTGGATTTGCCGAAGGATTGCGCCTGCCGCTCCGGCGAGTACGGAACGGCCGGCTTTACAGTGGGTGAGGAGCGGCGACTTTCCGTTCCCCGAAGCGCGCTAATCGAACATGGCGAGTTGGAAGGCGTCTTTGTGGCGAACCCCGAAGGCGTTCTCGAGTACCGGCTGGTGAAGGCGGGCAAGGAGCTCGGTGAACGTGTGGAGATCCTCTCCGGAATTGCTGAAGGCGATCGCGTCGCCACCTCGCAAGTTGACCGGCTGCGCGACGGCGCGCGGGTGGAGGAGCAATGACTCGAGGCAAGCTGGGCTTCGCCGGCCGCGTGGCCCACTACTTCATCAATTCCAAGCTGACGCCGCTGGCCATGCTGTTTTCCGTTCTCCTCGGCGCCTTCGCCATTCTCCTCACGCCGCGCGAAGAGGAACCGCAAATCATCGTTCCCATGATGGACGTCTTCGTGGAGATGCCGGGCGCGACGGCGCAGGAAGTCGAGGAACGTGTCACCTCGCCGATGGAGAAGTTGATCTGGGAAATCCCCGGTGTCGAATACATCTACTCCACGACGCGCCCTGGCTTGAGCATGGCCATCGTGCGTTTCAAGGTGGGCGAGAACGAAGAAGACTCGATCGTCAAGCTCTATAACAAGATGTATTCGCATTTCGATCTCATTCCCCCGGGCGCTTCCAAGCCGCTCATCAAGCCGCGCTCGATTGATGAAGTGCCGATCCTCGCCGTGACGCTCTCCAGCGATCGCTACGACGGGTATACACTGCGCCGCATCGCGGCGGAGCTCGAGGGGCGGGTCAAAAGCATCGATGATGTTTCAGAGACCCAACTGATCGGCGGCGAGCGGCGGCAGATCCGCGTGCTGCTCAGCCCGTCGAAGATGGCAGCTTACGGCGTCGCTCCGGCCACGCTCATGCCCGCCGTCGAGCGGGCCAACCAGCGGCTGCAATCCGGGGCCTTCGACGCCGCCAATCAAGAGTACGCGGTCGAGACCGGCGATTTCCTGCGCAATGCTGAAGAGGTTGGCGACGTGGTGGTGGGCGTTCCCGCGGGGCGGCCCGTCTACTTGCGCGACGTGGCGGAAGTGCGGGACGGGCCGGAAGAGCCGTCGAATTACGTCCTCTTCGGGCGCGGCCGCGGCGCGCGCGAGAAGCTCGCCGCCGGAACGGGTGAGCTTCCGGCCGTGACTCTGACGGTCGCCAAGCGCAAAGGGAAAAACGCTGTAACCGTGGCCGAACTTGTCCTTGAAAAAGTCCAAGACCTGAAGGGAAGCGTGATCCCGGCGGGAGTCCAGGTCACCGTCACGCGAAACTATGGAGAGACCGCGCAGGAAAAATCCAATGAACTGCTGAAGCATCTGCTGCTCGCGACCCTTTCCGTAACCGCCCTCATCGCGCTCGCGCTCGGCTGGCGGTCGTCGATGGTTGTGCTGGCGGCCGTGCCGGTGACGCTCTCGTTGACGTTGTTCCTGTATTTCATCTACGGCTACACGCTCAATCGCGTGACGCTTTTTGCGCTGATCTTTTCTATCGGCATCCTCGTGGACGACGCGATCGTCGTGGTCGAGAACATCACCCGCCATTTCCATCTCCCCGAGAACAAGGGTCGGCCCATCGCCGACGTCGCCGTCGAGGCGGTGGACGAGGTCGGCAATCCCACGACGCTTGCCACCTGGACGGTGATCGCCGCCATCCTGCCGATGGCCTTCGTTGGCGGCCTGATGGGTCCTTACATGCGGCCGATCCCTGTCGGCGCTTCGGTGGCGATGCTGTTCTCGTTGCTAATTGCCTTTGTTATCTCGCCGTGGGCCGCGCTGCGCATGCTTTCCCATGGAACGAGCCATCACGAAAAGGGCGAAGAAGGTGAAGAGGGCTGGACGACGCGCCTCTACCGGCGGGCGATGACCCCGCTCATCCGCGATCCCAAAAGGCGTCGGATGTTTCTGGTCGGTGTGGTGATGCTGTTCCTCCTCGTCATGGCGCTGCCGTTGCTTAAGATCGTGCGCGTCAAGATGCTGCCTTTCGACAACAAGAGCGAGTTTCAGGTCATCATCGACATGCCCGAAGGAACGACCCTCGAGCAGACCGCGCGCGTCGCGCGCGAGATTGCGCGGCGGGTGGCGCAGGAGCCGGAAGTCGTCAACTACCAGATTTATGCGGGCACCGCGGCGCCTTACAACTTCAACGGGCTGGTGCGTCACTATTTCCTGCGCCGGGCATCGAATGAAGCCGACATTCAGGTGAACTTGCTTCCCAAGGGCGAGCGGAGCGCGCAGAGTCACGACATCGCCAAGCGGGTTCGCCTGGCCATCGACCCGATTGGCGCGAAGTATGGCGCGCGACTGAAGGTGGCGGAGATCCCTCCCGGGCCGCCGGTCTATCAGACCTTAGTGGCGGAAGTTTACGGGCCCGATTATGGACAGCAGATCGCCGTCGCCGAGAAGATCCGCGACGAGTTCAAGAAGACACCAGGCGTCGTGGACGTTGACTGGACGGTCGAGGACCCTCAGCCCCAATACCGCTTCGTTGTGGACAAGGAGAAGGCGGCGCTGAACGGCGTGTCAGCCGACCAGATTGCGAGCACGCTACGCCTGGCGCTGAGCGGCACCGAAGTGGGCCTGGCCCACCAGCCGAAGGAGAAAGAGGACGTTCCCATCGTCCTCGAACTCCCGCGGGAGCAGAAGACCGACCTGACCGACCTCGGGGAGATTCGCGTCGCCTCGGCCATAGGCGCGCTGGTGCCGCTGAGCGAGTTGACCCGCATCGAAAAGGACACCATCGAGAAGAGCATTTACCACAAGAACCTGAAGCGCGTTGTTTACGTCTCCGGCGACGTCGCGGGCAGTGAAGAGAGCCCGGTCTATGCGATTCTGAAACTCTCCCAATCGCTCGACAAACTGCGCGCGCCCGAGGGCTACAGCATCGAGCGCTACGCTACGCACTTGCCGTTCATGACCGACAAGGTCTCCATGAAGTGGGACGGCGAGTGGCACATCACCTATGAAGTGTTCCGCGATCTCGGGTTTGCGTTTGCGGTCGTCCTGGTGCTGATTTACGTCATCGTCGTCGCGTGGTTCCAGTCCTTCCGCGTGCCCCTGGTCATCATGGCGCCGATTCCGCTGACGATGGTGGGCATTCTGCCCGCGCACGCGTTGATGGGAGCGTTCTTCACCGCCACTTCCATCATCGGCTTCATCGCCGGGGCGGGAATCATCGTGAGGAACTCCATCATCCTCGTAGATTTCATTGAGTTGCGCCGCAAGCAGGGAATGCCGCTGGAGGAGGCTGTCGTGGATGCAGGTGCCGTGCGCTTCCGGCCCATGCTGCTCACGGCGGCGGCGGTGGTGGTTGGCGCGTTCGTCATTTTATTCGACCCGATTTTCCAGGGGCTGGCGGTCTCATTGATGGCGGGTGAGGTTGCCTCGACGTTCCTCTCGCGCATGGCCGTGCCGGTTCTCTATTACCTCCATGCCCAAGCAGAGGGGAAAGCAGACTTACACGAAACTATTCGTCCCGCCTGAGACGCGGGCATTTTGTGGTTTCACACGGAGGATGAAATGGACGTAAATCGGTTGCTCAGACTGGTCGCCGGGGCATTCGTCACGGCAAGCGTCGCGTTGGGATACTTCGTAAGTCCTAAGTGGTATCTCTTCACGGTCTTCGTTGGGCTGAACCTGTTCCAGTCGGCGTTCACGAACTGGTGCCCGATGATGACGTTTCTGCGCAAGCTCGGCGTGCGCGGATAAAGTAGGGGAGCGCTTCGCGCTCCCGCGTGAGACCGCCGATAGAAGGGCTCCCCTATGTGATGGCCGTAGACCGCCGTGGTAGGGAAAAGCCAGCACGCGCGCTCGATAGAAAGGGGGGAGCATGGCCGGTTTTTTGCCCCAACGAATCCTTTGTCCAATTGATTTCAGCGAGACATCCGCCGCGGCCTTACGGGTGGCGGGGGCAGTGGCCCAGCTCTTCGGCGCTGAGGTCCGCGTCCTTCATGCCCAGCGGCTCGAGGCACCGGTCTATTTCACCTCAGCGCAATTGCAGGCACTCAAGACGCAACTGCGGCGAAGCCTGAGGTCGGCGCGCGAATTCGTGGCAGATTTCGCCAGCCGTCACCTCCCCGAAGGTCTTCCGTGGTCCGTGCGCGTGGTGGAGCAGGACCCGGTCGAGGCGATTCTCAAGATGCACAAAGAGTGGGGCGCTGACCTTCTGGTGATGGGCACGCACGGACGCACCGGACTAACCCGCATCCGCCTGGGCTCCGTGATGGAAAGCGTTTTGCGACAGATCCGGGGTCCAATACTCACGGTGGGGCCGGGGGCGAAGGTGTCGCCGCTCGGTTCCATCCGGCGCGTGCTGACTCCGATCGACTTCAGCGAATCGTCGCGGGAAACTCTGAGCCTGGCGGTGGCGCTGGCGGGGAAGGCAAAGGCGGAGGTGATTGCCGTCCATATATTGGAGCGGCCGGCTGAGGAGGGCCAGGCGACCAGCGCGCTTTGTGACTGGGTACCTCCGGAGGCCAGAACGCACTGTACAGTGCGCGAAGTGGTCCGGGAAGGGAAGCCTGCCGAACGCATCATCGCGGAGGCGAAGACGTCGCACGCCGACCTGATCGTGCTTGGTGCCCGGCCGCGCAGCTCCCTGGGCAGGCTGGTGTTCGGTTCGACCACCGAGGCGGTCATTCGGAGCGCAGCCTGCCCGGTTCTCTCGATCGTCCAGCCGCCGGGCCACAAGGGGTAGGGCAGACCTGGTTGCTAGGTCCGTGGCTGGGCTCCGCAGGCAGATTGCTCGGTGGAAGATCCACAAACCTCAGAAACGAGGCGCGCGCTACCCTGCTTGTGGTCTCGCCTATTCGCGGCCTTTACAATCTCGACTGCCGCGCGTAGCATTCGGCCTAGCGCGGGATGCTGCCGCGAAAGGCACGGTACTTTTCCCTGCTTGGTGCCCTGATGCGGGCCGGACACCTATGGAAGGCGAGCTAAAAGCCGACCGCTATAAAGTCGAGGGGAAGATCGATGAAGGGGGGATGGGCGTAGTATACCGCGCCCGTGATATTCGACTGGATTGCAGCGTGGCTTTGAAAGTGATCAAGCCTGAGCACCTTCACGACACGCAGTTTCGTCGCCGGATGGCACTCGAGGCGCGCGCAGCGGCTGCCATTACCCACCCGGGGATTGCCAAGGCGTCGGACTTCGTTGACGACGGGAACGAGTGCTTTGTCGTCTATGAGTTTGTTGAAGGCGTGACGCTGGCCGAACTCCTCACCCAGAAGCGCTTCACGAGCGCGGAAGTCCTGGAGGTTGGAATCAAGGTTGCCGACGCTCTGGCCGCCGCCCACGCGCAAGGTTTTGTCCATCGCGATCTTAAACCTGGAAACATCATGATCACTCCCCGCCCCGAAGGGGCGGGGCGCGTCAAGATTCTGGATTTTGGTTTGGCCAAGCGGCTGAAGCTGGTCGACCTGTCGCAGGCCAGCCAGGCCGACGAGGCCCCGACGGGCAGCATTACGACCACCGGCATGGCCATCATCGGGACCATCGATTATATGGCCCCGGAACAGGTTCGGATGGAGCCGGCCGACCACCGCACTGATCTCTACGCGCTTGGGCTGATCCTGTACGAAATGGTGGCGTGCGTAAATCCCTTTCGCGGCAATGAGCCCACCTCGACCATCGCCAACATCCTGACACGGGACGCGCCGCCCCTCTCGGAACGGAGCCCGGTGTCCCCTCCTGAACTCGACCGGCTTATCCGGAAATGCTTGCGGAAGAATCGCGAGGAACGCTACCAATCCGCGAATGAACTCCTTGTTGATCTTACAAACCTGCGGCGCGATCTTTCTCGCCCTTCAGAGGTGAAGCCGGCGCCCACCGCTCCTTCACCCGACGTGCCGCTCACCGTCTCGCGAACTTTTGCCCGGATTCTTTTCTTCGTCATCCAAATAGGCTATCTGGCGCTCTATGCGGCGACGGCGCATTACCTTCCGCGCCACCTCGACCGCATCCAGATGGTCTTTGGGGCGCGACAGGCGGCGTTGGCCGTCCCCTTCCTGGCTTTGATTGGCGCGGCAGTCCGCCTCTACTTCCTGGCGGCGGTGGGCTTCGACTACGCCGATTCGGGTCGCCTGTTCCGACGGCTCTTTCCGTTCATCGCCCTGCTCGACATGGTGTGGGCGATGGCTCCGCTCTTGCTTTTCCAGGAAATCGAATGGCTGGCGTTATTGTTTGTAGTCGGTCTGGCTTCCTTGCCCTTTTCCCAGCGCACTCTCCTTTACTCCGCTTACGCGCCCCGGGGCGGCAAGACCTCGGGGGTCGGGGTGCCAACCCCCGCCTAGCGTCTCAGCCGGTAGCGC
>JAIQGH010000157.1 GCA_020072655.1 Terriglobia bacterium | reverse complement strand
TGGATCAGGATGTAGAGATCCTCGATCACGCCCTCCATGCGCTCGGGATCGGTGACGAAGTAGGGGGAGAGGTAGCCGCGGTCGAACTGCATGCCTTCGACGACTTCGAGCGAGGTCTCCATCGTCTTGGCTTCCTCGACGGTGATGACCCCGTCTTTGCCCACCTTCTTCATGGCCTCGGCGATGATGGTGCCGATGGTCAAGTCGTTGTTGGCCGAAACGGCCCCCACCTGGGCGATCATCGCGCTCTCTTCGACCTTCTTCGAGAACTTGTCGAGCTCGCCCTTGACGTGCTTCTTGGTGCCGTCCTTCTGGATTTCCTCGCTGCCGCAAATATGGCGCACGGCCAGCTCGATGCCCCGCTTGACGGCCATCGGGTTGGCGCCCGCCGCCACGGTCTTGGCGCCCTCGCGGAAGATCGCCTGGGCCAGCACCGTCGCGGTCGTCGTGCCGTCGCCGGCCACGTCGGAGGTCTTCGAGGCGACCTCGCGGACCATCTGCGCGCCCATGTTCTCCAAGGGGTCCTTCAGTTCGATCTCCTTGGCCACGGTCACGCCGTCCTTGGTGATCGTGGGGGAGCCGAATTTCTTGTCCAGAACCACGTTGCGGCCCTTGGGCCCCAGCGTGATCTTCACGACATCCGCCAGTTGATTCACGCCCCGCAGAATCGCCCGGCGGCTGTCCTCGCCATGTACAATCTGTTTTGCATTTGCCATCTTCAATTCCCTCCAGGATTTCAGTCGTTATTCGATGTCCTTTGTCTCATGTCCGTGGTCCGTTGTCCTCAGGCTGACAATAATGGCCAACACTACACGGCTTTCTCACTGAACACTGATCCCGACGAACTGCATCGGGGACCACTGACAACTGCCGTTTTACTTCTTGCCCGCCGCGTGCTTGGCAGCCTCGATGATGCCTAGCACCTCGTCTTCGCGGACGATCAGGTAGTCCTCGTCGCCGATTTTGATCGGTAAGTCGGTTCCTGAGTACTTCGACCAAAGGATGCGGTCTCCCACCTTGACATCAAGCGGGATACGCTCACCCTTCTCGTTCCTTTTCCCTTGGCCTACGGCGATCACTTCTCCCTCTTGCGGTTTTTCTCTTGCCGAGTCGGGGATAATGATGCCGCCTTTCACGGTCTCTTTCTCCTCGATTCGCTTTACGAGGATGCGATCATGAAGAGGTCGAACAGTCATCGGTTTTTGCTCCTTTCTTGGTTTCCAGACTTCGGATTTCTCGGAATGACAGGCTGGTGACGCTTATATCCCGCCACCAGTAAAGCCACTGCGAGGTAGTAAGCTACCTAAAATCAATCAGTTATGTTCGCAGTGAGGGGGGGCCAGCGTCGCCGTTAGCACTCTCCTATTGAGAGTGCTAGTTTACTCAAAGAGGCCGTGGCTTGTCAAGAGGGTTCTGAATTGAGGTCAGTCAATTCCGGGAATCGAGGATTCGCGTGAAGGGCCGGCGCACGCTATAGGAGTGGGATATAATACTTGACTTCGTATGGGGCTCTCCAAGTACGCCCATAGTCTTCGAGTCGGGTCATTGCAGGCCGGTTGTCTGTTCGCCCTCATTGCTCTATGGGCTGTCGGTATGGAGGGGTCGGCGCTCGCCAAGCCGGTGCCGCCTGGGCAGGAGGCTGCCGCTCAGGCGCAAGAGCCGGTCGAGCAGCAGGCGGCTCCGCCCGCCGAGGAGCCACCTGCCGAAGAAGCTCCGAGCGAGGACCAATCCCAATTGGTGAGCGCTGCCACGGCGGGCGCGCGGGCGGAAGTCGAGGCGGCGGTCAAGGCTGTCGCCCAGCCCGACCCGCAGGCGCTGGCGCAGGCGCTGCACGTCATGAGTGAAGCGGAGAGCCCTGACGGTGGTGACGCCGCCGGGCCGCGCCTCGAGGCGATCGGCGACCTCGACGGCGATGGCAACCTCGAATACGTCTATCGCTGGACCGGGTCCCTCCAGGAGGGCGCTCAGGCGCGCGCGCCCAACGGCGGCGTTTGGGACCTGTTCCTCCTCTCCTGGGATGGGCAAGGCTGGCGCGTCTCCGAATTGCTTCCGGGCGAGGGTTTGTACGACCTGGAGGTTTTGGCGCGGCTGGGTGACGGACCCGGCGTGGCCGTCGTCCAAGGCCTAGGGTTGATGCCGTTCCCTGTGGTCTTCAAGTTTCAAGACCATGCGGCCATGCTGGCCTGGGACTCGCGCAGTGAGGAGAGCCGATACCAGGGACTCGCCGCCGGGGAAGTCGCGTTTCGCGACGCTGCTCCGGACGCGCCGGCGGAGATGCTGGTCTCCGGCAAGGCCGATCCAGGACTGGTCCACTTCCCGCGCGAGGGGAACCGCGGCTTTGGAATCGCCACTCTGTACACCTGGGACGGCAAGGCTTTTGTGCCCAGAAAAACCGTTTACTCAACGTGCGAAGACTACACGGTTTACCGCTTTGTCTCCGCGCTGCACTTGAAGGATTTCCGCGCCGCCTTCAGCCTCATCGATCCGCCGAAATTCCTGAAGAACCAAGACGCCAGCCTGGAGATGTTCCGCAAGTACGCGGAGAGCACGTTGCCGGAGTTCTTGGATGACAACCTTTTCGAGGCGCCGGATACTTCGCAGGCAGGTCAGGATAAGTTCCGCCTCGAATTGAAATTGCATGACCAGCTCTACACTTATTACCCTACTTACAGCAATGACGGGAAGTTTCTCCTGACCGGACTGGAACGCCGCGTGCAATCCGGGATCGCCCCAGAGCCCGCGCACTAACCGGCCTTTGTAGCGCCGGGTTTCCCCGGCCCGCTCCCGGCACGAGCCGGAGCGGGCAGCCCGGCATTTGCCCCGATGAATCGGGGCGCTACCGCGCCAATCGGAAGGTTTCCCAAGCTATGGGACGGCGGAGCTTGCAGTTATCGGGTTTCGTCTTGGCGGGCGGTGAGAGCCGCCGCATGGCTAGGCCGAAACCGCTCCTGACCTTGAGCGGCGAAACGATGCTGGAACGCCAGCTCCGACTCCTCCGTCGCGTGTGCCGAACTACGGCGATCGTGGGCCTGCCTTCGGGTACCTGCGGCTTGGACGCCTGCGGGTGGGCGGACGAACTGCCCGGCCGCGGGCCACTGGCGGGGATTTATACAGGATTGAAACGTTCGCGAACAGAGTACAATCTGTTTCTCGGGTGCGACCTCCCGTTCATGGAGGCTCGCTTCCTGGAGCATCTGGCGCGGCTGGCCATGACGGAACAAAACGACGCGACCGTTCCCGAGGCCAGCGACGGCCGACTTCAGCCACTCGCGGCCGTCTATCGTCGTCGGGCGCTCGCGGCTATTCGGGCGTGGCTCGACGCGGGTGAAAACAAGACCAGCGGTTTCTTCCCGCGCGTTCGTTGCCAGGTTGTCCCGTGGCGGGAAATCGCTCGCGCCGGGTTCGCGCCCAGGATTTTCGTCAACCTGAATACGCCCGCCGACTACGAAGCGGCGAGACGAATCTTGAATTTCGGATTGTGAATTATGAATGTTGATCTGTATCTTGTCTCGAGCATCTGTCAGGCGTTCAACTCCCATATTGAAATTTATAATTCATAATTCAGAATTCATAATTTTACAATGTCCGAATCAAACAACACGACAGCTCCGTATATTGAGTTCATCCACGTCTCGAAGGCGTTTGACGACCAGCCGGTCCTGGTGGACGTGAGTTTCGAAGTGCGGCGCGGCGAAATGGTCGTCGTGCTGGGCCGCAGCGGCGTGGGAAAGAGCGTCACGCTCAAGCACATTCTCGGCTTTCTCCAGCCGGACGAGGGGCAAGTCTTTGTGGCGGGCAAGGAAGTTTCTCGCCTGACGGAACCGGAGCTCGTGGAGATCCGCCGGCGAGTGACGATGGTATTTCAATCCGGAGCGCTCTTCGACTCACTCACCGTGGGCGAGAACGTGGCCTACCCCCTGCGGGAGCGCGTCGAGCGAGGTCTGAGCCTGAACGAGGATCAGATCCAGGCGCGCGTCGATGAGCTCTTGGGGCGTGTCGATCTCGCGGAGGGACGCGACCTGATGCCCGCCGACCTCAGCACGGGGATGAAACGTTCGGTGGCGATTGCCCGCGCCCTGGCCGCCGAGCCGGAAGCCATCCTCTATGACGAGCCCACCACCATGGTGGACCCGCTCATGGCGCAAACGCTTAGCGATCTGATTTTGAAACTGAAGCGCGCGACCGGGTTGACCTCGATGGTGGTCACGCACGACATGCGCTTGGCGCGCAAGCTCGCCGACCGCATCGTCTTCCTGGTGGACGGTCGCGTGGCCTTCTTCGGACCGGTCAGTGAGTTGGATAGCGCGGAGGAACCAATCGTCCAGGCTTTCATCTATCTCGATGAGGTGTCGTTCTTGAAGAGCAGTTGACAGTCGACATTCAACAGTCAAGAGTTGGGAGTTGAGAGTCGAGAGTTGAGAGCGTTGACCTGCGGTGATACGGCGTTTTTTCTCTTAACTCTCGACTCTGAAGCCTTGACTCTCAACCATCGACTTTCCAATCCCGCATGAAGCCCAAACCCGCCCTCACCCTCGACCGGGTCCTTTCCCGCTTCGGCCTCGCTTCGCGGACGGAGGCGCGTGAAGCGATTCTCGCTGGGCGGCTCAAGGTGAATGGCCGCGTTGTGCGCGATCCGGATTGCTGGGTGCATCCCGACAAGGACACTGTCCATTTCGACGGCAGACGTCTGAAGCGTGCGCGGCGAACCTATCTCCTTTTCTACAAACCGAAAGGTGTCATCACCAGCCACGGCGATCCGGATGGCCGCCGGACCGTTTACGACTGCCTGGGGGAGTCCGGCCGCTGGGTTGCCCCGGTGGGGCGGCTCGATAAAGACACGTCGGGATTGCTGCTGCTCTCGAACGACACTGAGTTCGCGGACTTCGTCACGAACCCCGAATCGCGAATCCCGAAAACCTATCTTGTTAAACTGAACGGCCTGATGGACCGCGAAACTCTTGCGCGGCTCGGGGCCGGCGTCCAGATGAAGCGCGGCGACTTCGCGCGGCCCGAGAGCGTGCGGCGCGTCGAGGATCGCGGCAAATACACCTGGCTCGAAGTCGTGCTCACCGAAGGCAAGAACCGCGAGGTCCGCCGCATGGTCGAGGCCGTGGGCTTCAAGGTTCTGAAGCTTGTGCGCACGCGCATCGGCCCGCTGACGCTGGAAGGGCTGGAAGTCGGCAAGTGGCGGGAATTGAAGCCCGCCGAAATCTCTGCGCTCCGAAAAAGGCAATGACCGGCAACTGAGCATTCAGGCGCGTCATGGCTGGCGTCGCCCCAGCGGGGGGTTGTTGATGATCAACAAGCGACTGGTTTTCTTTTTTCTGCTGATGCTCCTCTGGCACCTGGCCCATGTGTTTGAGGAGATCTGGGGAAGTTTCTGGATGATCGATCGGCTCGGCGGGCTGGGCCGATTCCTGATTGCGAACGAAATCCTCTTCAGCATTCCGGTCGTGCTGCTTTATTTCGTTCTCCAGCAGAGGCGCTGGGCCTTCCAATTGAGCCTCGTCTATGGCGGCGTGATGATCGTGAACGGCCTCGGCCATAATCTCGGCACATGGCTGACGGGAAGATATTTCGGGGGTTTTGCGGGCGCCTACACGGGAATCGGCCTGGTGGCGATTGGCGGCCCGCTGGTCTATCATTTGTGGCAAGCGATGCCCGCGGATTGACCGGCGTTCAGTTTTTCCAAACGAGGGGAGCCCCATGGGTAGCAGAAGCTTGGCGGTCTTTGCGACTTGTTTACTTATCGGTTTCGCCGTGACGCTTCCCGCGCAAACGAAAGAAGGCGGCATGCCTGCGCCGGGGAAGGGAATTCTGGATGTCACCGTCGTGGACGAGGCCAGCAAGCCGCTTCAAGGTGTCCTGGTTTCCGTTCCCGGCTATCGCTCGACGACCGGTCTGGGCGGCACCTGCCGGTTTGGCTTACATCCCGGCCGCTACGCCGTGCTGATCAGCAAACCCGGCTACCGCGGCCGGCGCGTGAACGCCGGCGTCCGCCCGGGCGAGACGACCACCACGCGCATCACACTGCAAAAGCTTCCCACACGCAAATTGCAGGGCGCACCTGCCACGAAACCTTAGTCGTCCTTGGCAAGCCCGCGGGATCTATCAACACGCGCGCCTGTGGCGTCCCCAAGGTCCTACGTTTCAAACAGGGACTCGACAAACTCGCGCGGGTTGAAGGGCAGGAGGTCTTCGACCGTTTCGCCGATGCCGACGAATTGGATGGGCAGGCCGAGTTCGCGCACGATGGCCACGACCACGCCGCCTTTGGCCGTGCCGTCGAGCTTGGTGAGGATGATGCCGGTGGTCCCGGCATGTTCGGTGAACTGGCGAGCCTGCTGGAGGCCGTTCTGGCCCGTGGTGGCGTCGAGGATGAGCAGCACCTGATGCGGCGCGCCGGGCACTTCGCGGCCGGCGATGCGGCACATCTTCTCAAGCTCGGCCATCAGGTTGTACTTGGTGTGTAGACGTCCCGCGGTATCCACGATGACTGGATCTTCGTGACGTTTCTTGGCGGCGGCCAGGGCGTCGAAGATGATGGCCGCCGGGTCGGCGCCGGGGTGCTGCATGACGATCTCGACGCCCAGGCGGTCCGCCCAGATTTCGAGCTGCTCGTTGGCGGCCGCCCGGAAGGTGTCCGCTGCAGCCAGCAGCGGCCGGCGGTTCTGCTGGAGATAGTAGTGTGAGAGCTTGGCGATAGTCGTCGTCTTGCCGACGCCGTTGACGCCTACGACAAAGATGACCTCGGGCTGCCCCGGCGGCGGTTGCTTGGGCGCCGATGCCGGCCGCGTTGCCACGCGCGCTCCGCCGGGATTTTCAAGCACGGCGAGGATTTCCGCTTCCAGGGCGGTGCGTAGTTGCTTCGGCTCCTGGAGCTTCCGCCGACTGACCTGATCGCGCAGGCTCGGCCGCCAGCAGCGTCGCTTCGAGGTCGTCCAGCACCGCCTGGTCAACGGCTTCCTTGCCCTCGACGATTTCCTCGACGCGCTCGACGAGCTGCGCCTTGGTGGAGGAGACGGCCTGCTTCAGGCGGTCGAAGAAGCTGCTCTTCTTTTCGCCCGTTCCAAAGAGAGATTGCACCATCGAGAACGATTGTAACGCGAACGCGGCGGACGCGGGGGAGGGAATTCCAATGCTTCACGCTGTCATGCGGTGGGCTGAGGGAGGGTTTCTTGCTCTTTGCGCTGCAGCTCGTAATGGTGCAGCGCGCCTTTCGCGTAGGCCGAATGCAGAGCGTCAACCACGATCGGATCGTACTTGCTGCCCGCGTGCTTGCGAAGGATTTCGAGGGCCTGCGGAAAGGGCCGACCGTCCTGGTAAGGACGATCAGTAGTGACCGCATCGAAAGTATCCGCCACGGAGATGATCCGCACCATCAGTGGCAATTCGTCGCCCGTGACGCCGTCCGGGTACCCCTTGCCGTTGAGGGCTTCGTGATGCCAGCGGATGCCGGGCAGCATCTCGTGCAGTTGGCTGACCTGGCGCACGATCTCGTAGCCCATGACGGTGTGCCGCTTCATCAAATCGAATTCCTCCTGGGTGAGCACGCCTTCTTTGTTCAGCACGTTATCCTTGATGCCGATCTTGCCCACGTCGTGGAGAATGGCCGAAGTCTCGACCTTTTCCACCTCATCTTCCGGCAGGCCCAACTCCTTCGCCAGAATCACGGAGTAGTCCGAGACGCGGCCGGAATGGCCTTTCGTGTAAGGGTCCTTCGCGTCGACCGCCGAGGCGATCATCCGGATGGAGTCTCGGAAGAGCTGCCGATTCATGTCCGAGGCGGCCTTCAGGTCGCCGATGTAACGCTGGATTTCTTCGCCCGCCTGATTGAATCCTTCCGCGAGGTGCGCGACCTCCTGGATGCGGCTCCGTACGTCGGCCCGCTGTGTGTACTGCCGCTCGGCGAATGACCGCGCGGTCTGCGTCAGGCTCTCCAGCGGCTTGGTGACGGACTTGGCCGCGAAAACCGCGACCAGCACGTTGAGGAGAATGACCACCAGGCCCCAGCCCAGCGTTCGGCGGCGCATCTCGTCGACGACGAAATAGGCATCGCTGAGGCGCTTCTGGACGATGACGCCCCAGTTGACGTTCTGGATGGGCGAGTAGGTCCCCAGCATCTCGACCGTTTCATTGCCTTCCGTGAGAGGGAACTTGCGGGTCTCGGTGGCGCGCGCCGCGCCGCGCCAGGCAAGAAACATCTGCACGATCGGGACGCCGACCATATCCTTGCCGGGGACATTCTTGTCGGGGACGTTGGAGGCGACCAGACGGCCAGAGTTGTCCACGATGTAGGCCTCCAGCCCCGTGCGCCGTGTCTCCTGCAGGCGTTCGAGCACCGGCGCGAGGGTCAGGACCACCGCCACCATGCCCCGGAATTCGTTTCCAACCGTGATCGGACTCGCCCAGACCATCACCGGCTCGCTCTTGCCGTTCCTGACGATGGTGATGGGGTCGCTCTGGTACAAGGTGCCCTGCCGCACGGCGATGAAGGCCGCCTCAAGGGCCTTGCGGAGGAAGGCGTCGGCAGCGGCGTTGTACCCGCCCGCCTGCACTCCGCGAGCCTCGGTGTTCAAGACCGTGGCGTAGAGCGCCATCGGCCAGTCAGTCACGATCTCCTGCAACGCCTCGCGCAGGCGGCGGTCCGAGGCGTATTGGTTCCCCTCGACTGAGGCTGCCAGAGGCACGACTTGCTCGAAGAACTCTTTCAGCCGTTGTTGCAGATTTTCAAGGTAAAGCGAGATTTCGCGCGCCAGGGATTGCGAAGTGGTTGACTGCAGGATGTTCTCCTGGGTCTCCAGGTATTCCCGGTTCCGCGCCATCATGTTGGAAGTGTAAATCCACAGGGGGACGACACTGATGCCGATGAGGATAACCAGCAGCAGGTAGAGGATTCGTACCCGACGCGTGCGGCTTCGTTCCATGCGGCTCTCGGCTGCGCATCTTACGGCAAGAGGTTGCCGAAAGCAATCATTCAATGACACGAGCCGTGTGGATTCTCTGCCTGTTCCTGTAGCGCCGGGCTTCCCCGGCCCGTTTCCGGCGTGGGCCGGGGCGGGCAGCCCGGCATGCCGCCCTCCCGGCAAGGCCGGGACAGGTTCCGGGCGGCGCTACAGCGGCTCATTCCTCTTTGAGGGAGCGCTCCATCAGTTCGCGGATGGCTTCGCGGGGCGAGGTTTCGCCGGCGAGGATGCGCCAAACCTGCCGCGTGATCGGCATTTCAATGTTGTGGCGCGACGCGAGGGCCACTGTCGCTTCCGTCGTCTTGACGCCCTCGGCGACCATGCGCATCGAACTCAGGATTTCCGGCAGTTTCCGCCCCTTGCCGAGCTCGATGCCCACGTAGCGGTTGCGGCTCAGATCTCCGGTGCAGGTGAGGACGAGGTCTCCCAGGCCCGCGAGCCCCGTCAATGTTTCGCGGCGCGCGCCGCAAGCGCAGGCCAGGCGTGTCATCTCCACCAGGCCGCGCGTGATGAGCGCCGCGGCAGGGTTGTGACCCAACCCCAGCCCTTCGACGACGCCGGCCGCGATGGCGATCACGTTCTTAACTGCGGCACCCATTTCCACCCCTATGGGATCGGTCGAAGTGTAGAGGCGCAACGTCCGCGAGGAAAACTCCTTTTGGATAAGAGTCGTCGTCGGACCATCCTCAGAGGCGACGACCACCGCCGTGGGGTCACCGCGTGCCACTTCCCGCGCGAAGCTGGGGCCGGAAAGCACCGCCAGGCGGGGTGGAAAGCGCCGGCCGACGACGCTTCGAATGACTTCACTCATCCGCATCTGGGTTTCGATCTCGAGCCCTTTGGTCGCGCTGACGAAAACCAACTCCGGCTGGAGGTGGGCGAGCATCTGGACATAGAGGGGACGGCAGACGTGCGAGGGCATCGCGCTAACGACGATTTCCGCCCCTTCCAGCGCCTCGGCAAGGTCGTTCGTCGCGACGAGGTCCCTTGGGAGGACGACAGCAGGCAGGAACAGCCGGTTTTCATGACAGGCGCGGATGGATTCAACGACCTCCGGCTCGTAAGCCCAGATTCGTACGGTGTGGCCCAGCCTATGGAGCGTCAAGCCGAGCGCCGTGCCCCAACCTCCCGCGCCGATGATGGAGACTCGATGAGCCATAGAATTTCAGGAGCGCCGGGCTTCCCCGGCCCGTTCCCGGCGCGAGCCAGGGCGGGCAGCCCGGCATGCCCCGACGCGTCGGGGCGCTACTGCTTACTGCCTCCTGCTTTCTTGCTCCCCAGCCGATTCTCCGTGCCTTTCAGCAGTCGAACGATGTTCGACCCGTGTCGGACGATGATGACGGCTGAGCAGCCCGCTGCCCCGACGACGAGAGCGAGCGGTGGGTGCACCTGGACTTGAAACAACACAGGAAACACCGCCACCGCGACGATGGATCCTAGCGAAACGTACCGTCCTACGGCGAGCACCACGACGAAAACCGCTACCGCGATCCCCACCTGGAGCGGGGCGAGGACGAAAAATACTCCGGCGCTGGTGGCGACGCCCTTGCCTCCGCGAAATTTCAGCCACACGGGGAAGCAATGGCCAACGACGGCTGCAAACGCCGCGATGGCAACCCAAAGTGGTGCATTGGCAGTCCACCGCGCGGCGAGAAGCACGGCCACGGCGCCCTTGGCGAAGTCCAGCAGGAACGTGGCGGCGAAGCCAATCAGGCCAAGATTGCGTAAGACGTTGGTGGCGCCAATCGAGCCGCTGCCCGTCGAGCGCACGTCAATCCCCTTTTGCCACCGCACGAGGAGATAGCCGAAGGGGATCGAGCCAAGAATGTAAGCGACAAGCGGGATGAGAGCAGGGAACATGGCCTGTGATTAGCGCGTGACCGCGCGAATCTCCCTACCCAGGGAAGCGCGCCACCTTGCGGTATTCCGCGCCGTGCGGTGAGAGTTTACTCTCAAACAGGAAGAATTCCGAGACCTCGAATCGGCCGAGGGAAGTGCTCGCCTGGCGCTCGGCCAGGATGCCCAGACCGGGTTGCGCCCGCGGCACCTTGAACCGGGCGAGCGTGAGGTGAGGATTGAACGGGCGCCGCTCGCGCGCGAATCCCAGCTTCTCCAAGGAATCTTCGACACGACGCGCCAACTCACCCAACTCAGGAGGCGCCTCCACGCCCGCCCAGAAAACGCTGGGGCGGCGCGCATCCGGGAAAAAGCCGAATCCCTTGACTTCCACAACAAAAGGCGGAAACGAAGGCAGGGCGGAGAGAGCCTCTCTCACTTGGCTCACCTGCTGATCGTTGATCTCGCCAAGGAATTTCAGCGTGAGATGGGTGCCTTCGGGACGCGTCCAGCGCGCGTCGGCCGAGGCAGCCCGGAACGCCGTCTGCTGGCCGGCGAGCGCCGCCTGAATCTCGGCGGGTAAGTCTATGGCCACAAAGGCGCGCATGTTAGGATTGCCGATTGAGGATTGTCGATTGACGATGGGAAGGCACTCCCAGTTGCCTGCCACGAGCGAGGTTGCCGATTCTCAATTCGGAGCCGGCAATCGTCAATCAACGATTCTCTCAGTCTCGAATCCGCCGCCGAATCATCTCCAGCGCCGCCTGGGTGGCCCAGAGGCGGACGCGCTCGCGGTCGCCCGGAAAACGGAACTCGCGGACTTGCGTGCCCCGTTCGTCGGCGAGCGCGATGAACACCAACCCGACCGGCTTCTCGTCGCTGCCCCCGCCCGGGCCGGCAATGCCCGTGATGCCGATCCCCATTGAAGCGCCCGTGTGCCTGCGGATACCTTCCGCAAGCGCCAGGGCGACCGGCTTGGAGACCGCCCCGTTCTCTTCGAGCAAATTCTGCGGGACTCCGGCGAGCCGGGTTTTCAGCTCGTTCGAATAGCACACGGCCCCGCCCAGGAAATAGTTCGAGCTGCCGGGGACGCGCGTGAGACGTTCGGCGAGCAGTCCCCCGGTGCAGCTTTCAGCGACAGCCAGCGTCTTTCGCCGCAAGACGAGACACATTCCGACCACCTCTTCCAAGGACTCGCCGCGGCTCGTAAACAGATGGTCGCCGAGGGCGGCTTCAATCTTCTCACCCAGTTCGGTGAGCAGGGAATCGGCTTCGGCTTCGCTCGCGGCCCGAGCGCGCAAATGCACCTCGATTGCGCCGGGAGTGGCCAGGATGGTCGTGGACGGGTTCGAATAGGTCTTGTAGATGGGCGCGATGCGTTGATCGACCTCGGACTCCGCCAGCCCCACGGCCTTGTAAACGCGGCTGCGCAAGCATTGCGCCGGAACTAGGCGAGCCAGGCGGGACAGGCACTCGGCCTCAAACATCCCCTCCAGTTCGCGCGGCGGGCCGGGCAGCATAATGATTACGATACCGTCCTGTTCGATCCATAATCCCGGCGCCGTCCCTTGCCGGTTCTTGAGCCATTCGGCGCCCTCCGGCACGAGCGTCTGGCGGAGGTTGTTCTCGGCCATCGTCCGGCCGAGACGCGTGAAGCGCTCTTCGATGCGCTGACGAATCTCCGGCACCTCGCGCAGCGGCCTCGCGAGCACCTCCGCTACCACCTGCCGGTTGACGTCATCCTCGGTCGGCCCCAGGCCGCCCGTCAGGATAATCAGACGCGAGCGGCCGAGCGCCACGCGGAAGGCCTGAGTGAGGCGCTCGGAATCGTCGCCGACGATCGTTTTGAAGCGCACCTCAATGCCCAGCGAGTTCAGCTTGTCGGTCAGGAAAAGCGAGTTGGTGTCCTGCCGAAAAGGGGTAAGCAGTTCGGAGCCGACAGCGATGATCTCAGCGTCCATGGAAGAGCAATGACGAGTGACAGGTGACAAGTGACGAGCCGGAAGCCAGAAGTCAGGAGTCAGAATTCAGAATAAGGGACACGAGAACCCGGCTCGTTATTGCGACAGGCTCACCGCCAGATAAGCAAGAATTGGGCCTGACTACGCGACGTTCTGATTCTGACTTCTGAATTCTGGATTCTTTCTTGTCACTCGTCACTTGTCACTGTGGTAAGGGTCTGCCTTCAATATCGACGAACAGCTCGATTAGCGAGCTATTAGTGGCCACGATCATGGAGCGATGAGGAGTAAAGGCCAGCCCGACGATCCCATTGCCCGAGACGACCAGCTCCGGCGGGCTCTGCCCTGCGAGCCGCACGATCCCGCGGTGGCCTCCGAGCGACGCGGCCACATAGAGATTCCCCTGGGCGTCGAAGGCAAGTCCCTGTGGGCGTCCCAGCCCTCGGTAGAAAGAGGTGACTTGCCCGGCGGGGGAAATCCGATAGACGTGGTCGAAGCTCGACGTGGTCGGCCCCGTCGCGTACAGGTGATTGTCGGCCCCGAAGGCCAAATGATACGCGGCGACGCTCGGTTCCATGGTGGCGAAGACGAAGATCTGCCGGGCGGGATTGATCTTGAAGATTGTTCCCGTGCGGTCACCCACGTAAAGGTTCCCGTCGTGATCGAAGGCCATGCCGGTGGCGACGCCCATCCCCTCCGCGTAGACGGAGCGCTGCCCGTCGGGCGTCGCTTGGTAGATGGTCCCCTCGGCGCGGCTTGAAATGTAAAGCAGCCCGTCGCGATCAAAGGCCAGTCCCGTGGGATTCATGAGGCTGCTCAGAAATGGCTGCACGGTGTGATCGCGCGCGACCTTGAAAACGGAAACCGGCACCTTCTGTCCGCGGCTGCCACTGAACGTGCTGAAGATGTTGCCCGCCGCGTCGATGGCCGGATTGGCCACCGGGTGGAGGTTCTCGGTGATCGTGAGGCCGACCACAATGGAAACCGGTTCGCTGACACGCCCGTCGGCATCCACGGTGACGTCGCCGCTCGCCGCGCCTTCCGGGATGCGCACCACCAGGCGATTCTGCGAACTGATGAGGACACTCCCGGCTTGCTCGCCGAAGCGCACGACAGGACCTTTGTTACCATTCGCTACAAAGCCTTGTCCTTGGATGGCGATCTCGCCTCCACAGATAGCGGCGCGCGGCGCAATCGCCTCGATGCGCGGCTTGCTCGATTTGGATTTGCCTCGCTCCATCGTTTCGCCCGATGATGCCCCAACCGCCGGGAAGCCGTTCCGCCGTGCGCGCCGGAAAGGGTTTAACAATATCAAAGAACCTGAAGAGCAGGAAACCTACCAGCAGCCATTTCCAGGGCGCGTCCGGCCGCGCCGCAAACGTGATTAACTGGCCGGCGACCTCGTCCACCACGACCTGCCGCGGATCGGTCCGCCCGAAGAACTTCTCCGCCCGACCCGCCGCCCAGGTCCCTACAAGAAAGATACCTGCAGTGGCCGCTGCCAGCAAGACCCAGGACCAACCCAGCGCTGGTCCGATTCTTCCCAGCGCCGCCACCAGAATAATTCCCACCACCGAGCCGGCGGTTCCCGGCGCGAGCGGGAAGTATCCGACTCCGCCGCAGGTGGCGATCCAGACGGCAGCCTCGCGCCGCTGCTCAGCCACGATCCTCCTTGGCAGTTTCACTTGGCTCTGGGAACTCGTCGATCGGTTCTGCCTCTTCCGCCACGGGAAGGCGATAGCGCTCCGCAAGCCAATTGTCCAGATCGAGCAACTTGCAGCGTCCGCTGCAAAAGGGACGAAACGGGTTTCCCTTCCAAACCGTCGCGCGTTTACACACGGGGCAGCGCATGGCTGCTATCCTGGGCGCCGCGAAGAGGGGGCTGAATTTGCACGAGTTGCGGCGGAGCAGAATCTTGCGGAACGACGTGACCACGCTCCGCAAAGTAAGCCGATTCGACCCGCGCCACGAGGTCGTAATCGTGCGACTCGGTAATCGTCGCCCAGCGAAACTCGCCGGGCTCGAGGGCCGGCCCGTCGAAGTCGTTGATCAGAACCAACCCGTCGATTTCCGGCGCCTGCGATTCGAGTCGGCCACGAAAGAGCAGGTCAGTCTCTGGCGAGCGGCCTTCGACCAATACCGGCAGCGATTGGCCGACAAGCCTCCGAAGTTTTCGCCGGGAAATCTTCCGCTGCTGGGACATGAGCTTGCGCTGTCGCTGGCGGGCGATGCGCGCCGCAATCTGGCCCGGCAGGTTGAATGAGGCGCTGCCTTCCTCGTTGGAATAAAGGAACACTCCGAGATGATCGAATTCAGCGGCAGCGACAAAGTCCAATAAGGCTCGAAAGTCCTGGTCGGTTTCTCCGGGAGAGCCGACGATCATCGAAGTGCGCAGGGTGGCGTTCGGAATCGCGGCGCGAATCCTCGCGAGCATTTGCAGAAAATGGTCCCCGCTCGACCCGCGCCGCATGGATTTGAGTACCGTGGCACTCGCGTGCTGCAGCGGAATATCAAAGTATTTGCACGCTTTGGTCGTATCGGCGACCGCCTCGATGAGCCGGTCCGTGATCCGGTTGGGATAGTAGTAGAGAGCGCGCAGCCAGACGAGCTCGGGAATCTTCCCCAACTCGCGGATCAGAGTGGCGAGGCCGTCCCGGAGCCCCAGGTCTTCGCCGTAGCTGGTTGTATCCTGGCCGATCAGCGTGATCTCGCGAATGCCCTGCCGCACCAGGTTCTCGGCTTCGCGGACAACGCTCTCGAAGCGGCGCGAGCGGAAGCGGCCGCGCATTTGCGGGATCACGCAGAAGGAACACGGATGGTCGCAGCCCTCGGCGACCTTGATGTAGGCGCTGGGCGCGGGTGTTGCCAGCAGGCGCGGGGTGAATTCGTAATAGAGGTACGGGTCCCCGGGCTCAGGCGACGCGCGTCGAGCGCTCTCGCCGCTACATGCTTCCAGCACCCGCTCGACCTCATTCGTGCCGATGACGAAATCCACTTCCGGGATCTCTTTGAGGATTTCCTGGCGGTAGCGTTCGACCAGGCAGCCGGCAACCACCAGCCGCTTCGCCGGCCGCGATTTCTTGTGCTCGGCCAATTCCAGGATGGTATCGATCGACTCGCGCTTGGCGGGCTCGATGAAACCGCACGTGTTGACAATGAGGACGTCAGCTTCCTCGGCGCGTGGCGTCAGCTCGTAGCCTTGCCGCGCCAGGATTCCGAGCATGACCTCGCTGTCCACGAGATTCTTGGGACAGCCTAAGCTGATCATTCCTACTTTGGGCATAGATTAAGAAACCCCGAGCGCGGCGATTTCATGCCGCTTAAACAAAAATTCTATCACGATTTTGCTGGCGACAGCTTGCGGGCCGCTGTAGAGCCGACCTTCAGGTCGGCATTTGAGGGGCTATGCCGGGCTGCCCCCCCGGCTTGTGCCGGGAACGGGCCGGGGAAGCCCGGCCCTACAAGTGCTTCGGCTGACAAGCGGCAACGCCCTATTGGCCACTGACAGGCAACGACCGACAACCCACAACTGACAACTGACTACCGACCACTGACCGTCCGCTGCCAGACGAGGACTTCCTTTTCGGCGGAGGCGGCAAGGTATTGGCCGTTGGGAGAAAAGGCGACAGTGAGGATGGGCGATTTGCTCTCTTCGAGTGTTTGCTCGAGCGTTCCGTCCTCGGCCGACCAGACGCGGACCGTCTTGTCTTCGCCGCCCGAAACCATTCTGGTGCCGTCCGGCGAAAACTCCGCCCAGTGAACCGGCCCATGATGGCCTTCGAGAGTTTTCAGGAGCTGCCACCCAGGGACTGACCAGATGCGCACCTTGCCGTCCTCGCAGGCGGTGACGACCCTCTTGTCGTCACGGGAAAAGGCCATGCTCAGCACGGTGCCCTGGTGGCCGCGCAGCGAATCTACAAAACGGTGCTCCCGGAGTTCGACCACGACCGGGTCGGGGGTCGAGCTGGCTTCAAGCTGCGCGAGCAGCAGCCAGTGGCCATCCGGCGAGAATTCAAAAAGGTTCGGCACGCGCGTGAGCTGAGGAATCGCAATCTGGCCGTTCCGCCCGGTGACGGGCTGCCAGAGCTGGATATTCGTGCCCTTGCAGAAAATGATATAGCCGATCTGAGGAAAGTAACGCGGCGGGGTAATCCCGCCACCCGCGCCGATGGCATTTACCTTGCCGAACAAGGTGTCCTGATTGATGTCCCACAGGAACCCGAGTGTCGGCGTCGGGGCCACCTCGCTTTTGTTCTTGCCGTGGACCAAGCCGCTGCCCAGGATGAAAAGCCGGTCCGGCCCCACAAAATTGGCAGACTGGACGGTAAAATCCGTAACCCCTTCCACGCGCGGCCGCAAGGCCTTCCGCACGCCGGCTGCCCCGAGTTCCATGAGCACGACCTTGTCTTCGATGGCGACCGCAAGCGCCGTGCTATCCGGCGAGAATGCCGCGGCCGGCGAATAGCCTATCGCTAGGTGGCCTTCCACGCGCCCGTGGCTGATCCAGGTGTATTGCGGTGGTAGGCTTTCGACCGTTTCAATCTGCGCGCGCAGCAGATGAACCGCGGAAACGCAAAGGCCCAGAGCGATCAGGTAGACGGTCGACGGCAGGCGGAATATGGAGAATGCCCCATCTCCCACATGCCGTCTACCACCTACCGCCGGCTTAGACAATTTCACCTCGCGCGATTCGGTTCACCAGTTCGCGGTCGGCCTCCAGGAAGTTGAAGTCGGGAAGCTTCTGGCGGGGCGCCCATGCGACCGATTCGAAGACGCGGTTGGTGACCTTGCCGTGGTATGACCGAACGGCCAGGAAAACGACCTCAACGTATCGGTCCGGGTAGCGGTGCCGCAGTCGGAACAACTCTTCGCCCACGTCCGCGTCGATCGCCAATTCTTCCCCGAGTTCACGCCGGAGACATTCCTCCAAGCCCTCTCCGTCGCGCACTTTGCCGCCGGGGAATTCCCACTGCAACCCATAAGCGTCGTCGTGATGGCGCTGGCAAATTAAGATCTGATCAGCGTTTGTTATGATGCCGGCGGTTACCAGGGTGGGCGTCGCTTCGGCCACGAAACCATTGTAGCAGGGAACTTGCTGAAGTAGCGCCGGGCTTCAGAGTCTGTGTGATAACCGGCGTTTTAGGCGCGTCGGGTTACGAGCTGGTTCTATGAAACTCCCCTCTGGTTGCTTCATCCTGGCGGAGCAGGCGCTTCGGCGGCCGCGGGGTCGGGTCCGCCGCCTAGGCCAGGGCCC
>JAIQGH010000156.1 GCA_020072655.1 Terriglobia bacterium | reverse complement strand
TTATCCTTCACCAGCATGATCAGGCCGGACACGATGTTGAGCGCCGCGACCACTTCGATCAGCCCGATGGTCAGGATGGTTACCAGCCGCTCCAGGCGTAGCGCGCTGAAGAGCGAGCGGTTCTGCTCCATCCAGGTCGAAGTCTCAAAGCCCGGGCCGGCCGCCTTGCGGATATCCTCGGCCACAGGCTCTGCCTGGTAAATATCGTCGAGCTTGAACTGGATGACGGAGACGACGTTGGCGAGGTCGAACAGCCGCTGCGCCGCCCCCAGATTGGTGAACGACCAGGTGGCGTCAAAATCGTAGAACCCCGAATCGAACACGCCCACCACGCGAAAGTGGCGAAACTTGGGAACGATTTCGAGCGGCGTCAGGTAGCCCTGCGGGCTGGTCACGAGCACCGTGTCGCCCACAAAGACGCCGAGCGATTTCGCCAGGTCCTTGCCCACGATCAGCGGATCGGTGTTTTCAAAGGTTTCCGAGAGCCCTGCCAGCGAGCCCTCACGCAGGTGCAAAAGCAAGTTGCCCACTCGGACTTCACGCGCGGGATCGACTCCCTTGATAACCACCCCCTGGGCGCGCGAGTGGCTGGAAATCAGCACCTCCTCGTAAATCGCCGGGGCCGCCGCCGTCACGTGCGGCAGCTTCGCCAGGCGCTCGGTCAGAGCTTCGTAATTCTTGATGCCGTCGTTTGCCGAGCGGATGAGCGTGATGTCCGCGCTCGCCCCCAAGAGCTTTTGCTCCAGCTCGCGCCGGAAACCGTTGTTGATCGCCAGCGCCACCACCAGCGCGCACACCCCGGCCATCACGCCGAGCACCGAGATCGCCGTGATCACCGAAATCGCCGCCTGCCGCCGCTTGGCCCGCAGGTAGCGCAGCGCGACGAAGAATTCGAACTTCATGCGGGAGTTACATTACCAGCAATTGCTCGTTGCGCGAAAGGGGATTGAATGAGGCGGGTGGCGCCCCGATGACGTGCATCGGGGCGATGTCGCGTAGCGACTTGTTCTCATTACATCGGAGCCCCTTGAATCGAGGAGTGCGAGGACGAGTCCCTTCGGGAAACCGCAGACCCCACAAATCAGGGGTCTGCGCCAGCCGGCCGCGGCCTTCGGGTTCGGGAACAACAACCGCCGCAGAGTTCCAGGACAAGTCTGCCATACTTGCGAAGACGGCCCTGAGCTTGGAGATGGCCTACCTGGTAGCACGTGCCACGGTGTACACTTCTAGATACTTGGGATACCAGAACGGAAATTGCTGATCCGGTGTGTAAGCCGTGGGTCTCTAAAGCTGGTAACCGTGCGCGCTGAACGTATGCAACAGGGACCCACACGTAAAGCGGAATGCCGAAAGGAGACATTAGAGGATGGCCTTTATTAATGGATACAAGATGATCAAGGATTGCATCGTGGCAATTGTACAGAAGTTCCACCGCGGAAAGCCGGACTTTCCCGAAATTCTCGGCTCGGGTTTCCTAGTATCACGGGAAGGAGTTGTGTGCACCTGCCGGCATGTGGCTGACGCAATAAGGCAACTCCCGAGGCCATCTGGCTATCATGGGTTTCCCGCTTGTGTTCTTGTGTTTACTGAAATAGAGAAGGACGGGAGAAAGGGCGTTGGGGTACTCAATGTCGATATCGACTCGATGGGCGATGCTGATATCTGGGGGGAGACAACGTCCTACTTGGGACCCAACCCTCCCGAGGTTTCAATGATCCTCTTGTCCGTAAGGGAGACTCCAGCGATTGAGTTTGCCACCGATCCGTTACGAGAAGGAGAGGAAGTTGCTTTCGGCGGGTTCCCGATGGGGACACGTGGTCTGAGGGCCCCAGGCTGGCTCCACCAGCTTTCCCCATTTCTCCATTGTGGAATTGTTAGCGCGATTCTCCCGCACCATTCTGCCACGTTACCACACGCTTTCCTATTGCATGCCAACACTCAACCCGGCGCCTCTGGAAGCCCAGTATTCCGCGATGATGGAAAGCTTGTGGGCATGGTTTACATGGTGCTTCGTCACCGTGAGACCATTGGTGGAGGAGCGGACGATGCGGGTTTCCTTTACTACACCGTTCCGACGAGTCTCACGGGCTGTGTCCCGTTCCCTATTCTCAAGCAAGTTCATGACGTCGCAAGCGCCCACATGCCGACCAAACCGCGCGTGACACTCGGCGAGTACATTAGTGCGCGGAAACCAATAATGGTCGGCTCCGGCGATAGTGTTTTTACGGAGTGGAAAGGTAACGATGGTTAGCGCGTAGCCACGGCGCGGATTTCGTGCCGGGAGCCCTTGCAGGGCCACCAACTTACGGTCCCACGGCATAAAAGGCATGTGGTGCCACTGCCCCTGTTCACCAGTTCCTCGTGTTCATTTTCCGTGAGCACGCGCAAATAGTGAACGAGCTCGGAACGGCCACTGTAGCAGCAATGTCCTGATCGCAGTCCGGCGGTCAGAGGCCGCCGCTACAGTCCGTATCCCGACGTTATCACACGGACTAGCAAGGCATTACGACCGTTTGAGATGGGTTGAGAACTAAGAGGATGGAGACTGGTAGTATGACTTACCCGGCCCTTGCGGGCCGGAGATGAGGGAGCGTTCGTAGGTTCTTGCAGTCCGTCTATATTCGACTCCGCTTACCGGTGGCCGCCGCTAGAACCATGGCCGCCACCCGACATGCCGCCACCACCCCGCGACATTCCGCCCCCACCGCCCGACGCGCCGCCACCGCCGCTCGAGCCATGACCGCCACTCGACATGCCACCCATGTGGCCGGACATCCCCCTGCTTGAGAAGCCGCCGCCTCCGCCAGCGCGAGGCGCACTCGCACCGCCGAAGCCTCCGCTTGATATCCCGCCGCTTGCCCCCACCGTCCCTACGGCACTTCCATGCGGCAGGACGGTGGGCGCGGGCCGGCCGAACTCACGCGAAGAAGCGGGGGGCCCGGGGGCAATCATGGCTCGGCCCGCCGTGCTCGCGGCCGCGGAGATCGGATAACGCCCACCCAGCGTTGTTCCCTGGTAGGCCCGGAGCGGCTGGGATTTCGAGATCCCGGTAGCGCGCCACCCCATACCGGAGTGCGCGTCGATAAATGCTCGCTCGAGGGTCGGATTGCCGCCCATCAGGACCGTCGTTGGAGCAGGAGTGGCATGAGCGCGGAAAGAGGCCGTCGCGATGCCGCCGCGGTTAACGGGAGTACGCAGTTCGGTGGCGCTGGTGATTGCGCCGCTGGCCGACGTCTGAACCCCCGTCGCCCTGCCCGGCAGCACGACGTTCCCCGTCAGCGGAGCTCCGGGGAGCATCGCCTGCGGCATCGGCAGGATTGGCAGACGATTGACGACCGTGCCTTGGCCAGGCCTAACTGGGATCACCGTCTGCGAATTAATCAACTGTCCACTTTGGATCACACGGGTGGGAACAGCCGTCACGGGAGTCGACCTTGGCCGTGCTACTACACCGACGGGCCGCCAGCCCACCCATCCCGATCCCGTGTACCAGGTGACGAGCGCCGGCGACCACATCCCAAAACTGCCCGGCATCCAGAACCAGCCAAATATCGGATCGTAGTTCCAAAGCCCGTAGTGGTAGGGCAGCCAACCCCAAGGCTCGCCGGAGATCCAGGTCCAACCAAAGCTGGGATACCAGTCCCACATCCCGAAGGTGTAGGGCGACCAGCCCATCGCCGCGTAAGGCGCCCAGCCGTAACCGTACCCGGGGAAGAAAGCCCAATCGCCATAAGCGCCCAGGTCTCCCCAGCCGTAAATTGACCGGCGCGCCCGGACGGCTTGGTCCTTCAACGCCAGTTGGGTCTGCGTGTCGCGAGCCTGCACCCATTTGTCCCAGGAGTCTTTCTCGATGCCCTCGCGAACGTTGAACGCCTCGGCGCTTTGGGGGCTGTATTCGAGTACCTTATCCTTGCCGATTTTCCTGGTCCCAGAGGCCGCCGCAACCTCGACCGCACCGTTGAAAACCTCGACGCGAAGCTGGTTGTCATTGAAGTCGGTCCGGAATTCGCTCTTGCCACTCGGGGAGATTGTGGCATCCACAATCTTCACGCTGTATTTGTCGCTGTGCTCGGGAATGAAATGGAAGGTGGCGTATCCCTGCTCAAAGGTAAGCTGGTTGAGTTTGTTTCCTCCCGCATCCATCGCCAGTTGGGTGAACTCGAGTTTCGACAGCTCTCCCAGGCGGGCCGTCGAGCCGTTCTCGAACTCCACTTCCGCATAGCTGTCTTTGGAGGTGGAGAGCACGAAGCCCTCCTGGATCGGCGTGTTCACTAGGGCCTTCGCCCAGTCGGTTGAACCGGGACGCTGGACGGCCACCGTTCCGCTCACGAAGCTCAGCCGCACCACGCGCACGTGGGACAGCTTTTCCTGCCCCAGAAGTGACACGGGCAGGAGGAGGAGCCCCCCAACCAGTGCCCACAGACGCCGACTATCGAGCAATCCCCTGGGTTTCATGGCCGACCCCCTTGCGCCATTTTACCACCCTGCGCGTTCCTATGCCCTCTGGTACCTTGGATGACAGGCACCCTTGAAACGTTGCTGAGTAGCGGCGGGCGCTCGTCCAAGCCCACGGCACACGAAGGCGATCGTAAGAAAGAGCGACGGAGATAGGATTAAGGGGTCTCGAAACCCGCAATCCCTGCTCCGAACCTAATGTTCATCGGAGTGCTTTTCCGGCCGCAGAAGAGGGAAGAGGATCACGTCGCGGATGGAGCGCGAATTGGTGAACAGCATGGCGAGGCGATCAATGCCAATGCCTTCCCCGCCCGCCGGGGGCATGCCGTAGCTGAGCGCCCGGATGTAGTCCTCATCGACAGCGTGGGCGGTGAGGTCGCCCCTCTCGCGCAGCATCTGCTGGTACTCGAAGCGGTCGCGCTGCTCGGCAGGGTCGTTGAGCTCGCTGAAGGCATTGGCGATTTCCATCCGCCCGATGTAGAGTTCGAAGCGCTCGACCAGGTTGGGGTCCTCGGGCTTCTGCTTGGCGAGGGGGGAGACTTCCAGCGGGAAATCGTAGATGAACGTCGGCTGAACCAGGTGCTCTTCCGCGACTTTCTCGAAGAGTTCCTGCAAGACCACGCCGGGCGCCGTCCCCGGGGCGAGCGCGACGGGCTCGCGGCCCGGAGCGGACTTCGCCGCCCAGGCGTTATAGGCTTCCGCCCAGCGCAGACTGGCGCGCGGCTCGCCCAGGTCTGCGAGCTTGGGTCCCTGACCGGGCTCCGGCCAGAATGCCACCACCGCTTCTTTCATCGTGTAGCGCTCGAATTTCTCGAGCGAGATGCGCGTGCCTTCGTATTCGAACTCGAGCGAGCCGAGCACCGCCTGCGCCACGTGCCGTAACAAGCGCTCGGTAAGCGCCATCATGTCACGATAGTCGGCGTAAGCCTGATAGAATTCCAGCATCGTGAACTCGGGATTGTGCTGCGTAGAGATGCCTTCATTGCGGAAGTTGCGATTGATCTCGTAGACGCGATCCAGGCCGCCCACCGTCAGCCGCTTCAAATAAAGTTCCGGCGCAATGCGGAGAAAGAGGTCGATGTCCAGGGCGTTGTGATGGGTCACGAAGGGCCGGGCCATCGCGCCCCCGGCGAGCGGCTGCATCATCGGCGTTTCGACTTCAAGATAGCCTTCGGCGTCCAGAAATTCGCGCAGCGCGCGCACCAGGCGGCTGCGTCTGTCGAAGATGCGGCGGACGTCCGCGTTGGCCATCAGGTCCAGGTAGCGCTGCCGGTAGCGGATTTCGACATCCGTCAGGCCGTGCCACTTTTCCGGCAGAGGCAAGAGCGCCTTGGCAAGAAACACTAAGTGGTCCGCGTGGACGGTGAGCTCGCCCGTCTTGGTGCGGAAGAGATAGCCCTCGACGCCGATGATGTCGCCCAGGTCGAGCAGCTTGAAAAGCTCAAAATCCCGCTCGCCGATCGCGTCGAGGCGCGCGTAGATTTGCAGGCGCGCGCCGCCCCCTTGCAGGTGGGCGAAGCCCGCCTTGCCGTGCGGACGGATGGTCATCACGCGCCCGGCCACTCGCACCGCGATCTTCTGCGCGCTTAGCTCCTCGGCGGTGAGCGCGGAATATTGGCTCAAAATCTCCGCCAGCGTGTGCGTGACGTCGTACTTGCGGGGATAAATCTCGAATCCCAGGTCAGCGATCGCTTGCAGCTTCTTCTTGCGCTGCGCAATGAGGTTTTCCGGTTCGTCCGTGGGCACTGTCGGCTCCGATCGTGCGCTCTCGATGAGGAAACTGAGCGGCAGGAAAAGCCAGCATTATACTTTCCCCGCGAAAATCGCGTCAAGGAACACAGCCGCGCTGGGGGAGTGATCCTGCGGAACACCCACGGGTGTACGGCAGATGACCTCACGCGCATTCATCAAGCCATCAACACGCCGTGTCGAGATCACTAACGGCACCCACGCCCCTCAAATCCAGGCCAAGCACAGCAGGCGAATATGCTAGAATCTCGCCGAGCGACGCGGATGGAAGGTAGGCAGGAACTTGAAAAAACCTGACGCCCGCAAATACCCCCGGGTGCCGACCAGTTTCGCGGTCGAGTACACGGTGGAAGACAAGAAGGTGCGCGCCCGTGCGTCAACGCTGGGCGGCGGGGGTCTGCGCCTCCTGGAGTCGCAGGGCCTCGTGCCGGGCTCCGAACTCCGCCTGCGCTTTCGCCCCGCCAAGCACCTTCCCTTCATCGAAGTCCGCGCCAAAGTCTGCTACCTGTTGCCCGGCCAGGGGGCTGGCCTGGAGTTCACCGAGATCAGGCCGGAGGACCAGGAGAGCATCCTCCGTATGATTCACCACAAGACCGCCAATCGCCGCGAGTTCCCTCGCGCCCCGCTGGCCACGCAGATCCAGTGCGAAGGTTGCATGGCGCTCGCGTTCTCGCGCGACGTCAGTACGGGTGGGATGTTCGTGGAGACGAGTATGCCTTGCGAGGTTGGGACTCGCGTGGAGGTGCGCTTTCACCTCAACGACGGCGGCCCGATCATTGTGACCAGTGCGGAAACGAAATACATCGTCCCCAAGCTGGGCATGGGCGTGGAGTTCATCAATCTTTCGCCCGCCGACCGCGAGCGCATTGAGCGTTACGTGGAGGGGCTTACCGCGAACCTGCCCACACCGACGACTGATTCCCGCCGAAAGCGCTGAATCACCAGCGTTCGCTCCAATTTGCCAAGGACTCCGCCCCTGACATCGCGTTCGGACGCTTGTAGGGGAGTCCCGATAAGCTGTAGATCCCGCGGGAGGACCATGAAGGCCCTCCCCT
>JAIQGH010000155.1 GCA_020072655.1 Terriglobia bacterium | reverse complement strand
AGGTCTGCGACGCGGTGCACCACGGCCTTCTTGGTCCGCAGGCCCGTCAGCCTGCGCGCGCGGCGGATCAGGCGGTCGTCCAAGTCAATGTTGGTGCGTCCCATGACCGTATCATACACCAATCTTCTACATTTTTGTGTATGACATCCTCAAGGGCAAAGTGGGGGTGCACTCCCGCACTCCAAACCGGGACGGCCCGCGCTCCCCCCCACAGTCTTCACGCTTATTACTTAAGCTCCAGATCATCGCGACTGGGCAATTTGGGAAATGGCGCGTGGGGTTCCGCCTGGTACCAGAAGGCCACGGAGGAGATGTCATCCTGCTCGGGCAGGTAGCGGCCGTCGGAGTGCCAGCCTAAGTCCTGGATGGTCACCCTCAGATCCTGCTCGAAGCGGATGGGATCCATGATGTGCCAGCGATAGAGGCCGAAGCGCTGCTGGGAATCATAAAGGCCGTCGGGGCGAATCACCTGCGCCAGTCCCGAGTACGGCGTCGTGAACTCCTGGTAGTGGCGCGCGTCCTTGGGCCCGGCCTCAAAATCGTAAGAGCCGTTGAAATAATCTTCCGTGCCGGTGCCGCAGATGGTGGGGAATTTGCTGTCGCCGTCGAGGAAGAATTTGATTTCGCCTTCGCCCCACCAGCCGGTGTTGTGGACTCCCCAGGCCATATAAGTCCCCACGTAATGGCCCCAGCCCTTCACGCCGTCGAGGATGGTGTAGTCGCTCTTGTAAGGGAGCGGGTTAGTCCGCCGGAACTGGGCGTGGAAGTAACCCGCCTCGGCCGGCACATCGGTGAGCGCGTAGTCGATCTGGTAGTAGAGCGTCATCTTTTCGTCGCCGAGGTTCTCCATGGTGATTCTGGCGGATTTGCGGAAGGGCATTTCCCAGTAGCAATTGAAGGCGCTGGCGGGATTCACGCACACCGCGAGCGAGGAGACCTGCGCGTACCTGCCCCAGCCGCAAGCAAAGAAATCGCCCACGGGAGCTTCCACCGAAGGTGTGGCCTCACCATCCCAGTAGATGCGGAGAATCGAAAACCGCCAGGTGCCCGTGGGGGTCAACCAGAGGTGCTGGATGGCGCCGGGCCCCTGAATGTCGGCCAGCGTGAAGACCTGTTTGGGCGCGATGGAAACGGAGGGCGAGATCTTCCATCCCTGCCCGAGATCGCGCGCCGCCTTGGCCCCGGTCCCTTCCGTGGCCATGCCGCCCTTACCTTTCTCGCCCGTAAAGTTCTCCGGGCTGACCGAGCGGGTCTTGGCGCGCGACAAGCGCGAAAGATTCCCCATCCCCAGGTTGAGCCCGTTGTAGTCTGACTTCTGGCCTTGCGCAAGAAGCAGCGTGCCGGAGAGGATGAGACCCAACACGACCCAGACAGGTTTCTTCATCACAGCATCCGCCTTGCGTGGGGGACGCCCCGCGTGGCGGCCCCCAGGGAGGGCAGGCACAAGGCCTGCCCCTACGTCCCGAACACGCGCGCGAACATGGCGTCCACGTGGGCGAGATAGCGCTCGACGTTAAAGACGGCGGCGATCTCCTCCGGCGTCAGGTAGCGGCGGATGTCCTCGTCGCGCTCGACCAGCGTCCTGAAATCTTCGCGCGTCTCCCAGACCTTCATGGCGTTGCGTTGCACCCAGCGGTAGGCTTCCTCGCGCGCCGCGCCCTTGGCGGCCAGATCGAGCAGCAACTGCCCGGAATAGATGAGCCCCTTCATCAGGTTCAGGTTCTCGATCATGCGCTCCGGATAGACGAACATCATCTCCACAAGTTTCGTCGTCTTCTCCAGCAGGTAATCGACGAGGATGGTCGAATCCGGCAGGATGACGCGCTCGACCGAGGAGTGCGAAATGTCGCGCTCGTGCCAGAGGGCGATATTTTCCAGCGCCGCCTGCGCGTTCGCTCGCACCACGCGCGCCAGGCCGCAGATTTGCTCCGAAGTCACCGGGTTGCGCTTGTGCGGCATGGCGGAAGAGCCCTTTTGCTCGGGCGAGAAGTACTCCTCCGCCTCGCGGACTTCGGTGCGCTGCAGGCCGCGGACTTCCAGCGCGATTTTCTCGAGCGACGCCGCAATCACCGCCAGCGTGCACACGTAGAACGCGTGCCGGTCACGCTGGATCACCTGATTGGTGATGGGCGCGGGCGCGAGGCCGAGCTTCGCGCAGATACGCTCTTCGAGTTGCGGCGTCGAGTGGCCGTACATGCCGACCGCGCCGGAGATCTTGCCCACGCGCAACTGCTCGGCGGCGAATCGCAGCCGCTCGAGGTTGCGCCGGCACTCCGCGTACCAGATGGCGATCTTGCAGCCGAAGGTGATGGGCTCGGCGTGGATGCCGTGCGTGCGGCCCATCATCGGCGTGTGCTTGAACTCGAAGGCGCGCTTCTTCAGCACCTCGCTCAGTTTCTCGAGGCCCTGGAGGAGGATTTCCGACGCGTCCCGGATTTCGAGCGCCTGCGCTGTGTCCACGACGTCGTTCGAGGTGAGGCCGTAATGCAGATAACGCGCCTCGGCGCCCACACTTTCGGCGACGTTGGTGGTGAAGGCGATCACGTCGTGCTTGACCTTCTTTTCGATTTCCAGAATGCGCTCGACGGAAAACGCGCCCTTCTCGCGGATGGCGCGCGCCGCCTCCGCCGGGATCATGCCCATTTCGGCTTCGGCTTCCGCCGTGGCGATCTCCACATCCAGCCAGCGCTGGAATTTGTTCTGGTCGCTCCAGATTCGGCCCATCTCCTTGCGCGTATAACGAGGGATCATGGCATTGGGGATTTTCGATTTTGGATTTTGGATTGACTGCGCGTCGAATCCAAGGGTGCCATCCTATCACAGGCAGGTAGCGGAGCGCTCCGCGCTCCCGCGGGGGGACGTAGCGCCGGGCGGAACTTGTCCCGACGCTGTCGGGGGCCCGGCATTTGCCCCGATGAATCGGGGCACTACGTTCAAATTGCGACGCCACCTGCGGGAGGACGAAGTGGTAGCCACGACGAGCGCCCTCCCTCGTCGTGAGCTTTTTGGCCGCGTAGCGCCGCGATTTATCGGGCGCCCGTTCAAGAAATAGCTCCAAGAGCCGCGGAGGAAGGCAAACCGCGCCTACCTCCGCGCTACCCGCTCACTGCTTCAAGCTGCCCACAAGTTATTGACATCTTCTTTACACCTTCAAGTGCATCTTCCCACCGGGCCGGTGTCTCCAATACAGGTGGATAGCAAGCGGGCAAAGCAGCTCACGGAGAGTTTGTGAAAGAACAGTGAGCGGCTGGCGGGTGGGATCACTCGCGATGCTTTTGTTCATGAATGAAAAGGAGGATATGAAGATGGCAAATCGGGTGTTGGGTCGTTTGTTTCTGGTCACATTTTTGTGCGCGGCGACGGCTCTGTCCGCCGCGGCACAGTATCCGGGTGGGGGCACCATGGGTTCGTCCACCGGACGAGGGTACGGGAATGGGGCGGCGATCGGTGCAGGAGTCGGCGCCGCGGTCGGTGGGGCGGCTTTGATCTATTGGGCGACTCACCACCAGGCCACGTTGGTGGGCTGCGTGCGTCCCGGAGCCGATGGAAACCAACTGGTTGAGGAGCGAACCCATCAGACGTATTCGCTTGTAGCGGGGGGCGATTCGGTTAAACCCGGCGAGCGGGTTCAGGTGCAGGGCAAGAAGGTCAAAGCCGATTCGGGTTCGCAGGGCTTTCGCGTCAAGAAAGTCGCGAAAGTCATGGGTTCCTGCGAGGGTGAGACGGCTGACTTAGGCGCCGGCGGTGCGGCACGTCCGTAAAGAGCGGCCGGCACGCAAGACCCTGGGAGGTGCGCGCACCGGCCTGCGTGCATCTCTCCGGGGGATGGGACATTTTAAAATGCGCCGGGAGTTGATCGCGGGTGGCGCATACCCCGACGAGTCGGGGTGTGCGACCCAGGGTTATAGAATCCTCGCGTGTCACGCCAGCGCCATTACTACGGCCTCAATCACCTGCACTATATTACTGCCAGCACGTACCGGCGCGCCCGCCTTTTCGGGTGGCGCATACCCCGACGAGTCGGGGTGTGCGACCCAGGGCTGTAGAATGCTCGCGTGTCACGCCAGCGCCATTACTACGGGCTCAACCACCTGCACTATATTACCGCCAGCACCTACCGGCGCGCCCGCCTTTTCAATTCCGAGCGTTTTCGCCGCCACTTCGTGAAGACGCTCGGTGAACTTCGTCAAGCGCTGGGCTTCAAAGTCCTCGGATACGTCCTGATGCCCGAACACTTTCACATGCTGATTTGGCCCTCCGACCAAGCCAACCCCTCCCAGATTATTCAGAGCCTGAAGGAGCGCACGGCCATCTTCATCCTCAAGAACCTCGCCCAGAATCGCCAGCGCCCTTGGTGCCGCAGAATGCTAGAACGGGTGGCCCTGCCGCCCAGCGTGCGCCGTCACGGGCCCTACCGGGTCTGGCAACGACGCTTCTACGACTTGAACGTCTGGAGTGAAAAAAAGCGTCTGGAAAAGTTGCACTACATGCACGGCAACCCGGTGAAGCGCGGGTTGGTCACATCGCCTGACCAGTGGCCTTGGTCGAGCTTCAGGTTCTACTACCTCGGGGACCCGTCAGTGCTGCCAATGGACCATCTGCCTTGATCGCACACCCCGACACGTCGGGGTATGCGCCACCCGCGGGGCCGCCCTTTCACAGACCGCCGATTGTCATTCTGAGCCCGTTCGCTTCGCTCAGTGTAAACTCCGCGAAGAATCTGCAGTGGTAGCCACGACGAGCGCCCTTTCTCGTCGTGGGCTTTTGCAGTTATGCCGTCGTAGTCCTTGGTTGTTCCCTGCGCAGAACCCACGGCGAATCCGACCCCCGATTCGTTGTGGCTACCAGCTTCGAGCAGCGGCAGTGCCGGGTGGCAAGGGGCAGTGAGAGCCGTTTCGGGGACCTGTGGGGGCCAGTTGGATGGAACCCGAAACAGATCGCTCCAAAACGAGGCAGTGTGTGGTATATCTTGGCCGTCAGAAATGCCAAAAAGGAAATTCTGGGTACATTAAGGGTGGGCCGGGAAATCAAAACGGAATTTCCGGATGAAACGAGACAAGCAACCCGGGAAGCTGGTACGGCGCGTTGCGGGCACTTGTTTGGGGATTGTACTTACTTGGCTTGGAACCATTCTGTTCCTCAGAGAGTTCGCGGCGAGGTTGAATTCTTCACGGCTACTCGTTCTTGCTGCGGTAGTTCTTGTTGGGCTCTTGGGAGTATGGATTTGGAAAAGAAGGTCATATCCACACTAAAGTACCACTACCCAATTTCACGGTAACACAATTTCGGCTGAGTTCCCTCGGTGCCTCCGAGGCCTACTCTTTCTTGCCCAACACGCGCTGCATCGTCTCGCTCGCCTTGCCGAGGCCGTATAGACTCGCAATGAAAATCGTCACTCAAAGGGAACTCTGCGAGGGGTGCGCAATGATGGGGTGGTTCCTAATCGTGCTTCTTCTAATGCCACCTGCCGCCGTGGGCCAGACCAGTGGTGCCCGGGCGCGCCTGACTCCCTTCGAGAGGGACGGCCTGTGGGGCTACAAGGACATTCAAGGCAAAGTCATGATCAAGCCCCAATTCGAGATGGCCGAGGAGTTTTCGGCCGAGGGCGTGGCGCCCGTGGTTGACGGCAACGGTTGGGCCTATATCAACGCTAGCGGGAAGGTGGTGATTCGTCCCTTTGTCGTCGACAACGGCCCCGACTACTTCACGGAAGGCCTGGCGCGATTCACGCGCGAGGGGAAGTTCGGGTTCTTCAACAAATGGGGCAGGGTGGTTATCGCGCCGAAGTTTGACTTTGCCGCCCCCTTCGCGGAAGGCTTGGCCGCCTTCTGCCAAGGCTGCCGGGAGGAGCCCTCCGGCGAGCATCGCCTCGTGAAAGGCGGCAAGTGGGGATTCATCAACCGCAGGGGCGAGATCGTTATTCCGGCGAAATTCGACGAGGTGGAGATCTTTCGAGACGGGAGGGCGCACGTGAAGGCCGAGGGAAAGTGGCAGTACATCGACAAGGGAGGAAACCCGATGACCAGCGACTCCATCGGCTCGGCGTCCATGGAAGCGGACGGAACCATTGTTCTGCGGCTGAGAGCGGAGGGCCCTGGAGGCATGGTCGGGGACGGGCTTCTGAGGTATCCTCCCGACCATCCCAGGTATCAGGAGGTCCTGCGCCACCTCGGCGGCCTGAGAAAGGGCGAGACCAAGCCGGTGCCCCCCTGGCCCGAGGAGTAACGAAAACCCGGTTGCTGGGCCGCTTGCCCAAGTCTCTGCAGCCTCACGTTAGTGGTGGCCGCGACGACCGTCCTGTGTCGTCGTGGGCTTTTGCAGCGGGTAGCGCCCCGATGTATTTCATCGGGGCGGCTTGTGATTACCGACGATCACGGGCCGCAGAGTTCAACAGCAACTGTGCGCCACCCTGCTTGAGGCTGGCCGCGAGCTTGCACGCTCTGGTGGGGGCGTCCGTGCCTACCGACCGGCCGGTAGGCACAAACCCAGCGGGCCCGCCAGCGTCCACGTATGAGATTTCTGGGATTCGCTAAACAGAGTTTATAACTCCCTCATTTCCAGCGGGTTAAGGTTTTTCAAGAAACGCTGATGTACCAAAACGCCACGCCGGGCATGCGGCCTGTGGGCGCACTTCGACGGGGGCGCGTGCTGCGAGGTTCCACGTCACTAGCGAATCCCCAAATGCCACAGACCACAGATGAGGGCTTCGCGCAGGGAATGCAGCGGACGTTGGATGGGATCGGACTCGATGGGACTCGCAGGCGCAGGGGATGTGTAGACCGTGATGCCTTGGGAAGCAAACATCAGCTTGATGCGATAGAGGTGGAAGCCGTCGCTGACGGCGATGCAGGAACTCGCGCGCCGCTCGCGCATGAGGCGCGTGGCAGCTTGCACATTCTCGTAAGTGGTGTGGCTCGCGGTCTCGGCGACGATCTTGGTTGCCGCCACGCCGCGCTGGATCAGGTAATCGCGCCCCACGCCGCCTTCCGTGAATTTCGGATCGCCGCCGCTTCCGCCAGTGGTGATAAGCAGGGGGGCAAGCCCGCGCTCTTCCAGGTCGAACGCGTGGTCGAGACGGGCTTGGAAGACGGGCGAGGGCGAGCCGTTGTATTCGGCCGCGCCGAAGACGACGATGGCCTGGGCGGCGCGTGCCTCATCGCGCTCGGCCTGCGCGCGCACGCGCAGATAGAGGGCGCGCTCCGCGAGCGCCGCGCCGGCCACCAGCATACCGACGGCCAGCAAGAACCCGTGGCGAAGGGGCAGGCGAGTCAGCCGAGAAACTCCTTCAATTCCGACTCTGCGACGCCGCCCGGCCGCAGGATGCGCGCCCGGTCTCCGGCGAGCTCC